>CAYRZP010000109.1:0-6957 GCA_964428885.1 uncultured Lentisphaeraceae bacterium
CCCGCCCAGGGGTTTGCGGCGGGCTGGGTCCTAGAAGCCGTGGGCCAGAACGCCGTGTCCGGCGGGCGGCAGGCCGGTGCGCAAGGTGGCCTGGACGGTGCAGGTGAGGGCCGGGAAGACGCTCTGCAGCGGGCGCGGCGCGAGCCCGCCGAGCGCGCCGACGCCGTTGCGCGTCAAGAAATCCCAACCCAGGCCCGCCGCTTCGATCACCAGCAGTTTTTTCATGGCGCTTGCACCTCTTCGGAAGTTTCAGCGCTGCGGCTGTGCGCCGGCGAACAGTCACGGGTGCGGACCTGGCTGCGGTAAAGTGGTTTGCCGTACCCGGTCAGATAGGCGATGCCGCACACCCACATTGTAGGGAGCAGCAGCTCATGGTTGCCGGTGATCTCGCTGACCATGATGATCGCCGCGATGGGAACGCGTATTGCGGAGGCCAGGAATCCGGCCATGCCGACCATGGCGAAGAATCCGGGGAAAATATCCATGGACGGGAAGAGTCGGGCCAGCACCGAACCGCAGGCCGCGCCGAGCAGCGCGCCGGAGACCAGGGCCGGACCGAACAGGCCGCCGCTGCCGCCGCTGCCCACGGTGCACGAGGTGGCGATCACCTTGCCGAAAAAGATCAGAAGCAGGGCGGCGGCGGTGAGTGTGCCGGGGTTTTCGTTGAGGGGGCTGCCCACATTCAGCGCCTGCTGCGCCCAGCCGTAACCCGAGCCCAGCACTTGGGGGATGAAGAAACCGATAGTGCCGGTGATCATTCCGCCGACGCATGGGCGCGACCAGGCCGGCAGGCTTGACGAGCGCCAGAACGTCTCGCTCTGGCGGAAGACGATCACATAAAATTTTGATCCCAGCGCCACGACGATCGCCAGAATCATATAGGGTAGCAGTTTCCAGGCGTTGTCGAAGGCGATATGCGGCATAGTGAACAGCGGCTGCCAGCCGAAGAAAAGCGCGAAGACGGTGTAGGCGATGGTGGATGCCACCAGCGAGGGGATCATCACCTCGTATTCGATGTCCAGTCCGCTGTAAAAAATTTCAGCGGCAAAGATCGCGCCCGCCAGGGGCGCCCGGAAGATCGCTCCGACGCCGGCGGCCAGGCCGGCGGCGAGCAGCATCCGGCGCTCCTTGACATTTAGACCGAGCCACTGGGCCAGCACCGAACCGCAGCCGGCGCCGATCTGCGTGACCGGGCCCTCGCAGCCGGCGGAGCCGCCGGAGCCGATCACGATGGCGGAGGCCAGCGCTTTCATGGGTATGACCAGAAAAGGGATGCGGCCTTCCTCGCGGTGATAGGCGTAAATGGCGGCGTCGGTGCCGTGGCCGCTCGCCGAAGGGGCTAGCCAGCGCAGCAGCATCGAGCTTATAAGCGCGCCGGCGGCAGGCAGTGCCAGCAGCGCCCATTTCAGCGGCGGGCCTTTCAATGCGGAGTGAACGAGATCCTGTTCGCCGGCCGCTGGTGGCGGCGCGAAATTCGCCAGAGACCCGACCAGCAGGTGCCGCGCGGTTTCCAGCAGCCAGTAAAAGCCGGCGGCGGCAAGTCCAGCGAAGAGTCCGGTCAGCGCGCATAGGGCGAGCGCCCTTCCGGTTTTGATGGAGAGCTCGTCTCCCTCGACCCAGAAACGCCACCATTTCAAAGTTATATTACGAAGCATAAGACAATCAGGTTGAGAATTCGCGAACGGCAAAACCGGCTGGCTGGACACGCCATAATCGCCCGTTTGCGAACTAAATTTAACAGAAAACGGCGCGTATGTCAGCAACGCATTCGTGCTGTCAAAACCGTTTCCGATCGCGTATCATAAATTTGATTTTTCGAGAGGTTATTATGATACCAGATCTGCAGGCGAGCGTTTTGTGTGACGATGTGCGCCAGGAGCGCAACGGCAAGTTTTTGCTGATAGGGATTTTCGACGGGCTGATGCAGCCGGTTAACCAGCCGGTCTGCCCGAAGATCTGCCTGATGAACCGCTGGTGCATGGGCGAGGGCGAATTTACGCAGCGTTCCAGGATCGTAGCGCCGGACGGGGTGACTGTGGTCGGCGAGGGTCAGCCGGTGCCGATCAGGCTCTCCGGCGAGCAGCAAGTCGCCACGACAGTCGAGGTCTTCATCAATCTGGCGTTCCGTCAGGCCGGCACACACTGGGTGGAGATTCTGTTGGATCAGAAGCTCCGCATGCGTTATCCGCTGCATGTGCGCAAGATCCAGCCGAAACCGCCGGCCGGTCAGGAGTCTGAGGCGTCCGGCGCTTGAAGCCCGTTTTTGATTTCACCGCGCATGATCATGCTGGCGCTGTCCCAAGGCAGCGTCTCGAGCTTTTTCATGAGCGTCGAAAGATTCAGGCGCTGCGCGTCGTTTTCCGCGGTCGAAGCTGGATCTATCTGTCCGCGCCGCTTCTTGATGGCGGCGATCCAGATCTTGGTGATCAAATCGCGGGCCGCGTCCTCCTTGGTCATTTCTTTGGCGCCCAGCATTTTGTGCTTGTGCGTCAGCAGGTCTTCAAGCAGCGGCATCCAGCCCGGTTCCACAGTTTGATGCAGTCTGGCAAGCAGGTCATCGCCGGTGCGGCGCTGTTCAGACAAAGTGCGGATCAGCATAGTGGCGAAGGGGTGCTCGATCATGTGTTCCGGCAGGAATTCCTCGACCAGCCCCAGCAGCGCGTGGTCGTGCTCGTGCTCGACCAGCAGCTCGCACAGCGAGCGTTCGCAGCCTGACGGAGGCTGCGTCGCGGCCTCGTTTGGTTCGCGGCTGGCCCGCGCATCCAGAAGGGGACCCTCATTATGCTCAGGATCGTGAGTCCGGACGTGTCCGGCGGAGTTCTGGCCGGAGGCCGGCGCGGAAGCGAACGAGGCGGCATAGGCGGCGCGCTTGCGGGCGGTCTCCCTGTGTTTATCAAGGTCGGCTTCCAGGGCGCTGTAAGGAAGGTGCAGCAGTTCGGAAGCCTCTTGCAGCAAGCGTGTGCGCAGCACGGCGCCGTCGCAGCCCGCCAGCGTCTCGAAAACTTCACGCGTGATTCGGTTAAGGGCGTCGATCGAATCCGGGTGGGGCTCGTCCTCGCGGAAAGCCCTGATCTGAAAGGCTGTGATGGAACCGGCGTTCTCAAGCAGTGCGCTGAAGGCGGACGCGCCCCGGTCGCGCAGGATTGAATCGGGGTCTTCGCCTTGTGGCAGGACCGCCACGCGCACGGGCATCTCCTCCTCAAGGAAAAGCGCGCCGGTGCGCAAGGCCGCCTTGCGGCCGGCGCTGTCGCCGTCGAAAACGAGCACGACGCTGTCGGCGTACCTTTTCAGCAGGCGCACGTGCTCTTTGGTGAAGGCGGTGCCTTGCGACGCGACCGCGGTGTTGAAACCCGAGTCGTGGCAGCGGATGACGTCAATCTGGCCTTCGCAGATTATCGCTTCGCGGTGCGGGTGTTTGACGATATGCGAAGAGGCTTTGTCCAGTGCGAATAGCACGCGGCCTTTCGTGAAGATATCCGTTTCATGGCTGTTCACGTATTTCGCGGCTTTGCGGCGTTCGTCGAGCAGTCTGCCGCTGAAAGCCACGACGCGTCCGGGGCGGTCGTGGATCGGGAACATCAGGCGTCCGGCGAAACGGTCATAGAAATCATCGGACGACGCATTTCCCTCAGGCGCGCGGAGCACGCCGGCGGCGGCGAGCTGTGCAGGCGTGAAGTTATGTTTCTCGGCCCATCGCAGGATGGAGTTCTTCGGCCTGGCCGGGGCATAGCCGATGCCAAACCCTTCGACAGCGTCTTCGGAAATTTTACGTTTTACGAGATAGTCGCGGGCCGCCTGTGCCTCCTGGGTCTGCCGCAGGCAACGCTGGTAAAATGCGGCCAGCTCGGTATTGATGGCGTACAGCAACTTGCGCGCGCTGTCTTTACCGTCGTGCGTTTCCTCGATAACCACGCCAGTGCGCTCAGCCAAAGCGCGGGCGGCGTCCGTGAAGCTCAGCCCGTCCTGCTTCATGAGGAAGGTGAAAACGTCGCCGCTCTCCCCGCAGCCGAAGCAATGGTAGAACTGCTTTGCCGGATTAACGTGGAAGGAGGGTGTCTTCTCATTGTGGAAAGGGCAACAGCCCTTGAAGGAAGCCCCGGCTTTCTTCAATGACACGCGCGCGCCGATAAGTTCGACGATGTCGACCCTGGCGCGGATTTCCTCGATGACCTGCTCTGTGATTTTTCCAGACATTTGACCGACCGTATTAAAGCAGAAATGCGCTTCCGGCAAAAGCCGTAATCCGGCGGGTGGGTTTGACTATAGAGGCAACGATAATTTGACTGAAACGGAAATGACAAAACAGCTCGGGTATGTTACAGTAGAAGGCATGACGGTTATAAAAAGCCGAAAAAGGAAAACGCAGAAGATCCGCAAAATTCTCGTACTCGCCAAACTTTGCGAGTCTTCCGGGAGAAACATTCTTTCCGGCATAATCCGCTATGCCTCGAAGGTGCGGTCATGGCGCATCGTGCTGCTGCAAGAGCCGGACGACATGACCGTCAAGGCCTTCCGAGCTGCCCAGCGCGACGGAACGGACGGCATCATCATGACGCTTACGGCTCCGGCGGAGACGATGGCGGGGATCGCATCGTCGGAAACGCCAGCGGCATTCGTCAACATCTTCGATAAGACCCTCGCCGGACGCGGCAATGCCGCGTTCGTTTGGACGGACAACGAGAAGATCGGCGAATGCGCCGCAAGGCACTTTCTAGGCTGCGGCAACTTCGCCTCCTACGGCTATGTCCACGCCCGTCCGGAGGACGCGGAATGGTCTTTGGGCCGCGCGAAGGGCTTCGCCCGGATTCTCGCGGCAAAGGGAAGAAAGCCGATGGAGTTCGCCCCGCGCGGCGATATCGGTTCCTCTGCGGATTGCGCCGCGCTCGCGAAATGGCTGAAATCCATCCCGCGTCCGGCGGCGGTCCTCGTCGCATACGACTGGCGGGCGACGCATGTGATGGACGCTTGCTACGCCGCCGGGCTGGAGATTCCGCACGATGTCGCAATCATGGGCGTGGATGACGACGAATTATGCTGTCCGGTAGCCGTGCCGCAACTTTCAAGCATCCGCCCCGACTATGATGAAATCGGCATGAAGGCGGCGGCCGCATTGGACTCCATCATGTCAGGCCAGGCGAAGAAACTGCGACGCGACCTGCGGGTCGCCACGAAGCGGGTCGTTTCCAGAGAATCTACGTCGTTCATCTCCCCGTCGGTCGCGCTAGTCGAAAATGCGATGTCGTTCATCCGGGCATACGCAAACGACCGGATCACGCCGGAGGACGTTGTCCGGCACCTCGGCGTATCGCGGCGGCTGGCCGAGCTGCGTTTTGGGGAATGCCGCGGCGAGACAATCCGCAAGGCCCTTGAAAACGAGCGGCTGAACACGGCGAAGCACCTTCTTGAGACGACAGGAAGAGCCGTCGCGCGGATCACGACGCAGGCCGGTTTCAAATCCCCGGCGCACTTTTCCCGCCTCTTCAGGAAACGCTTCGGCAAAAGCCCGAGCGAATGGCGCGGCGAATCTGCCTGACGCCTTCCTCTTTCGCGCGACGCAGCCAATACGACGGTGTGCAGATCCACGCGTGGCAATACGAATTGAGAAGAATGCTGCAGACGATTCCCGTATCCACGATTTCTCCATCCGTCTCGTAGACGCATGCCCAGCCTCTGTAGCGGACGGTCAGCCGCCTGCCATCACACGAGACATCCGTGTTCTCCTGCCCGTCGAAGGAGAAGGCGGGAAGCGACAACGCAAGCGGCCCAGCCCCGGTCAGGACGGACGAGAGGCCTCCGGCCCCCAGGCGACAGGTCCATTCGGCCGAACCCTGCCGCCATTTCGCCCAGGCCGCATCACTGTTATGGCCGCTGTCCACCGGCTCGAGCCTGCCTTCTGCGACAGGCGCGATCGCGAGGGATCTCGCATTGGGATGTTCCGTGCGGTATTTCGGCTTCTGCGCACACGGCGTGGAAAGGCAGATCGCCGCCGGCGCGCCACGCCGGTGGATGCGGCCGAGGCCGTCGCAATCGTAGTGCCTGTCGGCGGCATAGTCGAACTGCGCCGAATAGTCGCCCGCCCGCAGAAACACGAAATGGAAATCCGGCGTCGTGGCGAAGGCGAGCGGAGCGTCGCCGGGCTCGACGGCGGCGGTATCGTCGCCGTCGTCGGCCAGCACATAGGCCATCATTGCCCACGAGCCCATCGTCACCATGTACTTGTCGAAGTAGGCGTACTCTTCGCAACCCATGCCGGAACCGCGCTTTCCGCTGCCGCGCGGATAGAGGTTCTTCACATGGCGCATGGGCCGGAGCACAAGCCATGCGCGCAGATCTTCCACGGCGGCACGCGCCGCACCGGCGAAACGCGCCGCAAGACGGAATTCGCCGCGGCGCCGCGCGCGGGCCGCATACCATTCGCATACGGCCGCGTAGAACGTGTTGTTGTGGAGAAACTGGTTGCTCCGTCCGCCGTAGGGGATCTCGCCGCAGGCCGAAAGCATCGCCAGCGTCGGTTCAGCGGATGCGTCTAGCAGTGCCTCAAGCTTGGCGCGCGACGGGCCGTCGTATCCAAAATGCAGTAGCGTCATAAACTGCAGACGCGTGACAAAGTCGTAAACCGCCGGCTGGTCCGGATCGCGGTACATGCCGTTGGCGTCGAGCCACCTGATCTGGTCGGCCACATACTTCTCGACGTGCGCGGGGTCACCGCCAAGCCCGGCCGCAAGACGGACCTGCTCGCTCGCGCAGCCGAAGACGCACCAGTTGAACGCCCGTCCGGCGCCGACCTCCGGCAGGCACGTATAGCACCGTGATGCCTCGACGGCGGCGAGGCCGGCGCGCCAGACACCGGTCATCGCCGTGTCGAGCAGGTTCGCCTTTTCGACTTCGAGAAGCGCGATGACAAGCTCCTGGTATAAGCATCACCGCACGCCTGTTAAGAAGTTGGCCGGGGCCTTC
>CAYRZP010000110.1:0-4653 GCA_964428885.1 uncultured Lentisphaeraceae bacterium
AACGCGCATCGAATCTAGGACAAGGTTTAAGGGTGCGTCAGCTTTATCAAACATGCTATAGTTTCCAGACGATATGGGGGATAATTATGCGTTTGACATTGGTGATGCCGGTCTTTAAGGAACACCGGAGACTGAAGGATTCGATCAGTCGCGTGATCGCTTTCAAGGCGGACGAAAGCGACAACGGGGTTGATGTGGACGTGATCTTTGTTGACGACGGGTCGCCGGATGACAGTGCCGCCATCGTTAACACCGTCATCGCGGAAACGGAAGATCCGGGCATGCGCCTGTTGCGTTACCCGCGTAACCAGGGCAAGGGGTTCGCGGTTAAGACCGGCATTCTTGCGGCGGAAGGGGATCTGATCCTCATGTCTGATGCTGACCTCTCCACGCCGCTGGAAGACTGGCGCAGGCTGAAGGACGCGATCGACGCCGGGGCGGACATCGCCTGCGGGTCGCGCGCGGTACACGGGGCGCACATCGGCAAAGCGCCGCCGCTGTACCGGCGGGTGCTGAGCCGCGTTTTCAACATTCTGGTCAGAATGTCCGGCGTCCACGGCATCCGCGACACGCAATGCGGGTTCAAGCTGTTCCGCAGCGCGCCGGCCAAGGAGATATTCGGCAACCTGCGGACCAAGCGTTTCGCTTTTGATGTTGAGATGATCGCGATGGCGCGTGACTTCGGTTTCAAGGTGGTCGAGGTGACAGTCAACTGGGACTACAGCTGCCTTTCGACAGTGCGGATATTCTCGAGCGGCGGACGGATGCTGTTCGACGTTTTCATGCTGGCCGCGCGGCGGCTGGTTTTCGGCAGAAACAAAAGGTGACAGTGAAGTTGTTTTTCACACGAAGCCTCGAAGGGCACAAAGGTGGAATAGATTGTTTGTAAAGAAACCTTTGTGCCCGTTGTGTTAGAGGGGATTGGGTTGCGGGTTTCGCCCGCGTCAGGGGTTTATAAATAATGCGTTAAGCGTCTTGTTGAAGCGACTGGAATGACACAATGAAAAAAATACTGGGTCTTGCTGTTTGTTTGGTCGTGTCGGTTGCGGCAGGACTTTTGGATTGCGGGGCGGTTGTCGTTGAAGGTGGCAAAACGCTGCCGCTGGTGCAGGATGTCGACGTTGTCGTGGTGGGCGGATCATCCGGGGCGGTGGCTGCGGCCTGCAAGGCGGCGGAGGCCGGCGCCAGAGTTTTTCTGGCCGCGCCGCGGCCGTATCTCGGTGAAGACATGGCGGGCAAGATGCGGCTGCGGATTGAGACTGGCGAAGACACGCGGTGCAAACTTGTCAGCCAGATGTTTTCTTTCGCGCAGACGAACATGCGTTCGCTACCGTTTACCTACGAGGCTGACCGACAGGCCTCGACGCCGCATAAGGATGTTTCCGGCAAGATGCTTGCGGACGGCAAATGGTCGTCGGCGGTTAACGAGAGTGTGCAGTTTGACGGGGATGTGGCGATCATGCTGGATCTGGGAGCGGTGATCGAACTGAGTGTTGTCGGCGCGGCAATTTTCGAGCGTCACGGCGACAACGGCTTCGCCACTGAAAGGCTGATGGTGCACGGCAGCAACGACAGGCAGCTCTGGAGCAAGCTGGCCGAGACCGCCGAGAGGCGTGGCGGACTGAGCGCTGAGCATGCGATTATGACCATGCCGGTCGCCGGCAAGTTTAGATACCTCAAGTATTCTGCTGTGCTGAACAAGACATATAAAAGGCAGTTGTTAGGCGAACTTTTCGTTCTTCCCGCGACCGATGAAGCCGAACGCGCGCGGGTGACTGAGGGAACCACGCCTCTGAAAGTGAAGAAAACCTTGGACGAGGCGCTGATGAAAGCCGGGGTAAGCTTCATCACCGGAACTTTAGCCACCGACCTCCTTACGGACACCGTCGGCCTAGTGTCGGGGGTGGTGCTGGCCAACCGCAGCGGGCGGCAGGCGGTCAAGGCCAGGGTGGTGATAGACGCCACCGAACGTGGCGTTCTGGCGCGGTCGGCGGGAGCCCAATCCGCGCCTTTCCCGTCCGGCGTGTACACGTTCCGGCGGGTTGTGATAGCCGGAGAGGCCCCGCAGGCCGAGGGAGTGCGGGTCAAAGAGCTTTTCGGTCTGTATGATGCCCGCGTGACCGGCATCCGCCCGCCGAAGGGCATGCCGGATGAGATCAAGGGCCGGATGTTCGAATGCGAGATTGACATACCGATGAAAGACGGATCATCGCGATCGTTTGCCGAGGCCGAACAGCGGGCCAGGGATCTGACTTTTGTTGCGACACAGCTTGACTCGGCGGACGCGCTTCTGCTGGTTCCTCCGGACCATATCGCCGGAACAGCCACTTCGCGGGCGGGTTGGCAGGGGGTTGACGCCCTGGATCTGAAAGTGTTCAAGCCGAAGGGGATTGAGAACCTGTATGTGCTGGGGGCGCTGGCGGACGTTTCGCGCGCCGCCGCCGCCGAACTTGTGAAGCCGGGCAATCTGATGGCCGCAGGCGAACGTGTCGGTGCGGCCGCGGCGGCAGACGCGCGCGGGCGCGGCGAGGTGGGGGCAGTGCGTTTGCGCGGCGTCAGTCAGCGGGCGGCGGGGGCAGGACGGGTGTTTGAGCACACGCGGGGTTTGCCGCCGTATCTTTCAAACACGGCAGGGACAGTAGAGGCTGATCCGAAGGATCTGCCGGTGTTGGCAGAGTGCGATGTTTTGGTGGCCGGCGCCGGGACCGGCGGAGGTCCGGCGGGTATAGCTGCGGCGAGGCAGGGCGCCAAGACGATCGTGTGCGAATACCTTTACCACATGGGCGGAGTGCAGACCGAAGGCCTGATCGGGCTGTATTATTTCGGCAACCGGGTCGGCTTCACGAAAGAGATTGACGAGGGTGTCAAGAAAACCGGAGCGGTATTCAGCCAGAGTAAATCGGAATGGTACCGCCGGGAGAACCGTGCCGCAGGTGCCGAGGTCTGGTACGGCACCATGGCGCATGGGGTGTTGGTCGATGGCGGGCGTTTGGCCGGAGTGGTGGTGGTGACGCCGTGTGGCGAGCGTGGCGTCATCAGGTGCAAGGTGGCGATCGATGCTACGGGGAATGCCGAGCTGCCGGCGATGGCGGGCGAGGAGACCGAATTCATAACCGCTGGCGAGCTTGCGCTGCAGGGGGCCGGGCAGACGCCGCGCAACATGGGCGCAAGTTACACCAACACGGATTTCGGATTTTTGGACGACACCGACGCCGCCGACCTGTATTTCTTCGCCTTGCGTTCGCGCTACAGCATGAGCGAGACGGTTTGGGACCAGTCGCAGGTGCTCAACAGCCGTGAGCGTCGGCGCTTGGTCGGGGCGTTTTACATGTCACCGCTGGATGTGGTCAACGAGCGCACTTACCCGGATGTCGTGGTGCAGACCGCCAGCAATTTCGATTCGCACGGTCACACGGTTCACGAGAACTTTTTCATCGAGGATCCCGGACATGACAGCATGATGGTGAATTTGCCTTATCGCTGCATGTTGCCGAAAAAGTTGGACGGGGTGCTGGTGATCGGTTTGGGGATGAGCGCGCACCGCGACGCCATGCCGATCCTGCGCATGCAGCCCGACATCCAGAATCAAGGGTATGCCGCAGGCGTGGCCGCGGTTATGGCGCTGCGTGACGGCGTGACGGTGCGCGCCGTGAACATCCGCGCCTTGCAGAGGCACCTGATCGACAAGCAGATTCTGCCGGAAAAGGTTTTGGGGTGGAAGGATTCCTACCCGTTGCCGGACGCGCGTTTTATCGAGGCGGTGGCGCGTATTCCGGACAGCTATCAGGGGTTGAGCGTTGTCATGGCCGATTATGCCCGCAGTGTGCCGCTACTGAAGGAGGCGCTGAAAAACGGTAAAGACAAGGACGCGCGACTCAAGTATGCGCATGTTCTGGCCATGATGGGTCATGCGGACGGCGAGGATCTTCTGATAGAGAAGGTTGATGCTTCGGATTGGGACAAGGGCTGGAACTTCCGCGGCATGGGCCAGTTCAACCGCAGCGTCAGTTGGGTGGACAGTTATGTCATCGCGCTCGGACGTGCCCGGTCTTCGAAGGCTTTGCCGGCCTTGATCAAGAAGGCGCGCGCGCTCGATAGCGCTCAGGAGTTCTCGCACTTCAGGGCGGTGGCGATGGCGTTGGAGGCGATCGGCGACCGCTCGGTCGCGCCGGTATTGGCGGAACTGCTTGCCAAAGAAGGAGTCGCAGGACATTCGATAGTCATGGGTCCGGAAATCCCGGTTGTGCCTGGATACTCTAATGTTGAGGGCGACAAAGAGCGCACAAAGACCCTGCGCGAGTTGGCTGTGGCGCGAGCGCTGTACCGTCTGGGCGACAATCATGGACTCGGAGAGAAGGTACTTAAAGCATACGCCAATGATCCGCGCGGCGCGTACGCTTCACATGCCGGGCTGGTGCTGTCCGGGAAGAGGAAATAGAAATCTGGAAGTGTTGAGTTGTGAGAGGGAAGCCCGCTGCCCGGTGGCTGGGAACAAACGAACGGGGAACTTGAACGCAGAACTGCGAACATCGAACTTTGAAGTTATAGGCAAGCGAGGTGAAGGAGTGAGATGGCCGGATTATAGTGCGCGGCCTTGCTTTAGGGCGGACGCTTTTGCCGCTTACAGCAATGCGGAAGCGATGCCAAGATAGA
>CAYRZP010000110.1:4753-6878 GCA_964428885.1 uncultured Lentisphaeraceae bacterium
TTTAGGGCGGACGCTTTTGCCGCTTACAGCAATGCGGAAGCGATGCCAAGATAGATCAGTACCCCCAAGATATCTGCCAGCGATGCCACCAGCGGGCTGCTTGCCACGGCAGGGTCTACCTTTAACCTGCGCAGGACGAACGGAAGTGCCATGCCGATCAGGCTGCCGGTGACCACTATCAGGGTCATTGAAAGTGCGGCCACCATGCCAATGTGAATGCCGCCGCGCCACCAGGCAAGCAGGAACACCGCCGCCGCCATGGACAGTCCAAGGTTCAGTGAAACCAGCAGCTCTCGCCAAAAAACTTTAAAGAAATCTGTAAGCGTCAATTCGCCGAGCGCCATGCCGCGGATTATAAGAGTGGCGGACTGCGAACCGGCGTTGCCGCCGCTGGCGATCAACAGCGGCAGGAAGAAAACCAGGGCCACGAACGACCCGATCAGCTTGTCGAAATGCGCTATGCCGGCTCCGGAAAAGATGCTCACGAAAACCAGCGTGACCAGCCATGGCATGCGGCTGCGGTACAGCGTTGATAGAGGCGTCTTGAGGTATCCGGCGCTCAGAGGACGTATGGCCACGACCTTATGGAAGTCTTCGGTGGCTTCCGCTTCAGACACGTCGAGAATGTCGTCATTCGTGACGATTCCCAGCAGGATGCCTGCCGAGTCGACGACCGGAAGGGCGTAAAGGTCGTATTTCTTGAAGACCATGACCGCATCTTCGCGGTCCTGCAAAGAATGCAGGGCGACATATTGCCGGTCCATCAGATCGGAGATGAGCGTCGTGGGATCCGCGAGAATCAATTTCCTGAGGCGAAGGTCGTCAACCAGGACGCCTTTCTCGTTGGTGATGTAGACCATCATCACGGTTTCCGAGTCGTTGCCCTTGGCGCGTATGTGTTCCAACGTGCGGGCGACGGTCCATTCCTCGCAGGCGGAGACATAGCGGTTGGTCATCAAGCGCCCGACGCTGTCTTTAGGATAGCTGAGGAGGCTTAGTGCCTGTTTGCGTTCCTTGTCGCTCAACAGGTTCAGCAGGCGTTGCAGCACGCTCGCCGGCAGTTCCTCGAAGAGCGCGGTCCGGTCATCCGGCGACAGCGCAGAAAGGATTCGGCGCGTTTCGTCCTGCGCCATGTTTCCGAGCAGAAGGTTTTGCGATGGGTATTCGAGCAGGGAGAAGACATCATCGGCCAAGTTTCTTGGCAGCAGCCGGAAGACCAGTATCTGGTCGGAGGCGTTCAGGGCGGTTATAAGTTCCGCGATTTCCGGGGCGGGTTGCGCGGCGAGGAAAATGCGCAGGTCGTTCAGTCGCCGGTCTTCTAGCATCTCGACAATGTCAGGCATCAGCAGTTGGCTGAGGACTGTGCATGTGGCGCGTAGCACCTGTTCACGATCCTCATCCGCGTCTTCACGCCCCTCCATCGCCGCGATCCATGATTCAAGTCGGTCTTTGACCTCGCTCAGATCCTTGAGGTTGACCAGTTCGTGTTTGGTTTCGTCGGCCTCGATGACCCGGGCAAGGGTCGACAGTTCGGTCAGATAGGCGTTGCGGGCCGAGTAGGGGACAAAGTACATCAGGATCAGATGCACTGGCCATCCGTCGGTGTTGCCGTATTCGATGCCGTCAGGGCTCCAGCCGATTACGCAGGTCATTTCGCCGTTATGATCCGATCGGGCGTGCGGGCAGGCGATGCCGTATTTGAGGTAGGTTATAGCCTGCTCCTCGCGCTGTATGACATTCTCGAGAATGTTGTGACCCGCCGGGACTTCGTCAGAGGATCTGAGGTTCTCGGCAAGAGTGCGGAGGGCCTGATTTTTATCGCAGGGCGGCAACTCGATCAGCCGTCCTTCTTTGATAGCCGTCAGTATGTGATTGTTTGTGTTCATGTATGATCCTGCGGCTCATAAAAAAGCGGCGTTCCGAGATGGTCCGGAACGCCGCTATCGTGTCACATCGGACCAGACACCTTATCACTTCACTTGGATTTCAGCCAAGGTTTGCAGCATGTCGAAGTTTTCCTTGAACTTCTTTTCCGCGTCCTTAAGCATGGCTTCCGCGTTGGGGTTGAGCTTCAGCAATTGCTTGAAGCGGTTTTCCTTTAGCGCGGTTTCGGCGAAGGACTGGG
>CAYRZP010000111.1:0-6784 GCA_964428885.1 uncultured Lentisphaeraceae bacterium
CGGCGGTGGATGTCGGCGAAGGCGAAGGCCGTGCAGTCGGCGGCGATCAGCAGCGCCGCGTCATTTAGGTACGGGGCGTTGGCCGGCACCAGCTTGATCTGCACCGGCCAGTTGCCGAGAGCCGACACGGCGTCCGGCTGGCCCTTGCCGTCGGCAGGGGCGGCCGCAGGCGCCGGGCGCTTGATGCTCTTGGCCATGGTGCCCGGGCAGCCGCAGGCCAAGGGTGCCGGGGGCGTGGGGGCGGAAACGGTCTTGGTTGCCGCCATGCGCGCGGCCACGGCCTGCTCGTCGAACGGCGCGGCCTCGCGCTCTTCGATCTTGATCGCGCCGGCGGGACATTCCGGCAGGCAAGCGCCGAGTCCGTCGCAGTAGCTTTCCGAAACCAGCCTGGCCTTGCCGTTGACCATCTGCAGGGCGCCCTCGTGGCAGGCTGACACGCAGAGACCGCAGCCGTTGCAAAGATTCTCGTCAATGGAAATGATGTTGCGTTTCATTGTTTGCGCTCCTTCTGTTTGCGGTTACGTTTCAGCGAGCGGACGACCGACTGCAGTGAGGTGCCGCCTAGCAGCGCGACAAGGCGTTCGTTCTCGCGCGCAATGAGTTTTCCCAAGGCGCAGCTCCTGCCGTCGCAGACATCGCTTTTCAGCAGGCAGCCTTTATAAGCCGGTGTTCCGCCCGCGGCCTCATAGATTTCCAGCAGGGTGATCGCTGAGGCGGGGCGCGCCAGGCGCGCCCCGCCGGAGGGGCCGCGCACGGTCGTAAGGATGCCGGCCCGCACGAGTTGCTGCACGACCTTTGTGGAGTGGTTGGCCGAAAAGCCCAGCTTGCCGGCGATCAGGTGTGCCGAACTTAACCTGCCGGCGTTGTCGGCCAGATACGCGCATGTGTGCAGCGCGATAGACATGGCTTCTGAAATGTTGATCAGTCCTGGCATAAGGAAACTCCTTTCGCGTCCAAATCGGCATTAAGATACCACAATGCCTGAAATCGCGTCAACCGGTATTTTTTTCATGGTTGGCATTCTTGCCAGATATTTTGATAGAGTGTTTAAATTAATTCGGGGCGTCATGTTAAAGCGGGAGGATGATATGTTAAAGCGTGATTTCTCAAGACGAGGTTTTGGTAAGGCCGCCGCTGCGGCGGCAGGCGGCTTTGTCGCCTTTCCGGCTATCATATCGGCAGGGTTGCTGAGGCGGGCCGCGCCGAGCAAAATGATCAACGTCGGGATCATCGGCTGCGGCCGCATCGCCACCAGCATGGAGATGCCGGGTATTCTGAAACGGACAGACATGGCGCGGATCACGGCGATCTGCGACCTTGACTCAAAAAGATTGGCGTTTTCCAAGAACCGGCTTGAGAACGACTATAAAAAGAAGTTGAAAGCAGCCTCCTATGAGGTCAAGACTTTCGCCAAATACAAAGACATGCTGCGCGACGCCGATATTGACGCGGTGATGGTCTGCGTGCCCGACCACTGGCACGCGCTGTGCGCGGTCGAGTGCGCCATCGCGGGCAAGGACATCTGGCTGCAGAAACCTTTTTCACAGACGATCCATGAGGGCCGCATTCTGGCGGAGGTCGTGCGCCAGAAGGGCGTGATCCTGCAGGTCGGCTCGCAGCAGCGCTCGTCGAAACAGTTCCGCGTCGGATGCGAACTCGTGCGCAACGGACGTGTCGGAAGGATCAAGCGCGTGGAAGTCGGCTTCGGCAAGGACAGCAACGGCGGGCGCACGGAGGAGATGCCCGTGCCGCCGAACCTTGATTATGATTCCTGGCTTGGGCCGACGCCTCCGGCCTATTACACCGAAGACCGTGTCCACAATCAGGACACCGCCAAGATCGGCAGCCGCCCGGGCTGGATCCAGATGGAGCCCTACGGCTGGGGCATGATCACCAACTGGGGCGCGCACCACATGGACATCGTGCAGTGGGGCCTGGGCACTGAAGACAGCGGCCCGCTGGAGGTTTCCGGCGTTTGCGGCTGGCTGACCGACGGCCTCTGGAACGCCCACGCCGAATTCGACCTGCTCTACAAGTACGAGGGCGGCATTGATGTCAGCGTCTGCAACAGATATCCCAACGGCGTGCGCTTCATCGGTGACGAAGGCTGGATTTTCGTCAGCCGCGGCGCCGCCAAGGTGACCGCCAGCGACCCGGCCATGCCCGACACCACGCTTAAGGCGCTCGACGCCAGCGCTCCGAAGCTTTTGGAGGGGGCGTTGGGCTCTGACGCGGTGCGTCTGCACGTAAGCGACGACCACGTGCTGGACTGGCTGCTGGCCATCCGCAGCCGCGCCAGCGCCGTGACCAACGCCGAGATCGGCCACCGCTCGACCTCGGTCTGCACGCTCGGGCACATGTGCATGAAGACCGGCAAGTCCCTGAAGTGGGACTGCCGCACCGAGAAGACCGACAACGACGAGGCCAACAAGCTGCTGCCCTGCATGGAGCGCGGCGGGTTCAGCATCGCCAAGGCGCTCAAAGCCGCCGGCCTTGAAGTCAAGGTGTGAGAAAGTTAAAACTTACGGGCGGCTTTCAAAGTGCGCCCGCCTTAAGGAGTTGGACATGCAGAAAATGAAATTAGTTTGCGCGGTCGCCGCGGCGGCGCTTATGGCGGGATGCCGGACTGAAAAGAATGCGGCCTGCTGCGGCAGTTGCGGCGGAGGAGCGTCAGTGAAACTCATTACCATCGATCCCGGCCATTTCCATGCCGCCCTGGTTCAGAAGCGCATGTATCCAGGCGTATCGCCACAAGTGCGCGTGTACGCGCCCGCGGGCGACGACCTTAAGATGCACATGGCGCGCGTCGAAGGTTTCAACACGCGCGCCGAAAATCCGGCCGCCTGGGAAAGCGTGGTCTACGTCGGCGATGACTTTCTGGACAGGGCCGTCAAGGAAAAGGCAGGTAACGTGGTGGTGCTGGCAGGCAACAACGCGCGCAAGACCGAATACATCTTGAAGTGCGTCGAGGCCGGTTTCAACGTTCTGGCCGACAAGCCTATGGCCGTCACGCCGAAAGATTTCGAGATGCTCAAGAAGGCTTTCGAAGCGGCGGAGAAAAAAGGGGTGCTGCTCTACGACATCATGACCGAGCGGTATGAGATCACCTCGATGCTGCAGAAAGAGCTTTCGCGCTTTCCAAAAGTCTACGGCGAACAGGAGCCCGGCACCCCGGACGATCCCGCCGTGACCAAGGAGAGCGTGCATCATTTGTGCAAGCTTGTGGACGGCAAGCCGCTGCGGCGTCCGCCGTGGTACTACGACACCCGCCAGCAGGGCGAGGCGATCGTGGATGTGACCACCCACCTTGTTGATCTGGTGCAGTGGGAGACTTTCCCGGATGTCACGCTCGCGCCGGCGGATGTCAAGGTGTTGAACGCGCGCGTCTGGCCGACGCCGGTCACGCTGGCGCAGTTCAAGAAATCAACCGGGGCCGAGGCTTGGCCGGAATTTCTGAAGCGGGATCTTGACGCCGGCGGCGTCCTGCAGTGCCGGGCCAACGGCGAGTTCACCTTTACGCTCAAAGGCGTGCACGCGAAAGTTTCGGTGCTTTGGAACTTCGAGGCGCCGGAAGGCACGGGCGACACGCACTTCTCGCTGATGCGCGGCACGCGCGCGTCGCTGATCATCGAGCAGGGCCCGGCCGAGAACTACAAGCCCGTGCTGTATGTAGAGCCGCGGCGCAACACCGGGGTCAAGAAAGAAGAGATCGAGGCCGCTCTGAAAGAGGCGATCGCGGAGATCGGCAAAAAATGGCCGGGCATCAGCTTTGAGGCGCACGAGACCGGGTTCCGCGTCAACGTGCCGGCGCGGTATGCCGTTGGGCACGAGGCGCATTTCGGGCAGGTGGCGGAGAAATA
Source organism: uncultured Lentisphaeraceae bacterium (assembly GCA_964428885.1). Taxonomy (GTDB): domain Bacteria; phylum Verrucomicrobiota; class Kiritimatiellia; order RFP12; family UBA1067; genus JAQVQN01. The sequence goes on from CAYRZP010000111.1 coordinate 3,861, forward strand.
TCTTGGATTCCTGAGGAACCGCGACATGCCGGCTTGGGAAGTTCCCAACATGCTGGTCAAATACCACACGCTGATGGAAGCCTACCGGCTCAGCCGTTGAAGCGCTTCGGCAGGCTCACGCGCCAGCCATCTCGGCTGCGATGGCGCGGGCAGCGGCGGCGGGGTCGGCGGCCGCGAGGATCGGGCGGCCCACGACCAGGTGCGTGGAACCGTCCCTGACCGCCTGCGCCGGCGTCGCCACGCGCTTCTGGTCGCCGAGGTCAGCTCCGGCCGGCCGCACGCCCGGCGTCACCAGCAGGGTGCCGGGGCCGAGCGCGGCGCGCATTTCCGCCACCTCTTGAGGCGAGCACACGATGCCGTCCGCCCCGTTGGCGCAGGCCATCAGCCCCAAAGCCGCCACCTGTGATCGCATCGCGCGGCTGACCCCAAAATCGTCCAGATCGGACTGGCCCAGGCTGGTCAGCATCGTGACCGCCAGGATTTTTGGAGCGCGTCCGCCGCAGGTGTCGGCGGCGGCCCGCGCGGCGCCGAGCATGGCCCTGCCGCCTGCGGCGTGGACGGTCATCAGATCCGCTCCCAGCGCCGCACCGGATTTCACTGCGCGCTCGACCGTGCGCGGGATATCGTGCAGTTTCAGGTCGAGGAACACCCGCTTGCCGCGCCGCTTGACGGCCTGAACGGCGGCCGGGCCCGCGGCGCTGAAAAGTTCCAGTCCGATCTTGTAGAAAGACACCGCGTCACCCAGCTTACCCATAATTTCCTCGACCTCGTCGGTTGAAGAAACATCCAGCGCCACAATCAGCTCAGCCATGATGGAACCCCTTTTTTATCGGCGGCGCGTCCCTTGCGCGTCTTGGGGGTATTAAGCCATAAAGCGGTGCGGCTGGCAAGTCGCGGCTCAAATGTCCGCAGCCCGGCCGGCAAGGTCGCGCACGACCTCCGCCGCCATGATCAAGCCGGCCGCTGAAGGCACGAACGGCACGCTGCCGGGTGTGCGGCGGCGGGCTGTCGTCGGGCCGTCCGCTTCGGTCGGCGCGAAACTGGCTTGGGGCGTCTCGCGCGAATAGACCACCTTGAGCGTCTCGATGCCGCGGCGGCGCAATTCCCGGCGCATCACCTTGCAGAGCGGGCAGACCGAGGTCGCGTAGATGTCGGCGACCTCGAAACGTTTGGGGTCCAGTTTGTTGCCGGCGCCCATGCAACTGATGATCGGCACGCCTGCGGCTGCGGATCTGACCGCCAGCTCGGTTTTCGCGCTGACGTTGTCGATGGCGTCGACGATGTAATCGTAGGGCGCGAGATTGAAGGCGTCGGCGTTTTGCGGCAGAAAGAACTCCTGGCGGGTTTCTAGCGCGATCTGCGGGTTGATGTCGCGGACCCGGGCGGCCATGACTGCGGTCTTGGCCTGTCCGAGAGTGCTGTTGAGGGCGACGATCTGACGGTTGATGTTGGAGGGGCAGACGGTGTCGCCGTCCACCAGCAGCATGTGTCCGATTCCGGAGCGGGCCAGGGCTTCGGCGGCGAAAGAGCCGACGCCGCCCAGTCCGAAGACAGCCACGCGGCTTAAGGTGAGCCTGCGCGCCGACTCGCTGCCGAGCAGGATTTCTGTGCGTGAAAAGGGGTTCATCGGCGCTGTCCGGAAGGCCGCGCGCGCGGCCTGGCTCACTCGGTGTTGCCTTCCTGCAAGGCCGCTGGCGGCGGTTCCGGCTCAGGCGCGGGCAACGGCGCCTCCGCCGGCTGCTGGACTTCCACCTGCGGCTGCGCCAGTTCGGCTTCTGCCTGGGCCGCCTGCAAGGCCTCTTCCTCGCGCCGCTGTATCTCCTTGGCCGCGGTTTCGCGGGCGAGCTTCTCGAACTGTTCGCGCATTTTGGCTTCAGTGGCCAACTGTTCCTGAGTTTTAATTGTGTGGCGCTTGCGCAAACGCTCGGCGTACGACCCGGATTCGGTTTTGTCTGGTCCGGAAAGTTTTTCCGCCGCTGAATCCGTCTTTGACGGGATCATCTGGCCGGGTGCGGTGACACCGGGCAAAGCGCCCCTGGCGAAAGCATGCCTGATGCTGCCGGAACCGCCGCGGCGGGAGAACGTTCGGTTACGCGGCTCGTCCTGCGGTTTGCCTTTTTCCGCGGTCGCGGCGGCGGCGGCCACGGCGGCGGCCGCGGCGGCGGCCTGCTGCAGCGACAATTCCACGGCAACGCCGTCCTTCTCGATCACCGCCGAGCCCGCGCTGTAGTCCGCGCTGACCACCAGCCATCCGGCGGAAGAGTCGCCGACCTTCACGTAGTGGTTGACCGGAGGTGTGACCGACAGGTCTGTGAAGCCTATGGCCGTGGCACCGGCGGGCGTGATATTGACGACCGACATTTTGATTTTTTTCTTCAATGTCTCCTGCTCGGCTTTGGCCTTGGCCTCAAGCTGGCTAGCGGCGGCATCCTGCGGGTTAAGGTTGAAATTGTCGGGAAGGGTACCGAAAGGCATCCGGTCGAGTATGGGCTGGTAATGATCGAAAAGCGGCGGTTTGAAAGCTTCGCCGCCCGTGCTGGCCGAAAGGGTCAACCCGGCAAAAAGAAAGCATGCCAGAAACGGCGTGCGCGGCAGTGGTATATACTTGCGCATGAACATTAAAATATCAGAAAGGGCGCGGGCGGTAAAGCGGCAAAAAGCTGCGCGGACCACGAATCGGCGCGAAAAGTCAACTTGCGGTTGACAGCGACGGGCGGGCTTTGCTAAATTCCACACCCGTTATGGGACAACAACTTAGAAAACGTGCGAAGCGCCAACGCCGCGATGCCCGCAACAAACGGGTCAAAGGGCGCCAGCGCGCAGCAATGAAAAAATAACAGCGTCCGCGGGTGCGATGGCCGAGTGGTTAGGCAGAGGTCTGCAAAACCTCGTACAGCGGTTCAATTCCGCTTCGCACCTCCATT
>CAYRZP010000112.1:0-6711 GCA_964428885.1 uncultured Lentisphaeraceae bacterium
AACTGGGGCGAATTGCGTCGTCTGTAGACGCTACCCTTTTCGAGCGTTCCGGCGGCAGTGAGGCCGTACATTCCGCAGTCAAGCCGGTCGATCTCGGTTTCGCAGACATTCCTGTCTGCGATGGAGATGAGTCATAAGGGGAGTGCGGTTTTGGCCCACCGGCAGGCAGGAATGCCTGCCCCCTGGCGGGCGAGGATGCGGCCGAAGAGTTTGGCTAGAGGCTGCTGGCATTCGGGCGGCACGTCGGATATCGGTAGTCCAATCAGAGGTTTTCGCCTTTGGGCTTGTCGCCGGGCAGCGGGGCGATGATCGGCGTGAGGGTGTAGTTGCGCCAGCGCGCGATGGTGCGGTAGGTGGCTAGCCCGAGCGGGACGGTCTTATCGGTGTCGCTGCCGGGGCGCAGGCTGAAGCGGGCGGAGTTGTCGAATTCGATGCGCGGCGGATCGTTGGTGTAGGCGATGCCGGTCATGGGGTTGCCGGGGCCGCACTCGACCGCCCCGTCCGACAGGACCGTGACCTTCCCGCTGTCTGCCATATCGGCGACTTTCCAGACGATTCCGGAATATGTGCGCGTTGCCGTGAGAAATCGAATTATGGTACATTGGCAACCCGTCCCAGGTTGGAGCGCGCGGTGTGATGCGCGTGCGGGTCGTTTGGACCGGATGAAAAGACAAGAGGGGGTTTATGGCGTTTGACAGTGGCAGTGTGAGTTTCCGCCTGTTCTATCTTCAAAAAGAATACGATTCGGGTTTGATCGCGGAGTTCGCGCGCAACGCGGCGCCGCCGATAAGTTCTTTGGGGCGCGAGCCGGTCTCGGGGTGGGCGGGCTGGCGGCATCTTTTCGATCATGAGCTGACAGACGAAAAGTGCGTGCTGGGTCCTTACCTGCACGCGCAACTGATGCGTGCCGAAAAGAAGGTGCCGGCCGCGTTCTTGCGGGCGCACGTCTGCATGGAAGAAGAGGCGGAGATGCGGGCGCGCGGGGTCGCTTTCCTGAACCGGACCGCCAAGTCCGAGATCAGGCAGCGGGTATTCGAGGCTTTGCAGCCTGCGATGCCGCCCACGCTGAACAGCATTCCCGTAGTAGTGGATTTCCGCAACAACCTGCTGCTGGCCGGGGCGCTTTCCGACAAACAGATCGACGCCTTGGCTGCGGCTTTCCGCGAGACCGCAGGCGCGCCGCCGTTGTTACTGACCCCTGAGACCGCCGCGATAAAACGCAAAGGTCTGAACGCCAATGATCTGACGCCGACCAGTTTTTCGCCAGACACTTCTCTTGAGGTCCCGCCGGAAAGCACCTTGGGCATGGATTTTATGACTTGGCTCTGGTACGTCTGGGAAAAGGAGGGCGGGGTTTACCACCTGCCGGACGGGCGCGAGTTCGGGGTAATGCTGGAGGGGCCGCTGACCTTCTTCCGCGAGGGGCAGGGGGCGCACGAGGCGGTTTTGCGCAAGGGCATGCCGCTGAACAGCCGCGAGGCCGGAACGGCGCTTTACTGCGGCAAGAAGCTCAAGCGGGCGAAGGTCAGCGTAGCGGTAAAAGACGAAATCTACTCGGCCACGCTGGATGTCGATTTCGCGGTGCGGTCGCTCAAGCTGCCCAAAGGCGAGCAGCTTGATCCGTCCGGGCGTTTCCAGGAGCGCATGTTGTTCATCGAGACCTTTTGGACGGCGCTGCTTGAGCTTTACGACCGGTTTCTGGATGTGCGCGTCAACCGGAAGAAGTGGGAAGACACGCTCGCGGGGATGCGCGGGTGGATCAGCGGTGTCGGAAAACACGCCTTGCCGGAAATGGCGGATGAGGCTTGAAGAAGGCGTCTGACGCGCGGTGAACGCTTAAAACTCTTTGGTACGCGCAGATAATCTTGTATAGTATTAAAAATTTTCCAACGAAAAGGATTTCTATGGTACGGGTAAAAGTGGTAGGCGCTTCGGGTTTTGGCGGGGTCGGGATTATAGAGTTGGTGTCGCAACATCCGGACGCTGTTTTGACGGCGCTGGTGGAGATGGACGACATCGGCTCGCCGATCTCAAAGCTGTATCCGCATCTCGCGGGTTTTTGCGACATGCCGCTGGTGGCCGCGGATGATCCTGCGGCGCAGGCGCCCGCGGATGTGGTATTTTTTGCGACGCCTGACCGGGTGGGCATGAAGCTGGCGCGCGGCGAACTGGCCAAAGGCGCCAAGGTAATCGATTACAGCGGCGACTTCCGTTTCACTACGGTTGAGGCTTATTCCGACTATGCCACGCGCATAGGCAAGCCGACCGAGCACGCCGCGCCGGATCTGCTGGGCAAGAACGCCTACGGTCTGGCCGAGCTGCACCGCGCGGAGATCAGCAAAGCGGAGGTGGTCGGCAATCCAGGCTGTTTCGCTTGCAGTTGCATTCTGGGGCTGGCGCCTGCCGCCAAGCGCCGTTTGATCAAGCCCTACAGCATCATCTGTGACTGCAAGACTGGCGTGTCAGGGGCGGGCAAGAAGGCGAACGCGGCTTTCCATTATCCGGCCCGTTACGAGCAGATGAACGCTTACAAGCTGGCGGGACATCAGCATGTTTGCGAGATTGAGCATGAGCTGAGCACGCAGGCGGGCACGGACGTCAAGGTGACCTTCACCGGCCAGGTGGTCCCTGTCTGCCGCGGCATACTTTCGACACTTTACGGCGATCTCGAAGCCGCGGTTACAGAGCCGGAACTGGTGGAGCTTTACCGCGGGTTTTACAAGGACAGCCCGTTCGTGCGGGTTTACGGCAGCACCGCGGCGATCGGCACCATGAATGTGCGCGGCACGAACTACTGCAACCTGACGGTAAGCGTGGATCAGCGTCTCAACCGTCTGCGCATTGTGTCGCACATTGACAATCTCGTCAAAGGTCAGGCAGGCTCAGCCTTGCAGAACATGAACCTGATGTTCGGCCTGCCGGAAACCGCTGGCCTTAACCGTCCGGGGAACTACCCATGAGCGCGAAAAAGAAGTCGGGGCGCAAAAACGTCATTCAGCCGGCCGTGCACGCCAAGCCTGTTTCTGCTGCCGCGCCGCGCCCGCACCGTCCGGGGCTGGGTCGCGGACTGGGCGCGCTGATCGGCAGCCCTGCCCCGAAGGCCGCTGCCGCGCCGGAGCCGGCAACGGTTCCACCGAAGCAGCGCCCGTCCGCGTCCATGCCGGCGGACGTGCCGACGGCCGCCGTGGAGTTAAAACCGGCGGTGGACACGGCGCACACGGTGTTTGACGTGCCGGTGGCCGAGATCTCGCGCTCGCCGTGGCAGCCGCGCCAGTCTTTTGACGAGGACGCGCTGCGCGAGCTGGCGGATTCGATCAAGGCCAATGGCGTGATACAGCCGCTGGTATGCCGCAAGAACGCGGAGGGGCGTTACGAGCTGATCGCGGGCGAGCGTCGTCTGCGCGCCGCCATCGAGGCGGGTGTGCCCAAAGTGCCGGTCGTGTTGGTGGACGCGGAAGACCGACGTGCGGCTGAGATGGCGATCATCGAGAATATACAGCGCCAGGATCTGAACGTGATTGAAGAGGCGGAAGGTTATCGCACGCTGGCCGAGAGCTTCAATCTCACGCAGCAGGAGGTGGCCGACCGTGTCGGCAAGGCCCGTGCCAGCGTGGCCAACTCTTTACGCCTGCTGGATCTGGCGGACGAGGTGAAGCAGCTTGTGGGCAGCGGACTGCTGTCCACCGGGCACGCCAAGGTTCTGCTGGGCTTGCCGGACGCCACGGAGCAGACCCTGCTAGGTCGAAAGTGTGTCACCGAGGATTTGACGGTCCGCTCGCTGGAGAAGGTCATCCGCAGGCGTAAGGCCGCTGTTGCCGGCGATGAAGCGCGGCGGTCCGGTAAGCCTGATCTGCCGGATAGCTACGTGCGCGATCTTTGCGAGAGGCTGCACAAGCACTTCGGAACGGCCGTGCGGCTTTCGTCCGGCGTCACGCACGCCAACGGCAAGCACACCAAGGGCGTGTTGGAGATCGATTTTTACGACAACGACGATTTGGACCGTGTGCTGAGCCTGCTCGGCGTCAAGCTGGACTGAGCCGGGCGTGGAGCGGGGTCTCACACGAAGGCACGAAGGGCACGAAGGTTTTTTAGAGGGAGTGGATCGGTGGACGGAACCACGGATGGGCGAGTTTGTCGGGGCCATGTTTGCTTGTAAGGCATCAATCTTGTCCGCAGGGCTGTCCGCAACGCTACTGTGCGGCTGCGGGGACAGGCCAACGGCGGATGCTGACGCGGCACCGGCGCCGGCCTTAACATTCACGGCCGCGCAGGCCTCCAACGCCTTAGAACTCGTGGCCGCGTTGGTGGCGGAGTGCACACCGCGCGACGCGGGCACGCCCGGCGCGGAACGCGCGGCGCGGTGGATTGCAGAGCGTCTCAGCGCACGCGGCTTGGCGGTGCGGATCGACACCTTCGACGATACCACGCCACGCGGCAAGAAACAATTCCACAATGTCTTGGCGACTGTCCCGGGCAGCAGCGGCGAGTGGATCATCCTGCTTTCGCATTTCGATACCATGGGCGGCATCGGCGGCGGGTTTGAGGGGGCCAACGACAGCGGGTCTTCCACGGGGCTATTGATCGAACTGGCGGCCGCGCTGCAGGCGGCAGCGCCGCTCCGGCACAATCTGCTCTGCGGGTTCATGGACGGCGAGGAGTGCTTGCTGGCCTACAGCGAGCGCGACGGTTTCCACGGCAGCCGGCGTCTGGCGCGTGAGCAAAAACAGGTCGGCGCGAAGATACGCGCGGTTATCCTTATCGACATGGTGGGGGACCGCGACCTGAAGCTGACGGTGCCGCGCAACAGTACGGGATCCTTGCGCCTGCTGGCGCTGGAGGCGGCGGAGGCCACTGGCGACCGCGTTAGGATCGGGCTCTTCGACGGGGTCATATACGACGATCACCAGGCTTTTCTGGATTCAGGTTATCCGGCGGTAAATCTGATTGATTTCGAGTTCGGCAGCCGGCCCGGACGGAACGAATATTGGCACACGCCAGCCGACACAATGGACAAGATTTGCGCCGAAAGCCTGCTGGTCACCGGGCGGATCGTGATGGAGATGCTGAACCGCCTGACGGCTGAATAGCGGGCAGGTCGCAGAAGCATCCGATGGAAAAAACACGCGCGACCGCGTTTGAATGTCCAAAGTCGGTTGCGCTGAAAGAGTCGGGGCCGATGGTTACTCATGACCGCCGGGGCTCATTTTTTACCGGCAGTCGATTCCCGACGCGCAGGATCAAGCCTGCGGTCGTTTCCTCGCTCATTTCGCCATCGTGCCCGATCCGACTTTTTCAGTTCAATCCACTGTCACGTTGCGTCAAATGATAACGACACCGGAAAATTGAATTGTTTTCCTTTCACGCCGTTTTCCTGATAGTCATAGACACAAAAGCTGGAACCGGTTTCCGGAGGCTGGCAACGGCTACGCTAAGATCCGTGACGCGCGGCTATCGGAGCCGGGTGATGGACGTCATGAAGTTTATTGATGTTTTGCGCAAGCTGGGCATTTTTCGTTACGGCTTCGAGTCGGCAGTCTATCGCAACGCCAAGGAGCGGCCGCTCAGCCTGCAGCATGACGGCGTTCTCAACTCTGAAAAAGACGTGGTCAATCCAGCCCGCCCCTCCGTCCCCGCCGAGCCTGGCAAAAAATAAAGGTTAAGCAAGCGCGATGGCGTTCAGCGGGCGCGGCTCGAATTGTGTTTATACGAGGCTGACTGATTCGTCGAAGCGGCTGTCAGTTGGCATGACGAAGAGGCAGAGGTTGATGCCGCGTCAGATCCGGAGGGAGTCGAGGGCCTCGCTAATTTCACGGCCTTTGGCGTCGATCAGGGCGAGGAGGTCTGCGGGTGTGCGGTCGTCCACTTCGGGTTTCTTGTTGGGGTTCACGGCCTTGAGGTCGTAAACGGCGTTTTCGATTTCGCCGGCCTTAGCGGCGAGTTCGCGCGCCTCGCGGGTGTGTGCGGCGAGTGCGGTCTCGGCCTCGGCAACGGCCGCTTTGTCGAGCGGCTTGGCCTTCTTGAGTTCCTTGAGGCGCTCGTTGACCTGGGCGGCCTGCTGCGATTTCATGTGGGCATGGGCTTTGAGCGGTGCGGCTTCTTCGGCCGCGATGCGCTTGCGTTCGTCCAGATCGACGGTCCAGGAGAGCGGGCTGTCGGCGCGAGTGGCAAGACGCTTGAAGAATTCCTCGAAGTGCGCGAGCGTGAGCGGCGTCTTCTTGCGGACTTTGACGTCCGTCATGTCGTAGTACCAGATTTTGGACGTGGGTTGGCCCTTGGTGAAGAAGAGCAGGTTGGTCTTCACGCCCGCGCCCGCCGCGTTGAAGACGCCGCCGGGCAGGCTGACCACACACCAGAGGTCGCACTCGTCGAGCAGCTTGCGCTTGGTCTTGGTGAAGGCGTCCTCGTTGGTACGGAAGAGCAGGCCTTCGTCGAGCACCACGCCGCACCGGCCGCCGTCTCGCAGGCTGCGGATGATGTGCTGCAGGAAGAGGACTTGGGTCGCGCCGGTCTTGTAGTCGAAGTTGGTCTGGGCGTCCTTGCCCTCCTTGCCGCCGAAGGGCGGGTTGGTGAGGATCACGTCGAAGGTCTGGGGCGCGTCGGCGAAGAGCCCGCCGTAGGTCTCCTGCCCGGTGAGGGAGTTGCCGTGCCAGAGGTTTGGCTTGTCGATGCCGTGCAGCACGAGGTTGGCCAGCGCGATGGGATAGATGAGGT
>CAYRZP010000113.1:0-6618 GCA_964428885.1 uncultured Lentisphaeraceae bacterium
GTGCGTGAGCGTTTGGGGTATTTTTTCAGCCAGAAGACCGGGTCATCGCCGGCGGAAACCACATGTCCGACGTCCAACTGCTGGCAGACGTCCGCGGAAGCGTTGTCGAAAAAGATCTCCCACTTGCATTTTCCGTCAAACTTGTCTTTGAACTCGTGCTGGTGGTTGTGGTAGCCGCCATACATGCCCGAGCTCTTGGCGGTCTCGGCCGCCGCGGAGAATTGACGCGCCATATCGATCCACTTTTGCGCGTCCGGCGCGTTCATCCATGGAACCATGAGGTATTTGTTGCCCAGCTCCTGGTTGAACTCGATGGTGGCGGCGATCTGGTCCGGGCCGATGGTCGCGAGGCCGGTGTGCGTGCCGCAGGCTAGCAGCCCGGTGTCGTCCAGCATCTTGCGCAGTTCCTTGGCGGTCTTACCGTAATAGCCGGCGAACTCGACTCCCGCGTAACCGATTTCTTTGATGGCCTTGAGCGTGCCGGGCAGATCGTCTGCGCACAGATCGCGCACGGAGTAGAGCTGCGCGCCTACCTTAGGTTTGGGGGGTTTGCCGATGACGGCACCGGCTTGGGCGGAAGGCGAGAGGGCCGCCATGGCGATACCGGCCGTGCCGGCCTTGATAAAATCGCGTCGTGACACTTTTTTCATCGGGAAGATCCTTTCCGTCTGTTGCAGATGTTTCCGTTGCTATCATGAGAAGAGGTTATTATTATGGCAAAAAAAGGAGGACGGGATCAAGAGCGGGCGGTCGGATTTATGAAATAGGCAATGGACGTTAACGTTTGATATGATTTTTACGAAATTGCGATATGCAAGACGACTGGCGCGGCATGGTAAGGTCGGCCCTGGTCCGCGAGTTGGCGGAAGGGCGGCTGCGCTGGTGAAGGTGTGTTTGTGGGTGCGTGCGGGGTGAGGAATGTTCAGAGGATATACGGTTGAGCTTAAGGATGATCTGAGGTTGCGTTGGCAAAGGCTGCAGGCGCTGGTGCGGTCTGAGGGCGCGGACGGATTGCTGGCCGGCTCCAACGTCAACGTCTTTTATCTGACAGGCCGGATTTTCATGGGTTTTGTTTATCTGCCTGCCGAGGGTCGGCCGAGGTTTTTCGTGCGGCGTCCGTGCGGCCTGTCCGGGGAGGGTCTGGCGGAAATACGCAAGCCCGAGCAGATTCCGGGGCTGCTGGCGGAAAGCGGCGTCGCTCTGCCGGGACGGCTGATGCTGGAGGGCGACGATCTGGCCTTCAGCGAGTGGGGCCGTCTGGCGGCGTGTTTCGCAGGGGCCGAGTTGGCGAACGGCTCAGGACTGCTGCGGCGCGTGCGCGCGGTGAAAACGCCTTATGAGATCGGCCTGATGAAAAAGACCGGCGCCAGGCACGCGGATGTCGTGGCGCGCTTCCCGTCCGTGTACGAGAGCGGCATGACCGACCAGCAGTGGGCTGTGGCGATGTTCCGGCTGATGCTGGAGGCGGGCAGCCTGGGCGTTTTCAGGGTTGCGGGCGGCAGCATGGAGGCCTTCATGGGCACGGTGCTGGCGGGCGAGAACGGAGCGGCTGTGTCGCCCTATGACTTCGCCTTGGGCGGGGCCGGAATGCACAGGTCTTTGCCGGTGGGGCAGAGCGGAATGCTGTTGCGTGAAGGCATGTCCGTGATGGCGGATGTGGCCGCTAATTTTTACGGGTATCTGACCGACTGCACGCGCACCTTCGCGGTGGGGCGCCTGGCGCCTGAAGCGGTCAGGGCGCATCAGGTCTCGGTCGAGATCTGCGAGGCGCTGGCGGCGGCGGCTGTGCCCGGGGCGCGTTGTGAAGAGCTTTACGCGATGGCGTTCGGCATGGCTGAAAAGTCCGGTCTGGCGGGCTGTTTCATGGGGCTGGCGCAGAAGGCGAAATTTGTCGGACACGGCACCGGGATCGTGATCAACGAGCAGCCGGTGATAGGGGCGCGGTCCAAAGATGTGCTTGAGGCCGGCATGTGCCTGGCTTTGGAGCCGAAGTTCGTGATTGCCGGAACCGGGGCTGTCGGCATCGAGGACACTGTGCTTGTGACCGGCGCGGGCGGCGTCAACCTGACCCCGTGCGACCCGGCTTTAGCGGCCATAGGCTAATGGTCCGTACAGACATGTAACGTTTTTTACAGGTCATCCGGCACTTCGATCCGGATCGTGCGGTTCTTGATGCCCTTGATGGCATCGGCGTCCACCTTCTTACGGTCCAGGTCGCTGCCGTGCAGCGTCCCCGGGTCTGAGAAGAAAGGCACTTCGAAACTGATGCCGCATGAGGGGCACTCCGTGGCGCTGCCGGCCATGTCGGCAGGCGCCTCGATCTCCTGCCCGCAGTTTTTGCAGAAAAACGAGAGCATGCGCTTACGCGGCGCGTGCTTTGGTGCGGCACTGGATTCTTTTTCCAAACCCAGGGCAGCCAGGTCGATGTGAATTGTCTGCGATTTGTTCTGTATGCCGGGGTACGGCGGCTGCGCGACGGGCCTGTCCCCGGCGGCGAGAGGCCTATTCACGGGCGGGGTGGCAGACGGCTGGCCGGTTGGAACGGGGGGTTGCGGCGGCTGTGCCGCGGCGGGCGAGCCGTGCAGCGTGCCGGGTTCCGACTCGGCCGGGATTGTTACGGAGCCGCCGCAGGCTGGGCATTCCGCCGATATGCCGGCCGCGGAAAGAGGCGCCTCGATCTCCTGCCCGCATTTTTTGCAGCAGAATGAGACCGCTTTCGAAAAATCGTCCAGGACGCGCGGCTTTTCAGGGCTTTCCAATACGGTCACCATGTTTTCAGGCGGAGGCGTGACTATATTGCGTGCTTTCTTAAGTGCGCGAACCCGCAGAGAATCATGTTCAGCAATGAGAATCGTTTCGCCGGTTTGCGGATTTTTCATCTTGCGCGCCTTGCGACTTATAACGTCAATCCGACACACGCCGGGGATGGTGATACCCTGATCGCAAGCCTCGCGGTAGACTATCTGGCATAAGGCATCCAGAACAGAACGCGCCTTTTTTTGGGGAATTCCGGTGCTGAATGCCAGCTCCCTGACCAGAATCGTTTTGTTATAGCTCGTTTTTTTCATTTTTCTTGCCCGATACGAGGTTGATGCTTACCTGTATGGATAGCAGTTTACATGCCATGGTGTCCAGGCAACCGTTTTCATTTTAAGGTGCCGCGCGGCGCTGCGGCAGGATTTTTCTTGTGCTTGGCACCCAAAATGCTAAATTATAGAGTGATAAGCAGTAACGGGAAAGCACAGATGAAATTCTGGTTTGGCAAAAAAGAGAGTGCCCAAGAGAGCGTCGCCTTAGAGAAAGAGGTTCATGCTGACGTCAAGGAAGAGTTGACTTCAGCCAAGGGCGGTGAAGTGGCGGCGTCGAAAGGACCGGAAGCTTCTGGCAGACTGACGGGTTTGGCGGGCGCGTCTGATTCTGGGGCGGCAGGCAAAGGTGCGGACGTTGCCTGTGTGCCAGGGTCAGGGCAAGCCGGTTCCGGCCTGCCTGCCGCTGACAGCGCTGCAAAGACTGTAGAGGCGCAAGGTACGCCGGTCTCAAGCGTCGGTGTTGCCGCAACAACGGGCGGCGGGCCGGCGGCGGCGGCGGGGCCGGTCCTCAAGGCGGTGCTGCCGTCGGGGTCAGGTGCCGCGCGGATCCGTCCGGTCTTAAACATCAAGCCTGCGGCTCAGGGCGCGGGGTTGGCGTCACTCGCTGCCGCGTGCAAGATTGTTGACAGAAGTTCGGTAGCTAGCGCGGATGCCGCTGCAGCGCCCGCTGAAGAGAAAGAATCCGGCGATGCCGCCGGCGGCAAGACCGCCGCGGACGGCGGGCAGAAAAACGATGCGGAGAATTTGGAAAAAGGGAAGTCGGTCATCGAGTCAGATGCCGCGCCCGTGCGGCCCAAATCTGACCAGCGTCTGCTGTATTACCAGTTGATGAACGGGCTGTATGACGCGATCTTGATCCTTGATGAAAAAGGGTATGTCGTGGACTGTAACACCCGGTTCACGGACATTTTAGGCTATGCCCGTGAAGATTCGTGGGACATGCCGATCGGCAGGGTTATCGCCGGCATGACCAGTCAGATGCTGGGGCACCTGAAAAGCAATCTGACGGAGAACCATCACATCATTCTGGATGCCCGGTGCGTCAAGAAGGACGGGGCTTCATTCATGGCCGAAGTGGGAGTCAGCGTTTTCTCTCTGACACGCGGCGGAAACATGGTGTTCATGATACGCAATGTGGACCGCCGCAAGCAGGCCATGGACGAATTGCGGAAGAGCCACGCTGCGCTGGAGATAGCATTATCGCCGGCGTTCGTTTGTGACACGGACGGCTTTTTCGTGGTGGTGAACCAAGCGTTCTTAGTGGCTTTCTCAATTCCTGACGCGGAAAACGCCAAAACCGTGCGTTTTGTGGATCTGCTGCCGGACGGCGCCAGGGCCTTTCTGCGGGCGGTCTGCGGCGAGAAGATACGCGAAAAGCTGCAGGTCGCGATGCCTGACAACGCGACTCTGACGCTCGATGTCGCCTTGGCTCCGGTGCAGAACAACGGACAGGCCATATGCGGCGTGGCGGGTTCGATAATGCAGATCTAGCGGGTCTGAAACCGAACTCTGAACGCATGAGCCGGCCTCACTCGTCGCGGTAGGGCTGGCCTTTCTCAAACAGGACGAGGCGGCTGTTCAGTGCCGCAGCTTTGACTTCTTGGCCTTCCTGCGTGTAGATGGCGATGGCGCGGCGTGTGGCGTCGAGGGCGCGCCGGAAAGACTTGTTTTCGGCCTGCGCGACACCCAGGACCTCCAGCGCTCTGGCGTCTTTGTCTTTAAAAATCGCGCTGGCTTTCTCGGCCATTCTAAGGGCGTCGCGAGCATTGCGCAACTCCGGGAAGGGCGATGCCGCCATGATCCAGGCCGCGTCGCATAGGGCGCCGGTGTTTGTCGGCTCGTTCTCCAGCGTCTCAAGCGCGGCCTTGAGCAAGTCACGCGGCTTGGCCAGGCGCGAAAGGCGCACGCTCTCCTCGCCTTTTTTCTTGAAGTCCAGTTTCAGCCCGGCCAACTGCAGTTTGGTCTCGATGTCGGCCTTGTCAACAGCCTTGATGTAGGCATCTTCGGTAGAGATGATGCCTTTGCTGGCCAGTCTGGTCAGCTCGTCGCTGAAGGTCTGCATGCCCTGCGCTTTGCCGGTCTGCATCACCGAGCCCAGCATGTGGGTCTTGGCTTCGCGGATCAGGGCGGACACGGCGGTGTTCACCACGAGCACCTCGAACGCGGCGATGCGTCCGCCGTCGGTTTTTTTGCACAGGGTTTGGGCCACGACGCCCTTCAGTGTGTCGGCCAGCATCGAGCGGATCTGGTTCTGGCGGTCTGACGGGAATTTGTCGATCATGCGTTCGACCGTGGTGGCGGCCGTGTTGGTGTGCAGGGTCGCGAAGACCAGATGTCCGGTCTCGGCGGTCTCGATGGCGTTCTCCATGGTTTCAAGATCGCGGATTTCGCCCACGAGTACGATGTCCGGGTCTTCGCGCAAGGCCGCGCGCAAAGCCCGCGCGAAGCTTTTGGTGTCGCGGTGCACCTCGCGCTGGTTGATGATGCACGCTTTAGGCTTATGCACGAACTCGATCGGGTCCTCGATCGTGATGATATGCTCGTTGCGGTTGCGGTTGATGTAGTCCACCAGCGCGGCGAGCGTGGTGGATTTGCCGCTGCCGGTCGGGCCGGTGACCACGACCAGTCCTTTGGAAAGCATGCAGAAGTCGCGCATGATTTCCGGCAGGTTGAGATCCTCGAAACTCGGTATCTGTTCCGGGATCACGCGCAAGACCGCGCCGTAACCCGACATGTCGCGGAAGCCGTTGACGCGGAAACGCGCTGTGCCAGGTATCTCATAGGCGCAGTCAGTGTCCCACTCGGCCTCGAGCTGCGCGATGTTCTCCTCGGGCATGAATTCCTTGAGCAAGTCGAAGATCTGCGGGCTGGCCAGCGGCTGCTCGCGCGTGAGGGGCAACAGGGTGCCGTGAACGCGGATATAGGGCAGGCGGCCTGCGGTGAGGTGCAGGTCGCTGCCCTGTCCGGAAACAAGCGGTATCAGGTAACGGTCAATCGTCGGCATAAGTCACCAATGCGGCAGAGCCGGCCTCCCAATTCAATCTTTCACAGAGTCACGGAGGACACAGAGAAAATTCGCTTATCATAAACTCTGCGGTCTCTGTGCCTCCGTGCGAAACAAACAAGTTCTTGTTTTCGCAACAGGCAGTTTAAGCCTAGTCGCCAATCGTGTTTATCATTTGTTCAGGACAGGCTCGGTCGCCGCCGCTTCCGTGTCGGGGTTGACCGGAGGCAGGTACATGTGCTTGTCCTCGAGGTTGAACAATTCGGCTTTGGTGCGGTCGCCGGGTTCCTTCATTGCGCCGCTCAGGATGTCGCGCCCCAAGATGGCGTTCTTGGGCAAACCGACGTTTTGCTGCATATCGATGGGGTCGGCCATACCCACGGTCATAAAGATGATGATTTCCGTTTGATCCTTTTGACGGCTCTTCCAGCCGAATACACGTGGGCCGACCCACGGTATCTCGCGCAGGAGCGGTATGCCTGAGTCGGTGTTCTTGTCTATGGTCTCTGTGAAGCCGCCGATCAC
>CAYRZP010000114.1:0-6611 GCA_964428885.1 uncultured Lentisphaeraceae bacterium
CGAGCAGGGAATAGCCGATGCCGACACCCATGTTGCGCAGCACGGTCGAGTCGGTGAGGTCGCGCTGCAGGCGCGAGACCGGTAGCTTGCGCGCCAGATGCTCCAGCACCGCGTTGGCCAGCCCGAGGTTGCCTTCGCTGTTCTCGAAGTCGATGGGGTTGACCTTGTGCGGCATGGTCGAGGAGCCGACCTCGCCTTTGACGGCCTGCTGTCCCAGATAGCCCAGCGAGATGTAGGTCCAGATGTCGCGGTCGAGGTCAAGCAGCACGGTGTTCCAACGCGCCAGCGCGTCGAACAGCTCGGCGATGCAGTCGTGCGGCTCGATCTGCGTGGTCAGCGGGTTGCGTCTTAGGCCGAATCGCCCTTCGATGACGCGCCCGGCGAGTGCCTCCCAGTCAACGTCCGGATACGCCGCCACATGCGCGTTGAAGTTACCGACCGCGCCGTTCATCTTGGCGGTCAGTGACACGGCATCGATCTGCGCGGCCTGGCGGCGCAGGCGCGCGACAAACACGGCCAGCTCTTTGCCCAGGGTGGTGGGCGAGGCCGGCTGACCGTGGGTGCGCGCAAGCATCGCCGCCGCGCGGTTGTCCCGGGCCAGCGCGGCCAAGGCGTCGGTCAGGCTGTTCTGCGCGTCGCGCAGCACTTTCATGCCGTCGCGCAGCATCAGGGCGTGCGCCAGGTTGTTGATGTCCTCCGAGGTGCAGGCGAAATGCACGAATTCGCTGAGGTCGGCGAGCGAGGTCGCGGCGATCCGTTCCCGGATGAAATATTCCACGGCCTTGACGTCGTGATTGGTGACGGACTCGATGGCCTTGACCCGGCGCGCGTTATTTATGGAGAAGTTGTCGGCCAGATCACGCAGAAAATCCTTCTCCTCCGCGGTCAGCGGGCGCGCCTCTGCCACGGAAGGTTCGTCGCACAAAGCCTCCAGCCAGGCGGTCTCGACCGCCACGCGCCGTTTGATCAGGCCGTACTCTGAAAAGACGTCCTGCAGGGCGGCGAGCTTGGATCCGTAACGCCCGTCCAGCGGGGAAATAGCCATTAGCGTGTCAATGGAAGACATGGGGCACCGGGGGAGTTAGGAGTTAGGAATCAGGAGTTAGGATGTGAAAGCAAACGTTCAACGTTCAAGGTTTAGCCAAGGAAAGAGTCAAGCGTTGGGGGAGTCGTGGAACAGTTGCAGGGCGTCGGACGGTTTCATGCCCTGGTGCACGACGGCGCCGACGGCTTTGATCATGGCGGCGGGCTTTTCCGACTGGAACACGTTGCGGCCCATGTCGACGCCTGCGGCCCCGCACTGGATCGCCATGTGGGCCAGTTCTAAGGCCTCCTTCTCGGGCAGTTTCTTGCCGCCCGCGATCACGATCGGCACCGGGCAGCAGGCCACGACCTTCTCGAAGCCTTCGGTGTAGTAGGTTTTGACGATGTTGGCGCCGTTCTCGGCGCAGACGCGGGCGGCCAGGCCGAAATAGCGAGCGTCGCGGACCATGTCCTTGCCCACGGCGGTCACGCCCATCACGGGTATGCCCGCCGCCTGCCCCTCGTCCACCGCCTGGCAGAGATTGGCGATGGTGTCGGCTTCAGTGGCCTGGTCGCCGACCGCCACCATCACCGCGATGGCAGAGGCGTTCAGGCGCGCCGCGTCCTGGACATCGATCACCACGTTATGGTTCAGCTCGGTCAAGATCGAAGTTCCCGCGTCCGAGCGCAAGCAGACCGGCTTGCGGCTGGTCGGGGGGACCAGGGAGCGCAGCACGCCGCGCGTGCACATCAGACAGTCCGCGTGCTCGATCAGCGGCAGGATGCTCAGGTCGATGCGTTCGACGCCGGAAGTGGGTCCCATGATGAAGCCGTGGTCAAAGGCCAGCATCACGGTCTTGCCGGTGGCGGGGTTGAAGATGCGGCTGAGACGGTCTTTCATGCCCCAGTCGAGATGCACTGAGCCTTTCAGGAAAAAGCCGTCCGACTGCTGCGTCACGCCGATGCCGTATTCCCTGCCGTCGCGGAGGTCGTCCAAGTCTGCCATGATGAAGCTCCTTTTTTATTTCAATGTTTTGGCGAAGGCCTGGAAGATGCAGGCCATCGAGGCCGCGCCCGCGTCGCGCGGGCCGGCCGAACGCTCGCCGAGATTCTTGGCGCGTCCGAAGCGGGCGCGCATCGGGCCGGTCGCTTCCGCGCCTTGTGCGGCGGCGGCGGCCGCCGCCGCGAACATCGTCGGCACGCCTTGCGACCTGGCCGCGGCGAGCGCGTCGGTGGCGGGCAGCAAAGCGTCCATCAATGTCTTGTCGCCGACGCGGGCGCGGGTGACGAACCCGATCTCCTCGACGCCGCCGCGGAACACAGCGGCCACCGCCTCGGCGTCCAGGCTGGCCACGTCACCGGGCGCGGCGTCGCTCATGCCCTGCAGCCAGGCCCCGTACAAGGTGCTGGTCGAGCCGCAGGTCTCGTTCTGTAGCTCGTCGCTCAAGGCTTTCAAGTAGGTTTTGAAATCATCGCCGCCGGCCTTGGACATGGCGTTAAAGGCCGTGACGATGGCTGTGCCGTGGTCGCCGTCGCCGCCTGCCGCGGCGTCCAGTTCCGAAAAAAGCTTTTCGTTTTCGCGGACGTCAGCGCCGGCCGCGGCGATCATCTCTTTAAACAAAGCCAATGTCAGCATGGGAAACTTTCAGGTCTGGCTTCAGGCGGTCCAGTAGGGCGTGCGGGCCCGGGCTTTCAGCAGATCGAGATGGTCCGCGTCGAGTTTGCACAGGATCATCTGGAACCCGGCCATCTCCTGCACGGTCAGGTATTCGCCGCAGGCTCCCGGGGTCACGTTCACGCCTTTCGCGGCGAGGATCTGCGCCGCCTTGCGGTAGACGATGAACATCTCCATCAGGGTGGTTGCGCCGACGCCGTTGATGATCAGCAGGGCGGTGTCGCCGGCCTTGACTCCGGTGGCCTTAGTCAGCGGCTCGATCATGCGCGCGGCGGTCTCGTCCGCTGTCAGGATCTTGCTGCGCCCGCCGCCGGCTTCGCCGTGCTGGCCCATGCCGATCTCCATCTCGTCGTCCGGCAGGACCGCGATCGGGCCGCCGTTCTGGGGGTGCGTGCAGCCGGTCATGGCCACGGCCAGAGTCGCCATCTGGCGGTTGAAGCGTTCGCCGATGTCGACGACCTCGTCCAGGCTCAGGCCCTGTTCGGCGGCCGCGCCGATGACCTTGTAGAGCGGGATGCAGCCCGCCAGGCCGCGTTTCTCTTCGGGATCGGTGTCGATGCCAGCGCTGATGTCCTCGTGCGTGACGATCTCGCGCACACGGATGCCCTCCTTCTGGGCGTCGCGCAACGCCTTGGTGGCGCTCATGCGGTCGCCGGCGTGGTTCAGGGTCACCAGCACGATGCCGGCGTCACGCTTGAGCAAGCGCAGCGCCTCGAGCAGCTTCGGCGCGCCCGGGGCGGCGAAGATGTCGCCGACCACGCTGGCGTCGAGCATGCCCTCGCCCACGAAACCGCTGAGCGCGGGCTCGTGTCCCGCGCCGCCGAGCGTGACGACCGCGACCTTGGACTCGTCTTTGGGCGCCGCCCGCACGACGATCTTGTCGCTGACGATCTTGACCTTGCCTTTATAACACAGCGCGAAACCTTCCAGCAGTTCGGCGGTAAGGCTGGCGGGGTCGTTGATGAATTTTTTCATAGGCATAGCTGACACCTCTTCTCTTTTAAACGGAAAGTTGACGGACGCTTATCGCACAAAACGGATCGCTGCTCAGCCCATCTGCATGAGCTCGACCGGGATGCCCTCGTCATAGATGAAGGCGATCTTGAGCCCCGGCATCGGTTCGCAGACCGGCCAGAGCACGCTCTTGCCTTTGACGGACTCTTCGATGTTCTCCACGGCGTAAGCCACATGCGTCTCGTCCTGGATGGCCGCGGCCATGGGTGAATCAGGCTCGAAATAGAGGTATTCCACTTTATAAGGGCTTGCGCCCGCGTCGGTGACCCAGACTTTCAGGGGCTCGACGAACATCATGCCTTCCATTTTTTCGAAGACAGGGATGCCTGTGTGGTGGTAAGTCATGGCTGTTAACTCCTGTGTTTGTTGTCATGTAAACGTGCAACAGTGAATAAAGCGGCATTTTGCACCACGAAGGCACGAAATACACGAAGATGTTTAATCAAGCGTTTCTTCGTGTCCTCCGTGTCTTTGTGGTTATCTTCGCGGACGGGGCTTTACAGCGCGGTGCCGGGCACCGTGAAACGCAGTCCGGCGTTGTCATGGAAAGTGGCGAACTCGAAGACGATGGCGCCTTCCGGGCCGGCCTGCATGAAATGCCAGGTCTCGGGGCCGGCCAATTTGTGCACCTTGCCGTCGGCCTCCCATTTCTCGACATGCACACATTTCAGCTGCGGGATCTGGCATTTTGCCAGCATGGCTTTGGCGTCCGGAAACTGTTCGAGGTTGGGCTCGCCCACCTCGCTGAAGCCGTAGACGGCGCCGTGGCGCACTTGCCAGCTCTCGATCTTGCAGCGCACATCCTTGCCTGCCGCGTCCTTGGTGGGCAGGTGGCGGTGTTCTGGGATGTTCTGGCCGGGCAGCAGGTAGATCTCGTGGCCGAAATAGCCCTCGGGCTCGTTGCACCAGAAGACGCCGCCCATGCCGAAAGAGGTGAACTCGCCTTTGCCGAAATCGACGGCCCAGAAAGGCCCGTCCGCCCGTTTCAGCTCGGCGAAGACCGGATAGCCGAATTTATCCATCATATTGAAATAGGCCTGCTTGGCCTTGTTCTGATCGAACTTGCCTTCCTTGTAAAAAACGCTGTTGTCCATCCGAACGCACCCCTTTTTGTTATTGCCGCAGCTTCCCGCGGTCTGACAGCCGGCCGTGAAACCCGCCACGCCCAGACCGGTTCCGACGAGCATCAGGCCGGTCATGATTTGTGAAGCAAAAGTTCCCTTTGTCATTTATACCTCATCCTTTCACGCTGCGGATCATAGTCCTGCGAGACCCGGGCACACGCCCCGCGCAACATAATCAGATTACTTTACAATAACCTTCCGCGCGTGTAAATGACGAAACGGCGCGATTTCTCGATCCGGAGCGCTTTCACTTCATTGAATCGAGAAGAATGCACGGCCGATGTCAGGGATTGCCCAACCGCCGATCAATAGGGTATATTACCAACTTCATGTGTCGTTGAGGATGGCGCCGGGCTGTCCGGCGGGGAGAGTTTATGCCTAATACGATTTTGGTTGGCGCGCAGTGGGGTGACGAGGGCAAGGGCAAGGTGATCGACGTGCTCACGGTACAGGCGGATGTGATCGTCCGATATCAGGGCGGCAGCAACGCCGGGCATACGGTAATTACCGGCGGCAAGAAATATGTGTTGCACCTGATCCCCTCCGGGATCCTGCACGACGGCAAGCAGTGCGTGATCGGCAACGGAGTGGTCATGGATCCGTTTGACTTGATCAGGGAGATCGGAGACTTGCGTGCGGATGGCATCGAGACCGGCGGGCGCCTGCTGATCAGCGACCGTGCGCACATGGTGATGCGCTGGCACAGGGCGCTGGACGCTGCGGACGAGGCGCGGCGGGCCGACAAGGTCAAGATAGGCACCACCGGGCGCGGCATCGGCCCGGCCTACGGCGCCAAGATGGGGCGTTCCGGACTGCGCGTCGGCGACATGTTGTCGCCGCGTTTCTTGGACACGGTCAGATCCCAGGCCGGGGCGGCCAACGAGATCTTGGCGGGCTGGGGCGCGCCGGTGCTTGATGTCGAAGATCTGGCAGAGATTTACCGGCAGGCGTCCGAGACGCTCAAGCCGTACATCGCGGATACGGTGGCGTACATCAACGAGGCGGACCGCAAGGGCAAGAGCATCCTGCTGGAGGGCGCGCAGGGGACGATGCTGGACGTTGATTTCGGGACTTACCCGTTTGTGACATCCTCCAATCCGACATCGGGCGGGGCCTGTACCGGGTCGGGGCTTTCGCCGCGCCGGATCGACCGGGTGGTGGGGGTCATCAAATGTTACACCACGCGCGTTGGCGGCGGGCCTTTCCCGACCGAGCTTACGGACGCGGTTGGCGAACAACTGCGGCAGAAGGGCTGCGAATTCGGCGCCACCACCGGCCGGCCGCGCCGGTGCGGCTGGTTCGACGCGGTGGTCGGGCGTTATGCGGCGACGGTCAACGGCGTTGATTTCTGGGCCATGACCAAGCTGGACGTTCTGGACGAGCAACCCGTGCTCAAGATCTGCACGGCATATTTGCGTGACGACGGGGTGCGGTACGCGAGTTTTCCGGCGGACACGAGCGTTCTGGAACGTTGCGTCCCGGTTTATGAGGAGCTGCCGGGGTGGATGCAGCCCACCAGCCACATCACCCGGTATGAGGACCTGCCGCTCAAGGCGCGGGTCTATGTGGAGCGGCTTGTCGAATTGATAGGCGGACGGCTGGGCATCTTGTCGGTCGGCCCGGCGCGCGAGACGACTTTGCGTACCGGGCTGTAATTGCGGACAACCGGCGCGGGCGGACGTCCGCGCCGCGCACAGGATAAAATTATTGGAAGCGAGCGGAAACAATGTGCCGCGCCATATCGCCATGATCATGGACGGCAACGGCAGGTGGGC
>CAYRZP010000115.1:0-2614 GCA_964428885.1 uncultured Lentisphaeraceae bacterium
AACACGCCTTTAAGGTTCAGGATGATGTCCGTAACATCCTCGCTGACACCCTTGAGTGACGCGAACTCGTGGCTGGCTCCGGCGATCCTAACTGATGTTATCGCCGCCCCCTCGATAGAAGAGAGCAAAACACGCCTAAGGGAGTTGCCTATAGTACGTGCATACCCGACCTCAAAAGGTTCGGCTGTAAACCGCGAGTAGGTGGCGGTGGCGGTGATATCTTCCTTCTGAACGCGCCTTGGCATTTCAAAACGGCTCAAACGAATCGGCATGGTTCCGTCCTTTCAGGCCGTTATTCGGCTAAGAGCCTACGGCCATCAACGCTATATTGCTTAACGCGAATACAATTCGACAATGGCCTGCTCGTCCACGACAGGAGCGATCTGCTCACGTGTCGGCAGACTGAGCAATTCCGCCCGGAAAGCCTTCCTGTCCAACGAAAGCCATGTCGGTAACTGCTGGGTGGTCGAAGCCTCAAGGCTGCGGGTGGCCAGATCCCTGCCGCGCGGCCGGTCCCGCACCTCGATCACATCCCCCACCTTCAGGATCATGGACGGAACGGAAACCTTCTTCCCGTTCACGGCCATGTGCCCGTGCAGCACGAACTGGCGCGCCGCGCGCCTGGATGCGGCGAACCCAAGACGATAAACCAGATTGTCCATCCGGGTTTCCAGCAACTGGAGCAATATCTCGCCCGTGACACCCTTGCGGCGCAACGCCTCTTTAAAGAAACGCTTGAACTGCAGCTCCTGCATGCCGAACTGGCGGCGCAGGCGCTGCTTCTGCCGAAGCTGTTCGCCGTATTCCGACATCTTACGGCCGCGGCGCGTCCCGTGCTGTCCGGGAGCCGGAGCCCCCTGCTCGATCGCGCACTTGGCCATGTAACACCTGGCGCCCTTAAGAAACAACTTTTGTCCCTCGCGCCGGCAGATGCGGCAAACGGGACCCGTGTATCGACCCATGTTAGACTCTCCTCCGTTTGCGCGGACGGCACCCGTTGTGGGGTATCGGCGTGCAATCCTTGATCAAAGTGATGTGTATGCCGGCGGACTGGATCGCCCTCACGGCGGATTCACGCCCGGCCCCGGCACCTTGTATCCTGATCTCAACCTCATGCATGCCCTTGGCCATGGCCTGCCGGGCAGCGTCCTGCGCCACCATCGTGGCCGCGAAAGCGGTGCATTTGCGCGACCCCTTGAACCCGGCCTTGCCGGCCGAACTCCAGGCGATCACACCCCCGCGGGCGTCCGCGATAGAAACAAGAGTGTTGTTAAAGGTGGAACGGACAAAGGCGATGCCGGACGGGATCGATTTGCCCTTACCCCTTTTCTTGGATGCGTCAATCGCTTTGGCGGGCTCGTCACCCGCAGACATGACGGCAGCCGCTTCACTCACAGCCGCCTGCTCCGCGGCAGCGGGCGGTTCTTCTGTTTTTACAGCTTCTTTTTTGACAGCTTCTTCGCTCATGCGTTATCAGCCTCGATTTAAGTTTAATAAGGCTCTCGGTTTGCGTTCACGACACCACCGGATGCCGCCCCGCATCAACCAACCGGTCAATCCCCTTTGGCCTTCAAGGCCGCGCGTGCCGACTTGTCACGAACCGCGCCCACCGTGCGCTTGCTGCCCTTGCGGGTACGCGCATTCGTCCGCGTCCGCTGACCGCGGACCGGCAGACCGCGCTTGTGGCGCAATCCGCGGTAGGTGCCGATGCTTATGAGACGACGGATGTTCTGCGAGACCTCGCGGCGCAGATCGCCCTCGACCCGATAGTTGTCCTGTATGAAAGCCACAATCTGCCGGATCTCGTCCGGCGTCAGATCGTCAGCCTTCTTGGCCGGATCAACTTTGCATTTCTCGACCACGTTAGCGGCCCGCTTGGGGCCTATCCCGTGAATGTACCGGAGCGCATACTCGACACGCTTCCTGCCCGGAATATCCACACCCATCAATCTCGGCATGGCTGTCCTCTCTGAGTGAATTAACCCTGCCGCTGCTTATGGCGGGGATTCGTACAAATGACACGCACGACGCCTTTGCGACGTACCACCCGGCAACGCTCACAAATGCGCCGCACTGAACTGCGAACTTTCATGATCTATTCCTTGTTCAAAAAAGGTATTAGAGTTAACCAAAAACCAGACACCCTGTCTATACCAAATTGATAAATATTTATTTTTATTTTTTTTCTGTCAAATCCTTGACAGTATCTCCATGCCGTCTGCCACCACCGCCACCGTGTGCTCAAAATGAGCCGATGGCTGACCGTCTCGCGTGACCACCGTCCATTTGTCGTCAAGCACCGAAACCTCGGAGCACCCGAGATTGACCATGGGCTCTATCGCCAGCGTCATTCCCGGACGCAGCACCGGCCCGCGCCCCGCGACACCGAAGTTGGGCACCTGCGGATCCTCGTGCAGTTCCCTGCCTATGCCGTGACCCACAAAGTCGCGCACAACCGAACAGCCCGACGCCTTCGCCGTCTTCTCGATGCTGTGTGAAACGTCCGACAGCCGCGCCCCTGGCCGCACCTCCTCCAGCGCCGCCGACAAGGCCCGGCGCGTGGCATCGACAAGCCGTATGACATCCGGGTCAGTCACCCCCACCGTCACCGTCG
>CAYRZP010000115.1:2714-6557 GCA_964428885.1 uncultured Lentisphaeraceae bacterium
CCAAGCCTGCCGGGCCATCAGCACAATGTCATCTATGCGCCTCGCCCCGTCAACCCGCCGCAACAATCCCCGCGCACCGTAAAAATCAATCAGGGGAACCGTCTGCCCCTTGTATACCGCAAGCCTGTTCTTCACCGTCTCGATATTGTCGTCCTTGCGCGCCACCAGCCCGCTCCCGCATATGTCGCAAACCCCCTCCGCCCGCGGCGGGATATTTTTGACATGATACCCGGCCCCGCACTTGGGACAGCCGCGGCGGCCCGCGATACGCTCGACAATGATCTCGTCCGCCACCTCCAGCAGCACCACCGCTACCAGTTCGGCGCCGCAACGCCCCGCCACGCCGTCCAGAATCTCGGCTTGCGCCACCGTGCGCGGAAAACCGTCCAGCAACACTGTGCATTCGCCCGCCATGCCGCTGACATAATCACCGATCATCTGGCCTATGATGACATCAGGCACCAGTTCGCCGCGCTTCATGTAGCCCTCGGCCGACACCCCTGCCGGAGTCTGCCGCTTGACCGCGTCACGCAGCAGGTCGCCGCTCGACACATGGCGCAGCGTCGCGTCCGCCGCCGCCAGACGCCCGGCGATCGTTCCCTTGCCGGAACCCGGCGCCCCAAGAAAAATCACTATTTTCATGACGCGTCCCAATTTAGCAAACACCCTCGCCGCCACGCAACTTATCTCTCTCTTCCAACTCTTCCCTCTTCACTCTTCCCTATTCCCTCTTCTTGCCGCACCCTCAAATATTTTTCCGTCCCGTACGGAAAATCCGACGGCACGTAGTTCCGCACCCGCGCATGGCACAGGCTGTAAGCCCTCCTGAAGTGCAGAAAGATCCACGGGCACTCTTCACGCACCAGCGCCTGCGCCCGCTCCCAGCACCGGACACGCTCAGCCGCGTCAGTGGCAAGGCAGGCCTCTTCATAAAGACGGTCGAATCCGGCATCCGTGAAATTCGTCCGGTTCGGCCCCGGGGAAACGTTCTTGCCGTAAAAAAGCTGCAAAAAATTCTCCGCGTCGGGATAGTCCCCCACCCATCCTATCCGAAACATCTGGCTTTGCCGATCCGACACGCGGCGCAGGAATGTTGGCCAGTTGTGGTATTGCGGCTTCAGCGCGATCCCCGCACGCTCAAAAAAAGCCACCATCAGTTCAGTGGACTCGCGGATGTCTTGCGAAGTACGCCCCAAATCCAACGTCAGCTCCAGCCTGCGCCCGGTCCGCGGGTCAATCCCGTCCGGATATCCCGCCTCACGCAAAAGCGCCTTGGCCCTGTCCAAGTCATAGGCATACGGGAAGGGACTCTCCAAACGGCCTTCAATCCCCGGCGGGACCGGCCCGTCGCACGGCAGCACCTGGTTGTTCAGAAAACGCGCCCAGGCCCCGCTGTCGAAAGCGCAGTTCAGCGCCTGCCGCAAGGCCCGATTGCCTCCCAAGACCGGATCTTCCATGTTGATGCCGACATACGCCACCTCCAGCGTCGGCATGGAATACAGGCTGACGCCGCGGCCGCGCATCCCGCTTGCCAACGCGCCGTCCGCCCCTATCACCGCATCCCAGTTGTCGCGGGAAATCTCGCCGAGAAAATCCAGTTCGCCCGCCAGAAAACAGAGCCACTGCGTAGAGCTGTCGTCAACGATCCGGTAAACCACCTTGTCGAAAGGCCGCGCGCCTGCGCCGCCCGCGCCCGAATCCGATGCCGCGGCCCAGCCCCGCCAGCCGGGATCGCGCTCAAAGGTCGTCTGGTGGTTCCGCCGCCACGCCGCCAGGCGGTAAGGCCCCGTGCCGACTGCCTGACTGCCAAAGTCCTCGCCGTAAAATTCCACGGCCTCGCGCGGCACCACCGCCGTGTAGGCCATCGCCATGTACCAGATGAACTGGTGCGTCGGACGCGTCAGCCCGATCCTGACCGTACGCCTGTCCAGCGCCCTCAGCCCGGGTACATCAACCGCATAATCGGTAACGTCGCCAGCATGGCTGGCGTCCGCGAACGCCCGCATCCCGTCGATCGTGTCCTCCACCAGCCACGCCCCCGGCGACCCCACCCGCCGGTCAGCCAGCCGCTTGAGCGAGAACACCACGTCCTCCGCACACACCGGCCGCCCGCGCGCCGCCCCGCCGGCCCCCGCACCGAAACAGCGGTCCGGCTGGAACCGCGCCTCAGGATGAATGCGGAACACATAGACCAGACCGTTCGACTGCACCTCCGGAAATGATTCAGCGAGCCCCGGCACCAGACGGTACGGCCGCGCCGCGTAATCGAACTCCAGCAGCGGCTCATACACTAGCTGCACCGCGTGCGCGGCATACAACGAAGATGCCGCCGCCGGATCCATGCTGGAAAAGCGATCCATGCCGCGCCGGAACACCGTCTCGCCGCCCGCCGCCAGCGCCAACATCACTGCCGCGCCCGGGGCGAATAACAATAAACCCGCTCTCGCCTTCAAAACTCCATACAGGCCGCAAGCCTTTTCAGACATAATCCTCCCATAAGTTATGAACTTACAGTATATCCGTTTTGCCGCTGCCATGCGTTAATAAAACAACAATCGAAAGCCCGTTGATCGCTGCTCGCCAATCTAACCACGCGCCCCCACTGACACACTCTCCAGCGCCCCCTACCCGAACCTTTGCTGGCGGAAGCGCTCGTACTGCGCCAGCATGCGTTCGGTAACGGACGGTGGAATGGTCTTGAGCGCCTGTTCCAGGTCGGACGCACCGATCAGCGGGTCGCCGCCCGCCTGCACGCTGCGCCGCAGGGCCGCGCGCTTGGCGTCGTGGATGATCCCCACGATGTCGCTGCCGGTGTAGCCGTCCAGACGCGTGACCCACGTTTCCATCTCAAGGCCCACATCCAGCGGCAGCCCCGCCAGATGCTTCTCCAGAAGCCCGCCGCGCGCCGCCGCGTCGGGGAGGCCGATGTGGATCTTCTCGTCGAACCGTCCGGTGCGGAAGACCGCCTCGTCGATCTCCCACGGCTTGTTGGTCGCGCCCAGCAGGAGCAGGATGTTTTCCGAATCGCGAAACCCGCCGACATCCGCCAGAAACTGCGTCACGATGCGGTTGTCCACCACCGACGAGCCGCCGGTGCGGCGCGGCAAGAGCCCGTCCACCTCGTCGAGGAACAGCACCGCCACCGGACGCGACCGAGCGGCCTGGATCAGACGGCTCAACCGCTGCTCGCTCTCGCCATGCCATTTCGAACGGAGCTGCGCGCCCGAGGCGTAGAAGAAAGGCGCGTCGATCTCGTGCGCGATGGCCTTGCCGAACATCGTCTTGCCCGTGCCGGGCGGGCCGTAAAGCAACACGCCGCCGCCGGGCTTGAGCTTGAGCAGCCGCGCCTTCTCCGGCTCGCGCATCGGATGCACGATCATGTCGAAGAGCGCCTCTTTCGCCTCGGCCATGCCCGCGATGTCGTCGAACGAGACTTCCGGCGTCTCAGCCACCAGCCACTCGTCATCCTCCGCCGCCCCGTCCTCCGCCGACTGCCGGTTGCCGATTGCCGACCGCCCGCTGCCCACTGCCGACTGCCCGCTGCCCACTGCCGACCGCCTCCCCTTCAGCTCCTCCGCCAGCGCCAGCCAGCCCTCGGCATCCCGCGTGTGCGCCTCAGCCACGACGCCGATTGTACGTTCCGCCAGCGCGAAGCCGCACGCCGCGGCACGCGCCGCCTCCTCCGCCGCCCGCTTGAAATCACGCGCCTTCACGAACTCCGCGCACGCGCCCTCATGCCCCGCCTTGATCTCGACCATGCTTTTCATAGCTCACTCCTTTCAGCGCCGCCCCCAACACCGGCCTTCTCCGCAAGCCTGGAGGGCGAGGCTGCGCCGAGCCGCC
>CAYRZP010000116.1:0-6530 GCA_964428885.1 uncultured Lentisphaeraceae bacterium
GCCGAGGGGCGAGACCCAGGCGAGCCGCTCGTTTGCCCATTCGGCCTTGCGCGCGGCATGGTTCTTGAGATAGGACCAGTTGGCGAAGATCGTCATCAGCCCGTAATCACGGATATATTCGGTCTCGTCGGCCTGGTCCCGGTATTGCCCGGTTTCCCATTCCCAGTCACCGCTGCGCACATAATAGACCTTGTCTTCGTCGAGTTCGTGTCCCCAGTCGATCGGGGGGAAGGCGGCGGGAGAGGGCGTGCGCGCGCAATACCAGATCACCGACATGCCCATGACCTGGCGGTCGCCCTGCACCGGAGCGAGGGATTCGCCGAAGGCCGCGCGCGATTCACGGCCGTACATGACGGACGCGCCTGCCATGCGGGCGATCACGGCGTCGCCCGTGCAGTCGGCGAAAAACTTGGCGCGGACGCGTGTTTCCTCGCCGGTCGAGATGTCACGGGTGATAAAGGCGGAGAGCTTCGCCGGGGCGCTTTTCTCGATGTTGATGACACGCGTGTTAAGCATGAGCCGGTAAAGGCGGCGCGGGCAGGTCTCGAACACATGTTGCTTGCGGGCGTCCTCGTAGTATTCAGGCGGATACGGTCCCGGGCCTCCGGTGATCGGCTCGATCTCTTTGACCACCTGTCCCAGGCGCGGATAGGGGCGTGTGTGCAGGACGCCGCCCATCGGCACACGGATTTCGGAGCTGTTGTTGCCGCCCAGGACGGAACGGTCCTGTATCAGGATCACCTTGGCCCCGGCCCGTATCGCTGCGATGGCAGTGCAGATGCCGGAGATGCCGCCGCCGGCGACCGCGAGATCATAGACGGTCGGATCGTCTTTGAGGTTGATGCCCATTGCCTGCCTCCGCAGTGCCGCCAAAGCCGCAGGCTCGTTGGCAGGTGTCAAGCCGGGGGTATCGGTCAGCCAGATGGCGTCGCAACGTCCGTTGAAGCCGGTCATGTCGCGCAGCGCGATCTCGGCGGGACCTGTGTCAAGCCTGACTGTGCCCGCTTTCTGCCATCCCCACGTCTCGCCGTTTGTTCCCAGAGTTTCCGGCAACGGTGTTCCGTTGACCGTGACCTGGAAACGGCCGGCCGGCGTGCCGCGTTTCCACGGCGCGGTCCAGTCGCGCGTGCGCGCCCAGACCGTCCACTCGCCGGCGCGCGGTATCACGCAGCGCGTCTTGGCGTCCTCCACCGGGATGCCCATGCCGTGCGCCATGAGGTAGGCCGAGCCTATCTGGCCGAACGACTGCTGCTCGATGAGCCAGCCGCCGACATTTTTGAAACCCTCGGCTTCCAGCCAGACCCCTTGCGTGGCGCTGCCCGTGGCATCGGCGGCGGTCGAACCGGTGGCCGGTGGCGAGCCCAAAGGGGCACCTGTCGCGATGTTGTTGGCGAAGGCCATGCCGGCCAAGGCAAAAATGCCTGTCAAGACGCCTGCGGTCTGTTTACTTGTAAGTTTCATAAGCTTGCGTTGCCTGGTTCTGGCTATAATCACGTGAAGCACACTTGCCGACTGATCGCCTGATGGCATTCTGCACTTGGCCGACATAGTAATGAATAAGCGTAAGAAAGCAATACGAAAACTTTTTAAAAATAAGTGCCGGTTGCCGTCCCGTGGCGGATGTAGTATCCTTTCAACAAGTTGACACGTTTGGCGCGCCGGGCATGGCTCAGCGGCCATAAAAAATGAAGGGTGATGATATGAGCAGAGCGACAATGTGGTTTATGGCCGGGGTGATCCTGTCGGGAACGGCGTATGCGGCGGCGGACAGTGAGTGCAAGTCTGACGAGAAATACCGCCCCAAGCTTTTCAAGCGCTTCGGCGACATCGCCAACGTGCCGGACGGTCTGGCGCAGGACAGGTACGGCAACGTCTACTGCGCGGCGCCGAATTTCGTGGACCAGTCGTATCCCGGCGCCATCATGAAGATGGACAGGAAAACGGGCAAGTGGTCGGTTTTCGTGGCCGGGCTGAACCATCCCGAAACCGGGCGCGGCTTCCCCATGGGCATGGAGTTCGGCGAGGACGGTCACCTCTATTACTGCGACAACCAGTATTTCAGCGACAAGAACTATAAATCACGTGTGTTGCGCGTAATCATCGGCAAGTGCGGCGAGCCGCTCAAGATCGAGCCGGTGGTTGAGAACATCAAGCTGGCCAACGCGCTGCGCGCGCGCGGCAACGCGATCTATTTCACCGACACTTTCTTCGATCTGGAAGGGAAGAACCTCGGCGGGATCTATTGCGTGCCGGTGAGCGCCTTCAGGCAAGGCCCTGTGCGGCTGCTGCCCAAGGAGCAGTGGGAGAAGGACCCGTACTGCATCGGCGTGACGGAGACAACCCCGCTGCCGCACCGCAAAGACACTGCGGCGGCTGACGGCATGTGTTTCGACAAGAAGGGCAACATCTACACCGGCAATTTCGGCGACGGCCATTTATACATCATGCGCATTCAGAAAGACGGATCTTACGCCAAGCCTGAGACGCTGGTGCATGATCCCAAGGTGATGCCGAGCGTGGACGGGGTCTGCTATCACGCGGCGAAAGAGTGGGTGGTCATAACCGATTCCGAGCTCAACGCGGTGCGCTACTGGGACATCAAGGCCGGGACGCTGGGCCTGTTGTGGATGAACGGCGACACGGACGGCGCGGACGGTCTGCTCGACCAGCCCTGCGAGCCAATGGTGTGGGACGACAAGCTGCTGGTTGTGAACTTCGACATGAGCTTCCCGGGTCTAAAGAACACCAAAAACGACGAGGTCCACACGATCAGCGTGATAGATATCGGGAAGAAGGGCGGCTGCCCGTTCCTGAATCTGTTCCGTTAGAACGTGTAGGCGGCGCAGAGCTTCCAGGTGCGGCCGTTGGCCGGATAATAGCTGGATCCGTAGAAACCGCAATAGGCGTACTCCTTGTTGAACACGTTGTCGATGCCGCCGATCAGCCGCAGGCCTTTAACAAAACCCGGCTCGTAACGCAGGCCCAGATCGAGCGTCGCGTAAGCGTCGAGCCTGGCCGCTTGGTTGGCAAAGTCAGAGCCGGATGTTTGCGATGCGACATAACGGGCGGTGCCCAGTGCGGCCAGGCAGGGCAGGAGCTGGGCCTCGCCGTTCAGGGTCAGCATGTGGTCCGGTGTCAGCGGCACGTCGTTGTCCTTGAGGACGCCGCCGGTGAATCTCGAGTCGACCAGTTCGTAGGCGAGCCCGAAGGCGCCCGCGCGCTCGCGCGCCCAGCGCAGCGCCGCTTCCAGTCCGCGCCGGCGCGTGTCGTCCGGGGCGTTGATGTTCATGTAGGCGACCGGGTTGTAATAGATCTCGTCACTGGTGCGCATGTCGTACAGGGTAACGCCGGCGCTCCACTCCTCCAAGAAGGTGAGCTCGGCGCCGGCCTCGAGACTGCAACCGGTTTCAGGAATCAGGCCGGTGTTGGGTATGCCCGACCAGCCGACCGTCTCGTCGATGAACGGGGCGTGGTAATAGCGCGAGACGCGCGCGAAGAGTTTGGCGTTGTCAAGCGGACGGTAGAGCAGGGCGGCCTCGTACGCGCTCTCGGTTTCGCCGTATGATGTGGAGCCGGTTCTGTTGGTGATGCGGTTGTGGATGCGCTCGGCACGCGCGCCGAGCGTTAAAGAGAGGGTTTCGGTGACGAAGAACTCATTCTGCGCGTAGCCGGCCAGCGCAGCGCGGTCGAAATCCCAGGCATAGGCGGACGGGGATCCGTAAAACACGCTGCGGCTATAGATGTCAGAGGTCTCATAGCGCATGTCGGTGCCCAGTGTCAGACGGTTGGCGTGACCGGCAAAGTCGCTGTCATGCGTATAGCGCGGCATGAAGGCCAGGGCATCGTTCTCGTTCTCATTATTGATACTGTAGCCCGTGCCGATGAAACGCGAATCGGCTTCCCGCCGGCTTATAGAGAGATTCGCCGAAAGTGTGCCGTCCGCGCCGCGCGGGGCGCTGCCGCCCAGATTCAAGCCCCAGGTCTCGAACCAGGCGCGGTCTTGCGGGTGGAGTGTCTGTTTCGGGTTGTCCTTGAACTGCCTTAGCGAGAGGGCGCCGGGCAGGCCGTATTCGCTGTTATGGTAGAACACCGAGAGCGCGGCGTGCTGGCCGCGCTCCCAGCGTTTGGAGACCGAGGCGTCCAGTCCCCAAGCTTCGTAATCGCCGTTGTCGCGGTAGCCGCCGGTCTTGTCCCAGTCCGCGCCAGCGTAGTAGGCGACGCCATCATCGAAGGTGCCGGATCTGCCGATCTGCAGGGCGTAGCTGTCATAAGCGCCTGCGGCCGCCGACACGGTGGTGTAGGGAGCGGACTCGACCGATGTGTCGGTGATGATGTTGATGACACCGGCCTCGGCGAAGTCGCCGTAGAGCACGGTCTGCGGCCCGCGGATGACCTCGACGCGTTTTACCGAATGCACCGGTATGCGCATCAGGTTAGGCGCTGACATGTCGGGATTATTGAGACGTTCGCCGTTGACCAGTATCAACACACGTCCGTGTGCGTTCTCGCCGAAGCCGCGCAGCGCGGCCGTGGCGGTGGCCGGGTTGTCGGAAAAGTTCTTGACCGGCACACCCGCCAGTTTCTGAAGCACGTCCAGGACGTTCTGGTGTCCGGAGCGCTCGATCTCGTCCGCGGTCACCACGGTCACGTTGGCCGGCATCTCGGCGGCGGTGCGTCCCGCGCGGCTGGCCTGCACGATGACCGGGGGCAGGTTGGTGGCCGGGGCGACCGCCTCGGGCGTTTCCGCGCCGCGCGCGGCGGAGGACAACGAAAGGCAGATTAAGAGCGTGGTGCGGATACGGTGCGGGATATGTGCCATGTGCATGAACATTTTCCTCTTGCGGGAAGTTATGGCACTTTTGGGCGCGAGAGGTGATGATACGAGAGCGGAAGAATAACCCGGAAACGGCCGGGCTGATTCTAAGGCTCCTCTGGCGCGAAAGAGTGCCGCGGGTTGCATCCGGCCCGTCTTCTGGCTTACGGCTTGACCTCGCCCCCGCCTTCTCTCCCTGGCGGGAAATGGCGCTTGGGGGTTTGTAGCCGATCACAGCGGCGCGACCGCGCCCGAATCTCACGGGCTTCCGATAACCGGTGCAAAACTCGGTGCGAGATTAGAGCTTTTGGGTGGCGGTTGTCAACCCGGAAAAAATCGCTTTGCATAAAGGCGGATATGCGGTTATAAATACAGGCTCCAATGGCTAAATCTAAAAAGAGGCATGAGAAAGCGCCGCCCCGCCGGGCAGTTGAATCCCCCCCTGAGCGCGGGGGCGGAACGGGGTTGCCCGCTGCCATTGCTGCCGGAGACGGGTCTGCGCCTGAAGCCCCGGCAGGCGACGCGGCTGGCGATAGTGACGCGGCGGCGGTCAGCGGTGCGGAATCAGTCCCTCTGGCGGACGAGCCGGTGAAGTTGGCGGCCCCTGTTCCGGTTGTGCGCGCCAGCCGCCTGCGGCGGGCGCTGCCGGACATAGCCAAGGTGGTTTTGGCTTTTGCCGTGATCGGCGTGGCCGCTTTGATATGGTATAAGCCTCCGCTGATCGTCGCGGATTATCCTTGCGTGACCTACAGGCATGGCGGGGAGTGGATGGAGGATGCCACGCTCTACCGGCCGCTGGCCATGCCGACAAGGTATTATGTGGGCTTGCCGCGCAAGCTTGCCGGAAGGTACGAGTGGTTTGCGGTGGACCGGCGGCGCGAGGTGGTGGCTTTGGCCGAAGAGCCGCGAAGGCGGCTCATGGGGCGCAAGGCCATCAAGCGCGGCGAGCCGTTGGGGCTGGATCTCGAATTCCGCAAGATTGACGGATCGGAGTGGCAGATATTCTTCTTCGACAAATCCATAGTTTTCTCGAATGCCGTGCTCGCGGTGCGTCTGGATGTCGGCGAAGGCAGCGGGAAGTGAAAACGGGCGTGACAATTTCCTGAAAAATGTCACAATAGACTCTCTTTCGCCCGGATTGGGCGAATACGGAGAATAAGCCTTTTATGAAAAAAGCCGACACTAAGAAAGCGGCCGCCAAGGCCAAGCCGCGCATACGCATAACCGACACGACACTGCGTGACGCGCACCAGTCGCTCTGGGCGACGCGAATGCGCACGGACGACATTCTGGCCATCGCCGACGAGGTTGACAAGGCCGGATACTACTCTCTGGAATGCTGGGGCGGGGCCACATTCGACGTTTGCCTGCGCTTCCTGCGCGAGAACCCCTGGGAGCGCCTGCGCCAGCTCAAGGCGGTTTGCCTTCAAACCCCGCTGCAGATGCTCTTGCGCGGCCAGAACATTCTGGGCTACAAGAATTATCCGGACGACGTGCTGGAACGCTTCATAGCCTTGGCGTGCGAGAACGGCATGGACATCTTCCGCATTTTCGACGCCCTCAACGACACCCGCAACCTGGAGATGGCGATCAAGACCGTCAAGAAGTACGGCGGGCACGCGCAGGGCACGATCTGTTACACGTACAGCCCGGTGCACACGGTCGAGAAGTTCGTCACGATCGCCCGGGAGCAGGCGTCCATGGGCATCGACACGCT
>CAYRZP010000117.1:0-6523 GCA_964428885.1 uncultured Lentisphaeraceae bacterium
CGCAAACGCTGCTCAGGCTAACCACATGATGAGTCAACTGCTCTTTTTAGGTTTAGTTGTTTGCGTTATGATATATAAATTTTTACACACAATGCTATACATGTTTGCGCAAAATTTTTTATCAATTTTACACATAAGACCGCAGCCTCGACTCCGGCGGGTAAGCGATGAAAATCCCGCGCGACGACAGCCGGACGAACTATGCCGGGGCAAGGTTGTCGCGGTCGGCGGGCGGGCCGAAATCCTTGTGGACGGACGCAGCGCGTTCCGGTAAACTGTACCGCATTCAAGGTGAGCCGACCTTTAAAGGTTCTTAAAGTCATGGGAAGTAGCATGAAAAACATCCAACGCCGTTCATTTATTAAAGGCACTGCCGCTGCCACAACGCTGCCCGCGGTCGGCTTGACTGCGCGGGCGGACACAGCGCCGGCCGCCACCGTCGTGGTTGTTCACGGCAAAGACATCGCTAAAATGCTTGAGGCCGGAATCGCCAAGCTTGGTGGGTGGGGTGCGTTTGTCAAGCCGGGCATGAAGGTGGCGATCAAGCCGAACGTGGCCTGGAACTCGAAGCCGGAACAGGGCGGCAACACCCATCCCGAACTGGTGCGGTCTTGCGTTCTGGCGGCTGAGGCCGCCGGCGCCGCCAAGATTGACTTACCGGAGAACACTTGCCACGATGCGAAGTCGACTTTCCCGACCAGCGGGGTCGAGGCCGCGCTGAAAGGCACCAAGGCCCGCCTATATCGGCCCGCAAAAAAGGACTATCAGGAGGTGGCTGTGCCGAACGGGAAAATCGTGAAGAGCGCCAAAGTCCCCAAGGAACTTCTGGAGTGCGATTGCCTGATCAACATGCCGGTGGCCAAGCATCACGGCGGCGCCACGCTGAGCATCGCGATGAAAAACTGGATGGGCTCGGTCGCTAACGAAGACCGTCGCGCGTGGCACCGCGACGGCCTGCACCAGTGCATCGCCGACTTCAGCACATTCGTCAAACCTAAGCTGATCGTGATCGACGCCACCCGCATCCTGTTGACAAAGGGACCGCAAGGTCCCGGCGATCTCGCCTATCCGGACGAGATCATCTTAAGCACCGACACGGTCGCCGCCGATGCCTATGCCTCCACGCTTTTCAAAAAACAGCCCTTTGACGTGCCGCACATAAAAATCGCGCACGAGATGGGGATCGGCTGCGGCGATTTGAGCAAGGTTAAAATCGAGCGTATCGAGGTCTGAGCATTCCGGTCATGTTTGCCAAACGCAACATCATCCGGCTGTTCGTCACGGTCGTATTCGCTCTGATTGCCTGCGGTGTGATGCCTGAATCATGGCGGCACCTCCGCGTGGTTCTGCCTTGGCTAAGCCCGCTGCTCAACATCGGCGGCGCGGTGGCAACGCTTTCTTTCGGCGCCTTCACGCTGCTGGGGTTGCCGCTGCTGTTATTGCCGTTCTTTGCGGGGCGGTTCTTCTGCTGGCGGCTTTGCCCGATGGGGTTTCTGGCGGAGATGTCCGGGCGCCTTAACCGTTGGAACAAGGGCGCGGTGCGCAGGGTGCCGTTTATCGGCAAGGCGCTGGCCTTGCTCGTCATCGGCAGCGCGGCCGCCGGTTATCCGGTGTTGATCTGGACCGATCCGCTGTGTGTCTTCAACGGTTTCTTCGCGGCGTGGCGTGAACCGCTGACCTGGGTTTCGGCGGCCACGGCGACAGGCTTCGTGCTGATTCTCTTGCTGAGCCTGCTGGCTCCGAATGTCTGGTGCCACCGGCTGTGTCCGCTGGGCGGACTGCAGGAGATGCTCGCGAACTTCGGAAAGCAGTGGAGTACACCGGCGGTTGCGACTCTGCCGGAGTGTCCGATCGAGAATGTGAAGGTGGCGCGCCGGGCCTTGCTGGGGCTGGCGGTCGGCGGCTTTTCCGGCATCGCGTACCGGGCCTTAGCGAGCTGTCAGCCTGTCAGAACGGATGAAGACAAGCTTGGGCTAGACGCAAAAGGCGGCAGGCAACGCAACGGCCGGGGCAGGGGGCCGCGCGGCGCGGTTGAGACCACGGCATCTTTTATCCGGCCGCCGGGCGCGGCGGATGAAGCGTTCAACGCCCTCTGCGCCCGCTGCGGCAACTGCATGGCGTCCTGTCCGTACGACCTGCTCATGCCCGATTTGGGAAGTTCCGGCATTGACGGACTCTTCACGCCGGTGATGCTGTTCCGCAGCCGCAACGAAGGGCAAGAAAAATTCTGCTTTCAGGAATGCACGGCCTGCACGCAAGTTTGTCCATCCGGCGCTCTGCGACCGTTAACGCGCGATGATAAACAGCAGACATCCATCGGGGTGGCGCATGTCAGCAAGCGTAAATGCCTGGCCTGGGAAAAGGGCGAGTTCTGCATGGTCTGCCAGGAGTTCTGTCCTTATCACGCGATCAATGAGGTCGAGCGCAACGGCGTGATGTGCCCGGTGGTGGACGCGGCCAAATGCCGAGGATGCGGGGCCTGCGAGAGCCAGTGCCCGGCCTTGCCGATCGCGATAACTATCGGAGGGCGTATGCCGCAGTTGCGTCTGTCGCACCGCTCGCCGTATCTTTCTTGACCGCAAGGATGTGTATGGGCATGTGGGTAAGTGAGAAAGTGTGTGGGTAGTCAAAGACCTCACATACTCACAAACCCAATTATAATGCGGACCACGGCGGCGTGTCAGACAGCGTGGCTTCGAATGCTGTTTGCAGCCCGCGCGCGTAGTCGCCGGCAAAAGAAATGTCAAGGAACTTGCCGTAGGCCTCGTCGCAGAAGCGCTGCCACGATTCCTCCTCGCGGTCCGGCATGATCGGATAAAATAACGCGCCGGCCTTTTGGGCTGCGAGCAGGTCGCCCGGCGCGTCCCCGATCATCAGCACACGTTGCTGGGCGTATTTGCCGGTAGAGGCCATGCGCAGGTGCTCGTCCTTCGAACCCAGTTCCTGTCCTGCGATGAAATCGACATAGCCGTCGATCGCGTGTTGCCGCCACTCTTTGAGTAGCGCTTCTAACGGTGTCTGTGAAACAACGATGACGTCGCTTGAAAGCCTCATCCGCTCCAGCGCTTGGACGGCCCATCGGAATGGCGGCACCGGCCGCATGTTGGCGGCGATCTCGGCGTTGATCGCTAAGCTCCATTCCCAGACGCGGTGAATTTCCGGATCGCCGGAGCGTTCCGCCTCGCGTTGCAGCGACGGGTTTCCCATCGGTATGCCGGAGTTGACATAGGCGCGAAGTGCGGACAGATCCGGCAGGGCCACGCCGCTCTCGCGCACGCCCGGGTACTCCGCCAGCAGTTCGAAGGCGCGCAGCAGCGCCGGGAAACGGTTGCTGCCGCGTGTTTTCGAATGCAGGTTTACAAACTCCGCGCAGGCGCGGAATTGTTTTTCGCACCCTTGCAGGTTCCAGAACCGGATGATCAGCGGATGGAAGTGTTCGCACTGCTTGATCCGCATGGTGTCGAATACGCACCCGTCGGAATCGATTCCGACCAGCGTATCGTGACGCGCGGGAAGCTGCCGCAAGATATCGCGTGTGAGCATCTGTTCCGCCTGTCCGTTCAGACTTTAATCTGCAGCACTGCGATCAGGGTGAAGACCATGGTGAAGATTGCCACGGTCTCGATGATGCCAAGAGCGCCAAAGTAGTTTGTTAGACCCTGTCCGGTCTCAGCCTGCGCGTCGCACGCGGCGGCGGCGGCCCGGCCTTGGAACAGTGCTGAAACGCCGATGCCGAGCCCGGCGAAAATGCCGAGGATCAGCAGCGGCAGGCCGGCCTGCGCCTTGCCGAACATGACGAACATGAGGATCATGCCGTACAGGGTCTGGGTGATCGGCGCGCCGACGAGGCCCAGCAGGATGAAGGGCGCGGGCTTGTTCTGCGCGTAGCACTTCTTCCACGCGCCCATGGCGGCGGTGCCCGCGTAACCGGTGCCGAACGCGGAGCCGGTGGCGCTGAGGCCGAGGCACGCGACCGCGCCTGCGACGCCCATGGCCTGGTTCATGATTGCGAGGGTTTCCGGGTTCATGTTTAATTCTCCGTTTTGTTAGGTGGTGAGTGTTTTCGGTTGTTATGGATTGATGGGGTAAAGTGGGGGGCTAGGCGTCTTTGAGGCTTCTGAAGGGTTTGAAGGCGTAGCCGGACCATGTCACGCCTTTGTGGTTCGAGAACTCGAGCGTGTTCAGGCGGACGGCATGCACGAGGATACTGAGTCCGGCCATCAGAAAGTTCAGCCCGTGCCCCAGCAGCAGGATCAGCGCCACCGGCACGATTTTGGCCCAGAGCGGCAGGTTGAGGTCGAGCGCCATCTGGTTGAAATTCTCGGCGACCTTGACCGAGGCCAGCCCCACCGCGAAAAGACGCACGTAGGAGATAATGTCGCCCAGGCAGCCGACGATCGTGAGGGGCATCATGCCCAGCTCTATGCCGTGCTCGCGCAGCTCGGACTTTTTGAGGGTGAAGAGGAAGATCAGGACAAGCGAGACGCCGAAGACCGGATAGACCGCGCGCGGCGCGGGAAAGATGCCGATGATCTGGCAGGTCATGCAGTACATGAACACGAGCACGCCGAGCCAACCGACTTGTGCCAAAAACTTGGTGTCGGGGAAAAGATGTGCAGCGTTCCAAGCGCGCGCCACGGAGAGATGCGCCACGCCAAGTGTGAAACAGACCAGCATCGTGTTGTTGAGTCCTTGCTGCGGATCGCCGAGCCAGGCGCTGACCGGGTTCGATAAGACGGCTGGGTGCGCGCCGAACCAGGTGTTGGACAAAAAGCCCCAAACCATGGTGCCGCACGCGAAAAAGGTCAGCAGCATGAAAGGAGAGCGCGGGGCGTCAGGCATTTTTTTTCTGGCCCAAATGGTCAAGGCCAGAATCAAGCCGCCGTAACCGCCGTCGCCCACCAGCATGGCGAAAAAGATGCTGAAAAAGCAGAAGAAGGGCACGCTGACATCCGCCTCCCGATAGGCCGGCGCGATGCCGAGTGCCTTGAAAAGCGTGAGCACGGGCCGGAACAGGCGCGGCGGCCGCAGCAGGGTGGGCGGCGCGTCTTCGGGCCCGGGATCGCGCAGCAGCAGTCCCCACATCTGTCGCGCGGCTTGTCCGCGCAAAGCCGTCGCCTGATCCGCGGGCATCCAGCCTGTGATCCACGCCACGCTGTCATGCGCCTCCATATTCTCCGCGACGGCAGCGAACTCGCGCACCTCGGCCAGGCGGTCGATCTCGTGACTGATTTCAGCGAGTTGCGGCGCCGCAGCAGCGAACAAAGCGCTGATCGCGTCCGCGCTTCCGGCCAGCTCGTCGCGGCAGGCGGTCAGTTCAGAGAGCGGCGCTTCAGGCAAGGGGATTTTCTCACACGGTTCCGGCAAATCGCCGTCGCCGATCATGACGCCGTAAGACGAGACACGGTCCGCGTCCAGCATGTGGGCCGAGCAGGCTTCCGAAGATGGCGTGACGGTCTGGCCGGCAGGGCAGCGGAAAAGTCGGACCGGGATGCCAGCTCCTGCCAGTTGGCGCGGGAGCGTGACGTCAAACTCGCCGAAGTGTTGATAAAGGCTGATTTCGCCATCAAGTCGCGCCGTTTCGTTCACCAGAGTTTGCCGGGTTTCGGCCAGCTTGTTGATAATCTTCACAGCCTCGGCGGCACGGCCCTCGATTCTTTCTGGCAGCGGGGATGATCGCAGATCATCCATAATTTTGCGGATGCCGTGCACTGCATGATGGCCGCCGGTAAGCGGCGTGACCGGCACACCCTTGACGGCATCCTCAATGTGGCGCAGCGCCTGCCGGGCGGCTTCGAAATCACTTTGCGCGCTTCGGAACCCGTCGGACTCGGCGGTTTTCATGTTCACGTGCATGCCGCCGAAATCGCGCAACCGCTCCAGCGCCGCAGTGCGTTCCTCCGCCAGGCAAAGCAAAGTCACATGCTTCATCGGCACGATCATGCGGCGTCCTCCGTGTCGATTTTGGAGCTGCGCCCTTTGGCGATCTTGCCGCGGGTTACCGAGGCGGTCTGCTCGTCGCCGATCGCGATCCTGATGAGGCGGATGTTCTCGCGGCACTCGGGAATCTTGACCTTTTCGAAGAGGTTCACGCGTTGCGACGTGGTGTTGAGTTCTTCCATGATCAGCTTGCGTTGCACGTTGAGCACAGTGTGCTCGGCCTTCATCTCCCAAATGCGCTTGACCGCGTTGACGGCGTCGTCATACCAGGCCGGCGTGGAAAACAGATCCATCTCGCCCGCCAGAACGTCAATGCCGGCGTAAACCGGGATCGTGACACCCGCAATGTTGCTGGTGCTGGTGCGGACACCCTGAAAAAACAGCAGGTTTCGCAGCGGCGCGGTCTCGGCGGCAAACAGCGCGATCCAGCCGGAAAGAGCATCTTTGGCCGCGCGTTCGCGCTGATCCATATCGGCGATGCGCGTGTCGACCGTGGCGATCTCCGCCTGCAACTGTTGCTTCTTGAGTTGCAGCATCGGCAGAAAGCGCTGGAAGCGCTTGAGCGCGTCGCCCTGCGCCTTCA
>CAYRZP010000118.1:0-6263 GCA_964428885.1 uncultured Lentisphaeraceae bacterium
TGATGGGCCGCGACGCTAAACCAGAGAGCTAAGGGGATGCTTGCGCAAACATTAGTGCCTTACGAACCAACAACAGCAATAAAAAACAAGTTGTATTGGAATGGTGGAATACTGGAATAATGGAACATGCTGCGGCTTTTTCGGCCTCAAACCCCATAATTCCACCATTCCATTATTC
Source organism: uncultured Lentisphaeraceae bacterium (assembly GCA_964428885.1). GTDB lineage: Bacteria > Verrucomicrobiota > Kiritimatiellia > RFP12 > UBA1067 > JAQVQN01. The sequence goes on from CAYRZP010000118.1 coordinate 179, forward strand.
CATTTGGGATGCGGGCTGCGCCCGCATTAGGGTGTCATCACGTTAAGCGACCGCACAGCCTGGTGCCTTTTCTGCCTGTTGGCCGCGGTTTTCGGCCTTTGCCTCGTATGGCCGGTGGCACGGGTGGCCAGCGGCGGCTTCTATGTCGACGGACGCTTCACCGTCGAATACCTGCTCGGCGTGTTCCGCAACCCTATTTATGCCGAGGGCCTCTTCAACAGCCTCCGCATCGCCGTCGGCTCGACCCTGCTGGCGACCGCGCTGGCCTTACCGCTGGCCTGGCTCGCGCACGCTTACACCTTCCCGGGGCAGCGCGTCTTCACCGCCTTGCTGCTGGTCCCGATGGTGTTGCCGCCGTTCGTCGGCGCGATCGGCCTGACGCAGATGCTGGGGCCTTACGGATCTCTCAATGCCCTGCTCGGCTGCGGCCCGGTGGACTGGTTCGGACAGTCGCGCTATCTCGGCGTGGTGCTGCTGCAGGCCCTGGCCTTTTACCCGATCATCTATCTGAACGTCGCCGCGGCGCTGGCCAACATCGACCCGGCGCTGGACGAGGCCGCGCAGAACCTCGGCGCGGGCGGCTGGACGCGCTTCCGGCGCGTGACCCTGCCGCTGGTGATGCCCGGGCTCTTCGCCGGCGGCACGCTGGTCTTCATCGCCTCCTTCACCGAACTCGGCACGCCGCTGATCATGAACTACTCCCGCTGCGCCGCGGTGCAGGTCTACGACGAGCTGAAGGAGATCAGCGCCAGTCCCTTCCCTTACGCGCTGGTCACGGTGGTGCTGTGCGCCAGCGTCGCGCTCTACGCGCTCAGCCGCTTGCTCTTTGGCGGGCGCGCCCATGCCATGCAGGCCAAGGCCACCTCCCCGCACACGCCCGAACCGGCCCGGCGTCTGAAAGCCCTGCTGGTGACGCTGCCGTTCGTGTTTGTCACGTCACTGGCGCTTATCCCGCACGTCGGCGTGATCCTGACAAGCTTCTCGGTCCCCGGGGCCTGGTACCGCACCGTGCTGCCATCGGCCTTCACCGTCGCCAACTATGCCGAGGCGCTGGGCCACGGCATGACCATCAACGCGATCCGCAACAGCCTGCTCTTCGCCGCGTTGGCGGTGGTCTGCAATCTGGCTCTGGGCATCGCCGTCGCCTGGGTGGTGGTGCGCTCGCGCATCCGGGCGCGCGGTCTGCTCGACTCGCTGGCCATGGCGCCGCTGGCCGTGCCCGGCCTGGTGATGGCCTTCGGTTTCATCGCGATCAGCTCGTCACTGGCTTCCGCCCCGGCCCTTAAACCCTGGCCGTCCCTGGCCGCGCTGCTGGACGTGCGCGAGAACCCAACGCTTTTTCTGGTGATAGCCTACGCCGTGCGGCGCCTGCCATACATGGTGCGCGCGGCGGTGGCCGGCCTGCAGCAGACCTCCGTCGCGCTGGAAGAGGCCGCCGCCAGTCTCGGCGCGCCGCCTTTGGTGGCGCTGCGCCGCGTAACGCTGCCGCTGATCATGGCCAACATCATCGCTGGCACGCTGCTGGCGTTCGCGTTCAGCATGCTGGAGGTCTCCGACAGCCTGATGCTGGCGCAGAAGATGGCGTATTACCCGATCACCAAAACCATCTTCGAGCTTTTCCAGCTTGTGGGCATCGGGCGTTATCTGGCGGCGGCGCTGGGAGTTTGGGCCATGCTTTTCCTGACCGTGACACTCGCGGGCAGCAGCCTGCTGCTCGGCAAGAAGCTCGGCGCGCTGTTCCGCGCCTGAGATGATCACGGCCACGACAAAGCGTGGCCCTCCATGCGCACTGGAGGGACGCGCTCTGTCGCGTCCGTACCCGTTTTTATCGCCAGCGCCTGATTACTTCACCGGCACGGTCGGCGCCAGATTCTTCAGATCGGTCCAGAGTGTGCCCTCGCCGGCGTGGATGACGCGTATGCCTATCCCGGGATTGAGCGCGTCCACGAAAGTCAGGTCAGCCAGAGTGGCCGGATCCTTGAAGACCTCCGCGCGCATTTTGTCGCCCAGCGCCTTCTCGTTCTCCACAATGAATTCCGCCTGCACTTTGGCCTCGCCCCGCACCTGCGTTATCTGCGACTGCACCGCGGCCTTCTCAAGATTGATGCGGGCGACTTCCAGGGCCGCGTCGGCGTGGACGGTGGCCACCTCGTTCTTGGTCTGCGCGCCGATGGTGGCCACGAGCTTTTCCGTGCCCTGCTCCACCTCTTTACGCAGTTGTTCGATCATGGCCGTCTCGGTGTTCAGCTCGGCCTGCTTGCGGGTGGTCTCCTGGCGCGACTTGTTGGTGAGATCCTGCTCCTTGGCCAGGCTGGCCTCCTGAATGGGCTTCAATATCTGCGCCGGCACCTCGACATGCCGGATGATGGCGTTGTGGATCACGATCAGCTTCTCCTTCAGCACGCGGGTCAGCTCGGCGGTCATCTCCTTCTGGAAAAGCTGCCGCCCCTCGCCGTCGATAAAGTCACGGGCCTTGTAGGTCGAGCCTTTCAGCCGCGAGATCGAGAGGATCTGCGGCAGGATGATCTTCTCCACCACGGCGGGCAGGTCGCCGTACTGCATGTAGATGCTGGCGATGTGTTCCGGCAGCAGCTCGAACTCGACCGTCATGTCCAGCAGGATCTGGAAGCCGTCGCGCGAAGGGAACTCGACAAAACGCTCGATCCCGAAAGCGACCGATTCCTGCACGGACGCGCTCGGCAACGCCTTTTGCGGCATGACCTCCTTGTCGTAAGCCGCGCCGGGCGCGGATTTGCCGCCCGCCGCCCGCTTGCTGCGGGCCCAGCCGGACGACGCGGCGGGCGCGGCGTTCAGCGCCTGCTGCGTCAGGAAGCCGCGCTCGCGGTTCTTTTCAAGATATTCTTCGCGCTTGGCCTGCTGCGCCTGGATCGTGTTCTGCTGCAGCGAGTCCAGCGCCGTGCCGGCCGTGGCGATCTGCCCCTTGGTCAGCACCACGCTGCCGGAACGCCCGAGGATCGAGACCTGGCTCATGCCGATCTCCAGCACGTCCACCTGATAGGCGCGCGGGTTGATGTAGTAAAGCCCGGGATGCAGCACATCTTTCATCACGCCCTGCTCGCCGGGTCCGGCGAACGCGCCGGGCTTGACCGGCTTGCCGGTCTGCGAGGTGACGATCCCCACATACCCGACGGGGATGTTCACGGCGTCCAGCACGCTCACCTGATACCCTTCCGGGTTGAGCCGGTAGGTGCCGGGCCCCAGGACATCTTTCCACACGCCCTTGCCGCCGGAATCGGCCGAGAGGATCTCGCCGGGCGGCAGATCTTTGCCGACTTTCGATGTCACCACGCCGACCTTGCCCACCGGAATGTTCACCGCGGGCACGACACGCCACTCGTGGCTGACCGGGTTCAGGAAATGGCGGCCTTCCGGCAAGGGGTCGCGACGCACGCCCTTCTCGCCCGGCGCCGCCAGAATCTCGCCGGGCGGCAAAGGCCGGCCGGTCTTGGCGGTCACGATCGCCATGTGGCCTGCCGGGACCTGAATGCGGCAGAAGCCCCATATGAAAACCATGCCGAGCAACAGCGCGGCCGCCAGCGGAATGAATAAGGCGGAGAGGTTTTTCATTGCGCGGACCCTCCTTTCTGGGCCGGCGCTGCAGCTTGGGCCTTATGACCCAGCGGCAAGCCGAGGAACCCGCCGCCGGCGTCAGACGCCAACACGCTCTGGATGTTGGGCGCGACCTTCTCATAAAGTTCGGCGCGCACATAGTCGGCCTCGTCTTGGTAGACCGCCACCCGCTGTTTTAAAACACCGGCGGCGGCCTTGTTGCCCGCCGCCACCACCTTGCGCTCGGCCTCCGCCAGCTTCAGCATCGCCTCGGCGTCGGCGCGGGCGGATTCCAGCGCGACCTTGGCCACGTCCAGCTCGGTCTTGGCCGCGATGGTCTTCTCGACCTTGCCCTGCTCGGCGGTGATCTTCTGACGGATCCGTTCGGTATCGGCCGCGACCTTGAGACGGTTCTGATCCGCCAACGCCTTCTGTTTTTCCAGCTCGGCCTGCGATTTGGCCTGCACGATCTGCTGGCCGATCTTCAGCGATTCCTGAACCGCCAGCTCGCGGTCGCGGATGATGCCGGCGATCTCCTGCGGCACCAGAATGTCACGGATCAGCACCGAGTTCAGCGAGATGCCCCACGGCTCGCAGGACTTTTTGAGGAACGTTTCAAGACTGTCCTGAAACGCCTGGCGCGATTCGCCGACAATGAACTCCGTGGCGTTCTTCTTGCTGCCCTCGATGCGGAAGAAACCGCGCGCGCTGGGCAGGATCAGCTTCTGCCGGATATCGTCCATGTCGCCGACCTCGTGGGTCAGCAGTGCGACCTTGCCGACGTTGAGGTTGAACTCCAGCGTCCCCTCGACCGTCACCGGGAAACCGTCCAGCGTCAGGAACATGATCGCGTCGCCGCCGCTGAACTCAAAGCGCTGGCTCTGGATGTTGACGATCGAGACCGCGTATATGAAAGGGTTCAGGCGGTGCGTGCCCTCTTTCAGCACTTCGACCCGCACACCCTTTGCGCCCGGCGCGGCCAAGAAGCCTTTTTCGGCCCCGGCCGCATTGCCGGCGCCGCTGAGGATGTCGTCGCCCTCCAGCAGCGTCACAACGCCCACATGCCCCGGCGCGATCTTGATGTCGTCGAAGAGATGCACGTCGTAGGCGTAAGGGTTGATGCGGTGCTTGCCCGTGCCCAGCACCTCGCGCACGATGCCCTTGTGCCGCTCGTCCGGCGCGATGATCTTGCCGCCCGGCAGGTTTTCGCCGAACTTGCGCACCAGCACGCCGAACTTGCCGGCCGGCACGTCGGTGGCCTTGATGATCATCCGGTCCCAGGTGTACGGGTTGCGGAAGAAGCGCCCTTCCGGCAACACGTCAAGCTGGACGCCCTTGTATTCGGCGGACTCGGCTATGATGCTGTCCGGCGGCAGGTTCCGGCCGGTCTTCTTGACCAGCACGGCGATCTCGCCGTTGCCCGGCTCGATGCGCCACCAGAACCATACCCAGGCCGGCAACAGCAGGAGGGCTAACAATAAAAAGAAGGGCGCCGCTGACAGCGGGCTCAAAGGCAAGCGCGGCGCGCGCGGCCCTGTTGCCGCGCGGCGCCCGGCACGCCCCCGGTTGTCCAGCGGCGGCGGCAAAGGCATATTTTGGTCGTCCATGTATAACTCCTGACGCGGGCCAAGCCCGCAACAAAATTCAGTAACAACCTCACGCATTCGCTGCTAACCAAGGTTCGACAGCAAACCGTCAGCCACTACGCGGGCGGTATCCTCGTCCATGAGATGCTTGATCAAGACCAGCGCGAATAGCATGGCTGTGCCCGGGCCCTGGCCGGTGATGACATTGCCGTCCGCGATCACAGGAGCGTTGTCGTAAGACTGGCCCAACTGATCGGCGCAGCTCGGATAGCAGGTGGCGCGGCGGCCCTTCAGCAAGCCCGCCGCGGCAAGGACCGTGGGCGCGGCGCAGAGCGCGGCCACATATTTGCCCTCTTCGTCAAACTTGCGCAGAGTCTCCAAGACGCGCGCGTCGGCGGCCAGGTTCTCGGTGCCCTTGCCGCCCCCCGGCAGGACGATCGCGTCGAAATCCGCGGTGTCCGGCCAGAGCGTGTCGGCGAGTATGGTCACCCCGCGCGAACCGCGGACCGCCCGGTCACGGCCCAGCGCGGCCGAAACCACCTCAATCCCGCCGCGCCGCAGCACGTCGATTATCGTCACGGCCTCGATCTCTTCCAAACCTTCCGCCAACGGCACCAGAACACGCATGACACACCCCTTCCTGTATTGTCCCGATTATAACCTAGCGCGGTCACATCCGCCATCCGAAATTCTCACCACGAAGTCACGAAGAAATCTATAAAAACAGCTTCTGCCTTCCCGCGTCCTGCTCTCCAACACGAGCGAAGCCCGCAACCCAACTGGAATAATGGAATGGTGGAATGATGGGGGTTGAGACCGAAGAAGCCGCAGTATGTTCCATTATTCCAGTATTCCACCATTCCAAAACAACTTGTTTTTTATTGCTGTTGTTGGTTCGTAAGGCACTAACCTCTACCTCTGTGCCTCCG
>CAYRZP010000119.1:0-6197 GCA_964428885.1 uncultured Lentisphaeraceae bacterium
CAAGCTGCGCGGGCCGCGGCGCGATCCGCAATGGCATGACATGTGAGGGCCCGCGAGCCGCGGGCACCAAGCCGTCGCGCCCGCGTTTGAGGCGGCGGTGTTGCGGCGGCCGGCGATTTTCCATATACTGTGCACTTTTCAGTTTCAATTCCCTTCAGGAGAAAAGAATGAGCGGAAAAGTCAAAAAGGTGGGCATTCTGACAGCGGGCGGCCTCGCGCCCTGCTTGAGTTCGGCGATCGGCTATCTGGTCGAAGAGTACACGCGCGCGGCGCCCGAGGTCGAGATCATAGGCTACGTTAACGGCTACATGGGCCTCTTGAAGGGCGAGAGCCTCAAGGTCACGCCGGAAGTGCGCAAGCACGCGCTCTACCTGACCGAGCACGGCGGCAGCCCGCTCGGCAACAGCCGCGTCAAGCTGACCAACGTCAAGGACTGCGTCAAGCGCGGCCTGATCAAAGAAGGCGAAGACCCGCAGAAAGTGGCGGCGGAACAGCTTGTCAAGGACGGCGTGGACGTGCTGCACACCATCGGCGGGGACGACACCAACACCGCCGCCGCAGACCTGGCCGCCTATCTGGCCAAGCACAATTACGGTCTCACGGTGGTGGGCCTGCCCAAGACCATCGACAACGACGTTTTCCCGATCCGCCAGAGTCTGGGTGCCTGGACTGCGGCTGAAGAGGGGGCGCGTTATTTCTCCAACGTGGTCAAAGAGAACACCGCCAACCCGCGCATGCTGATCGTGCACGAGGTGATGGGGCGCAACTGCGGCTGGCTGACCGCCGCCACTGCCGCGGCCTACCGTCGGCAGATGGATCAGCGGCACTACCTGCCGGAGTTCGGCCTGACGCGCGGGCGCGAGGAAGTGCACGCCGTGTATGTGCCGGAGATGGCTTTTGACGTCAAGGCCGAGGCGGCGCGCCTGCGTGCGGTGATGGACGCCAATGACGGCGTGAACGTATTTGTGTCCGAAGGCGCCTGTGTGGCGGAGATCATCGCGGAGCTGGAGGCCAAGGGCGAGCAGGTGCCGCGCGACGCGTTCGGCCACCCGCGGCTGGACAAGGTCAATGTCGGCGGCTGGTTCGCCAAGCAGTTCGGCGAGATGCTGGGCGCGGAGAAGACCATGGTGCAGAAAAGCGGCTACTACAGCCGGGCCGCAGCGCCCAACAGCGCGGACAATGACCTGATCCGCGCCTGCGCCCGCAAGGCGGTCGAGTGTGCCCTGGCCGGGGCCGGAGGCGTGGTTGGCGAGGACGAGAACCGCGGCGGCGAGTTGCGCGCCTGTGAGTTCAGCCGCATCAGGGGCGGCAAGCCTTTTGACATCGGCGCGGACTGGTTCGCGGAGCTGCTTGCGGCGATCGGACAGCCCAAAGGCGAAAAGGTCTCGGTCGCGCACGCCTGAGGCTTTGCGGGGACGGCGCGGCCCCGCTCACGCGATCGGGTGGAAGAGGTTGAAGAAATTTTCGGCTAACTGGCGGCGCAGGGGACGTCGGCGCCATTCGGAATACAGCACCTCGTCCGCCTGCGCCAGATCTTCCAGCACGGCGGATTTGAGCTTGGCCGCGAAACCGCGGTCGAAGACCGCCAGGTTGGTCTCGTAGTTCAGGAACAGGCTGCGCGGATCCAGGTTCGCGCTGCCGATGATGGCCGTGCTGTCGTCGATGACCGTGGCCTTGGCGTGGATGAATGGCGCGTGTCTTTCGAAGATGCGGATGCCCGACATCAGCAGGGGCTTGTAAAGGGCCTGCGAGGCGAGCTTGAGCGTGGGGTGGTTGTTGACCGAAGGCACCAGGATCTTTACGTCCACGCCGCGGTAGGCGGACTGGCGCAAGGCCAGGATCAGCGGCTGGGGCGGCACGAAGTACGGCGTCACGATCAGGATCTGGCGGCTCGCCTGGTTGAACGCCGCCAAGAAAGTGTCCAGCGCCGCGGCGGTCTCGTCGCGGGTCGGGCCGCTGTTCTGCAGGCGCGCGGCGGTCTCCCCGGCCTTTTCCGGCGCGGGGAAGAGGGCGCTGGAAAGCAGCGTGTCGGCGGGTTCGTCGGTCATGTAATACCAGTCGCGCAAAAAGGTGTACTGCAGTTCCAGCACGATCGGTCCGCGCATGCGGAAATGGTAGTCGATGGTGGCATCCCGTCTTTTGCGCGTCAGATAGGCATCGTGGAAGTTCACGCCGCCGGTAAAGGCCGTCTGCCCGTCGACCACCAGGATTTTGCGGTGGTTGCGCAGGTTGAGCTGGAACTTGCGTTTCAGCATGTTGGCCTGCGAGTAGCCTGTCAGGCGCAAATTAGGCACGGTGCGGTGGCGCCAGAAGAAGAGGCGCAGGCTGGGTCCGGCCGAGCCGAAAGCGTCGTACAACACCCGCACCCTGACGCCGGCGCGGGCGCGCTCCTCCAGCAGCGCCATGAGCCGCCGCCCGGTGCGGTCGTCGGCGAAGATGTAAGTCGCGAGGTTGATGCTGTGGCGCGCCGCGCCGATGGCCGTGAACATCGTCTCAAGGGCGGCCTCGGCCGGTTCCAGCAGGGTGATCTCGTTGCCGCCGAGCAAGGGGTGGTTGCGCGACATGTGATCCATGATGCGGTTGAGCGGGACGTTCTCGGGATCAGGCGGCTGGGTGCGGAAGGAGGTCTGCTGCGCGCGCATTTTGGCGAGCGGATGGGTCGTGCGGCTGTGCATGCGCTGGCGTTTTCGGAAGGTGCTGTCGGAGTACTGTTTCTGCCAGCCTTTTTCCGGTATGGTGTTGATGCCGAAGAGCACATAGGCCGCGAAGCCGAAGAAGGGCACGGCGGTCGTGAGAAAGATCCAGAGCAGCGAGGTGCGCGCGTCGCGCGGTTTGCGCAGGACGTGCAGGATCACCAGCAGGCACAGCAGGACGTGGATGACGCTCCCGTATCCGATGGATTCGGGCAGGCCCGGCGTCGTCATGGCTGTCAGCTCGACCATATTCAGATCTCCCGCATTCCGTTTGCAGCGTTAAGAAAAGTGTCAATCTATATCAGGACGAGACGCCCTGTTCGATTATTTTCTTCGTTTTCACATTATCGATCTGGCCCTGTCAAACCTGACAGCGAGAGGTCGCCGGTGATCTTCCAGAGGTTGCCGTCGCGCGCGACCTTGAGGCCGCGGCCGGGCAGGGCCGCTTCAAGTCCCTCGCCGATCATGCGGACAGCCTCGTTCTCGATGACGTCGGCCTTGTCCGCAGGCACCTTCTCCAGCGTCACCATGTCGATCTGCAGGACATAGCCCCGGCCGAGCTGCGATCCGAACCCCGGCGTGAAGGCGGCGGTGACGCGGAACAGCCCGTCGTGCTGCGGGTTGTCGGCGCTGCCGTGCGCGCCGCGCGCCGGGTGCAGGCCGTACTCCTTGCCGAAACGCTCCTCCAGCGCTTGGTCCACCCGCCGCAGCAGGGCGTTGAGCTGGGCATCCCAATTTTCTAAACGCGGATTTCTCATGCGTGAAAATATAGCAAACGGGGCTTTTTATATAAAGACACGCCTGCACACCGCCGGCAATTCTGATTTGGCTGGGGAATTGACAACGCCACTGCGAGTCAAAGCGGCTCAGATGAAAATTGCGTTCGGGGTGGGTTTGGCGTAAACTGAAATGTATTTTTCGGCCAGGGTACGGAGTTTTTATGACACTTTCGGATTTGGAGCGGCGGCAGGATCTGTCGCTGGGCGAGGTTGAGGCCGCGGCTGACGCGGCGGCGCTGGAGCAGTTGCGGGTCAAGTATCTCGGACGCCACGGCGAGGTGCCGGCCGTCATCAAGGGCATGAAGGATGTGCCGCAGGCCGAGCGCCCTGAGTTCGGCCGTCGCGTGCAGGCCTGGCGCGCGGCACTGGAGGCGGCGCTGGCGGCGCGGGCGGGCGCGTTCGCCGGCCCTGCCAAAAGCGAGGAGGCGGCGTTCGACTGCACGCTGCCCGGCCGCTGGCCGTCGCCGGGGGCGAAGCACCCTGTCTCGCGGGTGATCGAGGAGACAGCCGCGATCTTCGCGCGTTTGGGCTTCACGGTGGCGGACGGGCCGGACATCGAGACGCGCTTCAACAACTTCACGGCGCTCAACACCCCGGCGTATCATCCCTCGATGGACGCCTCCGACACATTGTGGCTGACGGACGACCTGCTGCTGCGAACGCAGACCTCGCCGGTGCAGATCCGCATGATGACCCGGCACAAGCCGCCGGTGCGCATCATCACACCGGGCCGCACTTACAGGCGCGACACGACCGACGCGACGCACAGCGCGAACTTCCATCAGATCGAGGGCCTGTACGTGGACACCCGTCCGGTCTCACTGGCCGACCTCAAGTCCACACTGTCCCATTACGCGCGCGAGATGATGGGATCGCGGGCGGGCGTGCGCTTCCGTCCGCACTTCTTCCCGTTCACCGAGCCGAGCGTGGAGGTGGACTTCTCCTGCCATGTCTGCGGCGGCAAGGGCTGCCGCGTCTGCAAGATGAGCGGGTGGATCGAGATCGCCGGCGCCGGCATGGTCGACCCGCGAGTCTACGAGCACGTCAACCGGGCGCGCGGCGACCGGGCTTATGATCCTGACGCGGTTTACGGCTACGCCTTCGGCTTCGGCGTGGAACGCATCGCCATGATCAAATACGGCATCCCCGACATACGCTGGCTATACGAGAACGACACGCGCTTCCTGAGCCAGCTGGCGTGAGGGCCGGAGCGGTGGGCGGGGGCAGGGCGTTTCTATTTGGCTTTGCGATGCATATAAACGGACGGCTCGGCGCGCCGTTGCTGCCGAAAACGCCATCTCTTTGTCTGAAGTATGCATGTAATGGTAGGGCGCGCCCGCCGGGCGCGCCGTGAATCGGAGTAAATGAAAAAGCCCTGGGGGCGGGGGAGTCAGTGCAAAATCGCGCTTGCAACAATAAATGCGCGACGGAGGCTGACAGGCTCTCGGGAGTGTGCTAAAGTATAAACAATTAGCAACGGTTCTTAAGGAGGAAACGTCATGAAAACAAGCGGAATGGGTATTGCGGCGGTTTCGACGGCTCTGGCGGTTGTGCTTTCCGGCTGCCAGTCCACGGACGGTCATGAGGGCGCGCTCATCGGCGGCGCGGCGGGCGCGGCCGGCGGAGCGCTGATAGGATCGGCTGCGGCGGGCAGCGGCAACCGCGGCACAGGCGCGGCGATAGGCGCGGCGGTCGGCGGCGCGGCGGGTGCCGTGGCCGGCGACCAGTTGCACGACAAGAAAAAGTAAGAGGGGAATTATAATTCATGAAAAGAATGGTTTGTTTGTCTTTGGCGCTGGCCGTGTCGGCCGTCACGGTTCTGGCTCAGCTTGCCTCCACGACTCCGTCGAGCAGGATGGGGCAGGAGTGGTGGAAGAAGCGTTTTGAGCAGAAGCAGGAACTGGTGAAGCAGGGCGGCTGGGAGCTGGTCTTCATGGGCGACTCCATCACGCACGGCTGGGAGGGCGCCGGCAAGGCGGTCTGGGACGAGAACTTCGGCAAGTACAAGGCCTTGAACCTGGGGTACGGCGGCGACCGCACGGAGCATGTGCTTTGGCGTCTGGAGAACGGCGAGCTGGACGGCTACCAGCCCAAGCTGCTGGTGCTGATGATCGGGACCAACAATACCGGGCACCGCCCGCTGGCGAAAGAGAGCCCCGAGGACACGGCGGCCGGCATCAAGGCGATCCTTGAAAAGATCGGGCAGAAGTCGCCCGCGACCAAGGTGCTGCTGCTGGCCGTCTTCCCGCGCGACAACAAGCCTGACGGCGCGAACCGGGTGCGCAACGACAAGGTCAACGCGATCATCAAGGGGTATGCCGACGGCAAGCGCGTGGTCTACATGGACATCAACAAGGACATGCTGGAGCCGGACGGGACTCTGACCAAGGAGATGATGCCGGATTTCCTGCACCCCAAAGGGAAGGGCTACGGGATCTGGGCCAAGGCGGTGCTGCCCGTGGTTAAGGAGACGCTCGGCAAATAGCGCGGCTCACGATTTAAGTTCAGACACTCAAGAACCCCGGCGACGGGGTTCTTTTTTTATGACTGGCGGAGAGGGAGGGATTGCCACTCGCTGCGCTCGTTGCCGCACGCTCCGGTGCGGCCTCTGCCTGCTCCGCAGGCGGTCGAACCCCCTGCGGGTGTTCTCATCCCTCCCTGCGCCAATGGGATTGGCGGAGAGGGAGGGATTCGAACCCCCGGTACCTTGCGGCACGCATGATTT
>CAYRZP010000120.1:0-6143 GCA_964428885.1 uncultured Lentisphaeraceae bacterium
ATTGGATCATTCAATCCGGGCAACCCCCTGACTTGCGACGGTTTTCGTGTTCAGTTTGGCATTTCTGGAGTGTAGCACTCTGGTCGAGAGAAGGGCGAGGGAAAAAGTCCCCTTTCATGAATCCATGACTCCAGCTCCCTCCTGTATCGAAGGTAGTTCTTCTCGCTCCAGAAACCGGAATAGCGCACCGCGGCCATCCGGCGCGCTGGCACCTGCCGCAGCGTGACCTGCGGGCCCTCGGGCTCCGGAAGGGTTTCAAGAGTGTGCGCAGCCGGCTGCACGCGGTTGTGAGCCGGCTATTTATCCCGTACACGGGCCCAACCGTGTTCTACTGCACGGTCAACTCTTGCATACCATACCAACTCGCTCCCGCCGGCACTTCCGCTGGCACACCGACCACTGCCGCCTCTACACACACCATATTACGATAGCTCGTCGGCTCCATGTCCACGAGCTCTGCACACCGCGTCGGGCCGGGGTTCCATACAACTATGTCTGTAAAACCGGAAGCCCGCACAGTCACCCGCCGCTCCGGCTCACGTACTACCACTTGCGCCGGGGCTTGACAGTACGCCCGATCAACTTCACCGGTAAAACGCAATTCCGGTTCGGTTTGCAGCACACCCCGAACACCCGTCACCGCATCTTGGTAACATACCCCAGCCAAATTCTCCACAACGGTCTGCGCAATATCATTCACGTGTAAATACGTATGCAATGCGCCAGTAAACGTAAATGACTTACTGCCGGTGTTGTGTACCGCAAACTCTAATCGGAGACTGGCTCCGCCAACTGTCACCGTCAAAGTTGCCCGAAAAGCATACGGCCAAATGGCACGTGTAGCTGCTGAGTCTTCTAGTTGCAACACAGCCTGGATCGCAGGGCCGACCGTATCCACACGCATCAGTTTCCACATAGTGCGGCGTGCAAAACCGTGTTTGAGCAACGGCCCTTCATCGGCGAATTGCGGAAAGCAAACCGGTACACCGCCGCGGATTGCCGCCCCATGACGAAACTCAGCCCGCTCGCTCAAGAACAGTTGCTCATCACCACCTGCCGGACGCCAAGCAGTCACATGAGCGCCATATGCATAAAGTTCCGCCTGCGCACCATCGAGTGCCGACAAGACCGTCTTTGAAAAATCGCTTGCAACGTTGTTCATGTTCACCAATGAATCAAGGTCAAATAAGTGTCATGGTATTACCAACCGTTTATGAGCCGGACAACCAGCAACGTCTTCTCGCGAACCACGAGCAAACCCCATTCCTTTGCGGGACGAAAGAATCCAGGAAGTTCAACGCTCGTCCTCCGCTTGAGCCGCGCTAGCGCGACCGTCCAGGTGTTCGGCGACGGTGACGCGCCCATCAGCGGCGAAGGGACGCACTGAGCATCCGCACGCGCCGCTCGCTGCGCGGCAGCCTGATCTTGAAACAGGTCCCTTCGCCCGGCTTGCTTGACAGCTCGATCTCGCCGCCGTGCTCCTCCACAATCCGCTGCACGATCATCAGTCCCAAGCCGGTGCCTTGCGCCTTGGTGGTATGGTACGGCTCGAACACGCGCCCCATCTCTTCAGGCTTGATGCCGCCGCCGGAATCTATGAACGCGATGTCCACGAAAACGTCCCCCACGGCTAAAACCACCTTGAGCGTCCCGCCGTCCGGCATGGCCTCCAGCGCGTTCTTGATCAGGTTGAAAAAAACCTGCTTGATCTGCGAACGGTCAAGGTGCACCGTCGGCATCTCCTCGGGGATGTCAACCGAAACCGCGATGCGCCGGTTTTCGAACTCCTTCGCCAGCAGCCGCAGGGTCTCCTGCAGGACCTCAGTCGGGATCTCAGGCGCCAGCACCGGCTTCGTAGGCCTGACGGCCCGCAGGAATTGAGTTATGATCGTGTCCAGGCGCTCGACCTCCAAGCGCGCCACCCCCACCAGACCCTCAAGATCGCCGCGCCGCTCGTCAGGCAGCCCGCGCAGCTCGCGCTCCAGAAGCTGCAGGTGTATGTTCAAAGCGTTGAGCGGATTGCCGATCTCGTGCGCCACACCGGCGGCCAGCAGTTTCACCGCGTTAAAACGCTCACTCTCGATGGCGCTCGCCTCCTGCCGCCGGTCGCGCGTGACATCGCGCAGGATCACCAGCACACCCTTGTCGACCAGCCCTTTCTCATCGAGCGGCGCAGCATACACGCTCAGGAAACGGCGCTCAGGATACGAAACCTCGATCTCGCGTGTCACCATCCGCGCCCAACCGTCCGCACTCTCCGGCACATCCAGCAGATGCTCCCAGTCCCATTCGCGCAGAAACCGCATCACCGAACGGCCCTTGACCTTGTCGAAATCGAAGCCGGTCAGTTTTTCGGCCGCGCGGTTGGCGTAAAGCAGGCGGCCGTCATTGTCGATCACGATCACGCCTTCCTGGATCGTCTGAAAGATCGTTTCAAGGAAACCGCGCTCCTGCGCCAGACGCAGCATCTGCGCCTGCAGGCTCTCAGGCGCCAGCTTGTCAAGCCGCGCCACCAGTCTGTCGAAAAAACCGGACCCCATCGTGACTCACCTGTTCACAGTGTCAATTTTTCGCTTATAATACTCGCGCCCGCCTTTCCCGGCAAGCGCATTTATGGAGGGCGCGATTCAAGAAAGCTGAATCGACACCCGAGTTAGGAGTTAGTAATGACGCGACAGAACATGTCTTTGATCGCATCCGGTTTTTTGCTGTGCCTGAACCCGCGCGACAGCCGCCCCGCCGAAGTGCAGCCGGCGCCGCCCGCCGCGCACCCGCAGCGCGTCTGGACCTCGGTCAACGGCAACACCCTGCAGGCCGCCTTCGACCGTGAAGCGGACGGCAAAATCTACCTGAAGCGCCCCGACGGCTCCACTGTGGCCACCGCCCGCACCAAACTCTCGCCGAACGACCTGGCCTGGATCGCCGCCGCCAGTAACCCAGCGCAGGCGGACAAGACCCTTTCGTTCACCAAAGCCACCATGCCCGAGACCAACCGCATGGAGCATTACCGCAAGGTGCGCCGTCTGATCATCCGCACCTACGCCAACCTCACCAACAACGACCGCGATGACAAGATGCTGGCGTTCTTGGAACGCGACGCTTTGTCAATGTACGGCTGGCAGTTAGTCACGTCCGAGTGCTACCTGACCGCAGATGGCAAAAAAGGCAAAGTGAAAGAGATGCGCTTCAGCCCCCAGCAGCCGGTGCCGCTGCGCGAGGCGGTCGAAATGGCGCGGGACAAGTTCACCATAGTGATGCCTGACCCGGTGCTGATCAAAAAGGTCACGCACAATGGCAGGCCGGCATGGGAGGTGCAGCGTCCGCCGGACTACCTTGCGCGCGTCTTGATGCTGGAGGACGAGGAAGCCGGCCACATCAAACGCTTCGACATCCTTTTCCCGCGTCCGAATTGAAAAACGCCTTTTGCGCCGCCTCGTGCACCTGGCGCGGCGTCACCCCGGCGGCGCGCGCCAGCGCCGCGCATACGTCATGCTCGGGCGCCCCCGTCACACGCTCCCCGCGCAAAAGCCCGACTTTCACCGGCACCGCGCCGTAAGGCGTCGAAACCTCCACTACGCCCCGTTCCAGCGTCTCGCGCGCGACCGTGTGCCAGCGCACGCCGAATGTGGTCGTGGCCCGGAAGATCTTGTCGCGGATGCCGGCGGAGTCACCCTCCCGCGCCAAAACGCTCAAGACGGTTCCCGGCCTGCCCTTCTTCATCACGACCGGCGTGTGCCACACGTCTAAAGCGCCCGTTTCCAGAAGATCCGCGGTCAGCGCGCCGAGCCACTCCGGATTGCAGTCGTCAAGGTTGCACTCCAAGACCACCGCCCTTTCAGCCGCGCCGCCCTCCGCCGCCGCCTCCGCGAGCGTGGCCCGCAGCACGTTCGGACGGCCTTTGAGCGTCATGTGGCCGAATCCGAAAGCGCTGCGGATCAGGCGGACCTCATCAGGCACATTTTCCATCGTCCTGGTCAGCACGCGCAAAAGCGCCGCGCCGGTCGGCGTCACAAGCTCGAACGGCTCGTCGGTCTGCGTCACCGCCATGCCGGCGAGCAGCTCCTGCGTGGCGGGGGCCGGGTTGGGCATCGCGCCGTGTGCGCAACTGATGGTGCCGACGCCCGCGGGCAACGGCCCGCAGGACACGCCGCAAACCCCGAGCTGCTCCAATGCCAGACAAACTCCCACGATGTCCGCCACCGAGTCCCAGGCGCCGACCTCGTGGAAACGCACCGTGTCCGGCGTCTTTCCGTGTATCTTGGCTTCGGCGGCGGCCAGTTCCTTGAAAACATCCAGAGCCAGCCGCCGCGTGCCGCCGCCTAGCGGCGATTGCTCCAGCAGCGTTTCGATCTCCCTTAACCCGCGGTGCGCGTGGCCGCTGTGACTGTGCGCATGGCCGTCGTGCGAATGCGCGTGTCCGTGCTCATGATGCCCGTGCATGTGCGCACGCGCGTCCGGCCATTCGCGGTCGTCATGCGGCTGACGGCCTGGAACGCTGACCTCCACACGCACGCCGTTCAGCCCGGCGGCGGCAGCGGGCGCCGTGTGGAAACGGAGCTTCTCCGGAAAAAAACTGTTGACGGTCTGCCCGATGGCCTGAATGTCAGCGCCCAAGCCGACAAGGGCGGCGAGCAACATGTCGCCGCTGGCGCCGCCGACACTGTCGAACCTCACAAAAGTTTTCTTCATGCGCACAGCTTACAGGGTCGCGCACACGGTTTTCAATCGGAAAAGCAGCGCACTGCCAAATCCTGCCGTCCCGGGCCCGGAGTGCGGTGACAAGAGCCGCGCCATGCGCTGGTCGCGGCACCGCTTTACACAGCCGCACTGACCGGTGACAAAAAAAGCCCGGCGCGGACGCCGGGCTTTCAGAGTTCAAAATTCTATTGCCTTCAGTTGGCGCCGCGGCCCTTGGTGCCGGCGGCCGTCTTCACGTCGGCCTTGGCCTTTTCGTGCGGACGCAGGGAGCGCACCGCCGCGCCCGCGCGCCACATCTCGGACTCGCGCATCACCTTCAGCTCGGCGTCCAGCTTCTGCTTGTAATCCGCCGTGCCGCAGACCTTGATCACGCGCTTGGCCTCGCTCTGGCTCTTGACCGCCTGGTAGAGGTCTTTGAACACCGGCGCCGCCGCCTTCTTGAACTTCGGCTTCCAATCCAGGGCGCCGCGCTGGGCCGTCGCCGAGCAGTTGGAATACATCCAGTCCATGCCGTTCTCGTCAACCAGCCGGATCAGGCTCTGCGTCAGCTCTTCGACCGTCTCGTTAAAGGCCTCGGAGGGGCTGTGCCCGTTCTTGCGCAGCACGTCGTACTGGGCCTCCATGATTCCGGCCAAGGCGCCCATCAGCACCCCGCGCTCGCCGACCAGGTCAGATGTGACCTCGTGCTCGAACGTGGTCGGGAAGAGATAGCCGGAGCCAACGGCGATGCCGATCGACAAGGTGCGGTCCAGCGCCATGCCGGTCGCGTCCTGCGCCACGGCGAAGCTGGAGTTGATGCCCACTCCCGAGAGAAAGTTGCGCCGCACCGACGTGCCGGAGCCCTTGGGCGCCACCATGATCACGTCCACGTCCGCGCCGGGTTTGATGCCGGTCAGATTGCGGTAAACCCAGCCGAACCCGTGCGAGAAGTACAGCGCCTTGCCCGCGGTCAGACGAGGTTTCACGCGCGGCCAGACCTGCTTCAGGGCGGCATCGTTGACCAGCATCATGATGATCGTGGCCTTCTCGCAGGCTTCCTCGATGTCAAACAGCGACTTGCCCGGCTTGAAGCCGTCCTTGGCCGCCCGCTTCCAGTCGTTCTGAAAACGCTTGTCCTGGCCGATGATCACGTTGACCCCGTTGTCACGCATGTTCAGCGACTGCGCCGGGCCCTGCACGCCATAGCCGATCACGGCTATGACCTCGTTCTTCAGAACCTTCTGGGCTTTCTTCAAAGAATACTCTTTACGCGTCACGACGGTCTCTACAACGCCGCCGAAATCAATCTTGGCCATATCCGTTAACTCCTGGTTAGAAAAAACATCCGCGCGCCTAAACGGCTCATCGCCCTTACGGTCTGGCGGAAAACGTTTCATATCATAGCACCTTGAATCCGCCGCGCAAGCGTTATGTTCGTTCGGCAGCCACGCGGCCTGTTTGCGGGG
>CAYRZP010000121.1:0-6090 GCA_964428885.1 uncultured Lentisphaeraceae bacterium
TGCCGCACAAGCGGGTCGAGGTGCTCAGGGGCGCGGCGCTCTCTGTCGGGAAAGGCGAGCGGGTGGCGATTGTCGGGCGCAGCGGATCCGGCAAAAGCACTCTTTTGCACGTGCTGGGCGGTCTTGACCGGCCGGACTCCGGCGAGGTGCATGTGGACGGGCAGGCGCTTTACGCGGTCTCGCCCCGGGCGCGCACCGCCATCCGCGCGGCCAAAATCGGACTGGTTTTCCAGTCGTATCACCTTTTGCCTGAAATGGATGTCACCGAAAACGTGATGCTGCCGGCCATGACCGGCGCGGCAGGCATCAATAAGGCGCAGGCGCGGCAGAGGGCGCTGTCGCTGTTGGACCAGGTCGGGCTGGCTGACCGCGCCTCTCACATGCCGCTGGAGCTTTCGGGCGGCGAGCAGCAGCGCGTGGCGCTGGCGCGCGCGCTCATCCACGATCCGACATTGATCCTGGCGGATGAGCCGACCGGCAATCTTGACCGTATGACCGGGGCGCAGATCATGGATCTGCTGTTCGGGCTTTCATGCACCAGGGAACTGTCGCTGGTGATGGTGACGCATGCGCCCGAGACCGCCGCGCTGTGCGACCGGGTTCTGGAACTGCATGAAGGCCTGCTGGCGGCCAAGTCTTAATGTTTTGGGCGTGTGGCCGTGTGCGGGCGGAATTTTTTGAAGCCCCCGCCCGGTTTCTTGTCGCGCTTTGAAAAACGGTCGAAACTCTGGCGGCCCGCATAATCCGCGCGGCGGTCTGGCGGACCGTGTTTTGCGGCGGAACGCTGCAGCGGGTTATACTTAGGCCGCGCGCTGTCGGCGGGGCCGGAACGGGCTGGCGGCCTGTCCGGTCTTTCTGCACTCCCGCCCCGCCGGTCCGGGCCGGCGGCGTTGTCCTCAAGGCGCTTCGCGTGTTTCTGGAAGGGTTTGTCAAACCAGCGCGGCCCCGGACTCGCGGGTTTTTTTTCCGGCCGCGCGCGGCGCTTTTCAATATGACTTTTCTCGCTCTCTTCCCACGGCGGCGGCGGCAACCCGTCCCGTGCGGATTCCCGGCGCGGCGGCCGCGCGGGCTCTTGCTCTTGCTCTTGCGCGCGAGCTTCGCTTGCGCGCGGCCGGAAGTCTGATCGCGCGCGGTCTTTGCCGCTGCGGTATTCGTCACGGCCTGTTTGGCGGAAGTCCGGCTGTCCGCGGCCTTTGCTGCTGCCGGAAGGGCGCCGGTCTTGCCGCGTGCCGCTGTCGTGACTTCTCCCGTGCGGCGGCCGGTTCCGGCCCGCCCAAGCCGGTTTGGGCAGCGGCTCGCCGCCCTGCGCCGCCTTGCCTGCCGCCTTCTCCGCCCGCTCCGAGTGGAAGGCGTGCTGCTTGTCGACTTCGATGGCTTTGCGGATCATGCGCTCGATGGCGCGCAGCAGGTTGCGTTCCTCGGGGCTGACGAACGACACGGCGGCGCCCGCGGCGCCGGCGCGGGCGGTCCGGCCGATGCGGTGTACATACGACTCCGTCTCCTCCGGCAGATCGAAATTGATCACGTGCGTGATCCCGTCGACATCGATGCCGCGCGAGGCGATGTCGGTGGCCACCAGCACCCGCACCCGGCCTTTGCGGAAGGCGGCGAGGGTGTCGGTGCGGACGCGCTGCGTCTTGTCGCTGTGTATGGCCCTGGCGCTGATGCCGGCCTGTTCGAGCTTCCTTTCGATCTTGTCCGCGCCGTGGCGTGTGCGCGCGAAGATCAGCACCTTGTCGAACTCCGGGTGGTTGGTCAGCAGGTCTACCAGCAGTTTGTCTTTGTCAACCCTTTCGACGAACATCAGCTTCTGGTTGATCTTGTCCACTGTCGGCTGGTCGGGCGAGATGGTGATATGCACGGGATCCTTGACGATCGACATGGCGAGACGCATGATTTCGGGCGAGAGCGTGGCCGAGAAGAACTGCGTGTGCCGCTGGGCGGGCAGCTTTTCGAGAATGCGCCGGATGTCCGGCATGAAGCCCATGTCCAGCATGCGGTCGGCCTCGTCCAGAACGAATTCGCAAATCCCGTCCAGCCGCAGATGGCCCTGTTCCATCAGGTCCAGCAGGCGCCCCGGGGTGGCCACGACAATATCCGCGCCGCGTTTCAAGGCGGTGACTTGGGGAAACTGGCTGACCCCGCCGAAAACCACCGCGAAGGGGATGCCCAGAAACTTGCCGTAGGTCGTGACGTTGGCGGCGATCTGCGCGGCCAGCTCGCGGGTCGGCGCGAGGATCAGGGCGCGCGGTCCCCGCGCGTCTTCGGTTTTAGGGGTATCGGACAGACGCTGCAGGATCGGCAGCAGGAAAGCGGCGGTCTTGCCGGTACTGGTCTGGGCGCAGCCCAAGAGGTCCCGGCCCTCAAGCAGGTGCGGGATGGCCTGCTCCTGGATCGGGGTGGGGTTGACATACTCAGCTTCGGCCACGGCGTGCTGGATCAAGGGGAGCAGCCGGCCGAAAACGTTTTCCGAGAAAACCTCCGGGATTTCTCCCTTGGGCTTCGGGATTTGCATAGGGACATCACGTTCGGCAAGACCCGGATGGCGGTTATTGCGGCGGAAAGAAGGCCGCCGGGGACGTCCGCCGCGACGCCCGTAAGAAGATTCTTGGTGCATTTGCGTCTATGGTATACGTTTATTGCGGGCAAAGTCAAGACAGGCGAGGGCAAGATCATCGGGACTGGCGATCCCGGCGTCATGTTCGGCCGAGCTTTTGCCCCGGCGCCCGGACGTGCCGTTACAGCTCAGGTATGGGCGGCACGATCACCGGCATCCATTTTTGCGGCGGCGGCTGACCTTCTTCGGGCACGGCGGTGTTTTTCAAGGCCGCGTCAACAAACGCGACCGCCCGCAGGCCCTCGTCGACGGTCATGAAACTGCTTTCGGGAACCTTGTCGCGGAGCGCGGCTTTACGGTCGGTCAGAACCTTTGCGAAGGCGGCATAGGCGTCGGCTAAGGCCGCGATATAGGCCGCGTTGCGTCCGTAGGGTTCGGGCGCGGTGATTTCAGCGCGGCCTTCAGGGACGCCGCAAAGGCTGACGGTCGGAGTGCCGTCGATGCCGCGCGCGACCAGGCGGTCCGGCTCGCTCTGCGACCAGAATAACGCGCCCTTGTCGCCGAAGAACTCGATGGAGAGGCCATCCGAGCGGCCGGTCGCCACCTGGCTGGTGAGGAAGGCCCCGCGCGCGCCGTTGTTGAAGCGGACGAGCACGCTGCAGTCGTCATCCAGGATGCGGCCGGCTACAGTCGGCCGCAGGTCGGCGCAGATCTCATTGACCGTCAGGCCGGAGAGCCACTCGGTGAGGTGGAAACAGTGGGTCCCGAGATCGGCCAGGCATCCCGCCGGCCCGCTGCGTCTGGGGTCGGCCCGCCAACCGGCCTGCTTGTTGCCCGCGGTCTCGAGCCTTTGGGCCATCCAGCCGAGTTGGTAGCAAGCGGTTATCTTGCGTAAGTTGCCGACCGTCTTACCCTCCTGGATCAGCTCTTGGGCTTTTTTAAGCGCCGGGTAGTTTTTGTAAACCATGGCGATGCCGTAATCCAGGCCGCTGTTGCGGAGCTTGCGCGTCAGGTTGAGCGCCTCGTCCATATTGCAGGTGTAGGGCTTTTCGCTGAAAATCGGGAAACCGGCGTCGATCGAAGACATCGCGACCGGATAGTGCATGGCGTTTGGCGCCAGCACGGAGACGAAATCCATGCGCTCCTCTTTGGGCATGGCGGCTTCACGCCGGAACATGTCGCGGTAAGTCCCGTAAACCCGGCGTGTGGGCAGTTCAAGCGCTTTGCCGGTCGTGAATGAATTTTGCCGGGTTGAACCGAAAGCGCCGCAGACCAATTCCATGCAGCCGCTGGCCGCGATAGCCGCGCGGTGTATGTCGCCCATAAAAGAGTCCGAGCTGCCGCCGACGATTCCGACCCTTAATCCTTTACTCACTTACGCACCAAACTTTCCTGAAAAGTCAAAAAAAACCAAACCCGATCACATTATGTTTTAGATGATAACGCATTGCCAAAAAACGGGGCAACAAAAAAAATCCGATTTCTGAGTTATGTTTAAGCGAGGCATAGCCGCTTCAGACATAACGGCGTTCGACGCGGTTGCCGAAGGAGCAGATGATCTCGTAAGGGTGGGTGTTTTTGAGGGCCGCCCAGTCTTCGACCGTCAGGGCGTACATGCCTTCGCCGCCGAGACAGACGACCTCGTCGCCGACGGCGGCGTCCGGCACGCCTTCGAGCGAGACGGTGGTGTAGTCCATCGATATGCGTCCAAGCACCGGACAGGGCGCGCCGCGGATCAGCAGGCAGCCGCGGTTGGAAAGCGCGAGCGGCAGGCCGTCGGCATAACCGGCGGAGACCGTGCCGACGCGGGTTTTGACGGCGAGGCGGCAGGTGTGGCCGTAGCCGATGCCGGTGCCGGGCGGCAGGTCGCGCACGGCGGTCAGGCGCGTTTTGAGGGTCAGCACCGGCTTGACCTTGAGGGCGCGTTTGCCGACGGTGTCGAATGATCCGTGCAGGTTGATGCCGGTGCGCACCACATTGAAAGGCTTGCGGCAGGCGCGCGGGAAGTTGTTGATGGCGTCGCTGTTGGCGATGTGGATTTTCTCGAAGGTGATGTTGTCGCGGGCCAGGTCGTCGAGGATGCCGCAGAAGAGGTCCATCTGGCGGTTGGTCAGGTCGGTGCCGGTTTCGTAGGCGAACGGGAAGTGCGAGAAGATGCCCTGGCAGACGAGCCCCGGCAGGCGGCAGGCCTCGCGGATGGCGGCGGGGGCGCCGGCGGGCAGCAGGCCGAGGCGGCCCATGCCGGTGTCGAGCTTGATGTGGACGACGGCCGGCTTGCCGCAGCGGACTGACGCCGCGCTGATCAGGCGTGCGGTCGCCAGGTCGGTCACCGGCAGGATCACCTCGGCCTCGACCATGGGCGCGACCTCTTCCGGCAGGACGCTGCTGAGGATCTGGACAGGCTTGCCGAGCGGCAGGAGCTGGAGCGCCTCGTGCGGCTCCGCCACGCCGAAAGCTGCGGCGCCGGCGTCCGACAGGGCGCGCGCGATGGGCAGGACGCCGAGGCCGTAGGCGTTGGCCTTGAGCACTGCCAGCACCTGGGCCGGGGCCACCGACTCTGCGATCTTACGGTAATTCTCGATCAGCCTTTTCAGGCTCACTTCCAGCCAGACTCTGCGAGGGATGTTGTTCACGATTTGCAATGATAGGATTTTTGCGGACGCCGGGCAAGGGTTTCAAGGTTTCGAACGCGGCGGCGCTTGATTTGTCAGGGGTGTTGTGCGACACTACATTGCCATTTGGCAGGAAGGTGCGGAATGTTGTATCAAGAAACAGGCGCGGCGGATCTGGCCATCAGCCAGGCGCGGTTGCGGGAGATGGTGTTCGCGGCTCTGGACCGGCTCGGGCCGCGGCGAAAGGTGCTGGCGCTGCCGCCGGATTTCACGCGTTTCCACTCGCAGGCCGGCGCGATCACGCGTCTGGTCTGGGAATACTACGGCGACCGGCTGGCGGCGGTGCTGCCGGCGCTGGGGACGCATTCGCCGATGACCGGCACGCAGATCCGCGAGATGTTCGGCGACATGCCGCGCGGGCTGTTCAAGGACCACGACTGGCGTAACGGTGTGTTGACACTGGGCGCGGTGCCGCCGGAGGTGGTCAGGGAACTGACCGAGGGCAAGCTGGACTTCGACTGGCCGGTGCAGGTCAACCGGCTGCTGGTCGAGGGCGGCTTCGACCTGATCGTCTCGATCGGCCAGGTGGTGCCGCACGAGGTCATCGGCATGGCCAACTACAACAAGAACCTGTTCGTTGGCACCGGCGGCGCCGTGGCTATCAACCGCAGCCATTTCGTGGGTGCGGTTTACGGCATGGAGCGCATCATGGGGCGGGCCGACACCCCGGTGCGCAGGCTGTTCAACTACGGCAGCGAGCATTTCGGGCACCTGCTGCCGCAGACGGTTTATTTCCAGACCGTGATGGGGCGCGCCGCGGAGGGCGGCATGGTGATGCGCGGGCTGTACGTCGGCGACGACATCGAGGTGTTCAACAAGGCCGCCGCGCTCTCGCTGGAGGTCAATTTCGAGATGGTGCCG
>CAYRZP010000122.1:0-6038 GCA_964428885.1 uncultured Lentisphaeraceae bacterium
CGGCACGCCGCCCGGCGCAGGACGCGGCACCGCGCCGCCCGGCGCAGGACGCGGCACCGCGCCGCCCGGCGCGGGACGCGGCGCCGCACCGCCGCCCGCACCTGTGGAGCGTCGGTTTGTACGCCCGGCCGCGCCCCTGCCTCCAGAAATCCCGCCAGCATCTTTAGTCCCTGCTTTCTTCAGCGGATTCTGCGATATGTCCCAGAGCGGTATCTCGATATCCCTTGTCACCGCCAAAGGCTCGTTCTCCTCTTCAGCCGGCCGCATATACAGCGTGACCGAAACCTTGTATGGTATTGAATTGGAGAACTTCCACTCGTCTTCCCACTTGATCTCTTCATCGTTCTTCGAAGGCGGCTCTTTCAGGATCTTGCAGTCAAACCCCACCACGCGCGGCGCCAGCAAAAACGGTTTAACATCCTTCTCGGGGTCGAAATCCTCGACCTGCAGGGCGTCGCGCCAGGTTTTGACCATCAGGCCGCTCTCAATATCCCTCCCTCCCTTTTCGACATATAGGCTGACCCGGTGCGGCACCTCCGCCAACTGTGTGCGCTCGCCGACCAAAGCCCGCCCGATCTTGGTCCAGCTTATGGAGTCGGCCGCCTCCGGCCCTTCGCCGCCGTCGCTGTGCTGGAAACCGTACTGCTCCGCCTGTATGCCTGCGTCCGGATAAAACGCCGAGCGCAATCCCGAGACGATCTGCTCCATCACGTAATCCGCCTGCGCCATCGAGTCGGACATCTCGATGCCGGCGTTCCAGCTCTGCACCACGGCGTCGAAGCAGAAAAAGGACAGCAGCATCATGACCGACATGATCATGACCGCCATCACCAGTTCCAGCAATGTGAAACCGCGCCTATTTCTGCCGCACATACCGCACCAGTTCCTCGTAATACCCCTCTTTGCCGCTGCCCCACGAAACGCGTGTCCGCAACACGTAAAGCTTGTCGTCAACCTCGTTGGTCTCCAGATCCGGCCTCTCATCCACTTTCCGCTCAAAAGTGAACCCTTTTAATGCTTCCAGGCGTTCGCGCGGCATCTCCTCTTCCAGATCAGCCAGCATCTCCTCCACTGTCACAGGCTCAATGTTCAGCTTCTCGTCTTCCTCCGCCTCGGTGATGTCCGAGCTTGGCGGCACCGTATACAACCTTTCGCCAAGGCTGAAGACATACTGCGCGTCCTGATACTCCTTGGACAGGCACATCATCTGGGCGCAGTTGCTCAGCCCCACCATCAGGCTTAAAAGCCCGAACGCCAGAATCGTGGTGGCGATCAGTATCTCGATCAGCGTGAACCCGGCGCGCCTCATCTCTCGTCCTCCAGAACCCGCGCCACGCCGAAACGGTCCACCGCCACCGTCATCGCCGTGCCGCCTTCATCCCCATCAGCACTGACAACAACCTTGAAAGGCAGGCATCGCCCGTTGCTCTCATAGATGACACGGGCGGCCGTGACCACTTTGACTCCCTCGCCCGCCTCCAGACTCTTGTCGTCTTCGCTCTCTTCAAAAAGCCCCTTCGCGGCGCTCTCCGGTTCATCAGTGTCGTAATCGTCGACCGTGACATCAAAACGCACCTGGGCGTAACTCTTCTCCGCCTCCAGGTCTGCCATCTCATAAGCCTTGCCCTCCCCGCCCTCCTGCCCCGCGTCGCTTGCCAGTTGCTGATTGCCGATTGCCGATTGCCCATCGCCGATTGCCGACCGACTGTTACTGACAGCCACTTTCTCCACGCGGATCGTGCCGTCCGCCGAAAAGACCAGCGCCACGGGCGTCTGGTGCAGGACCGCCATGGTGCGGGCATAACGCGACATCTGCATCACGCCGCGCGTGGCGGTCTTGACGCGGGCTATGTCGGACCCGGTCGTGAAGGTCGGTCCCAGCATCATGGCCATGATGCCGATAATCACCACCACCACTAGCAGTTCAACCAGTGTGAAACCGTTATGACAGATACGTTTCATAGGAGTGTCAGACACATCCGACCTGTCAGACATGTCAGACAGGTCCGACCTCCCTCTAATTCGTGATGTCGTCCTCGCCGCCGATCTCGCCGTCCGGCCCGGCCGAGATCACTTTAAAGCGCTTGCCCTGCTTGGTGTACGAGAACGGCGTGCCCCAGGAGTCCGCCAGCGCCCCCTCCTTCAGCAGCCCCGGCGCGTCGTCAGTTCCCGCCGTCAGCTCGTCCAGCGACTCTGGCAGCTTGCCGTTGTGCCGCATCGCAAAGATCTGCACCGCCTGCTCGATGGCCGTGATGCTGGTGCGCGTGGCCTGACGCCGCGCCTCCTCGTCATGCCCCATGATGTTGGGGATCACCACCGCCGCCAGAATGCCCAGAATGCACACCACCAGCAGCAGCTCGACCAGCGTGAAACCGCTTCTGCGGCCACGCCCGCGTTTTTCATCTCTCTCTTTTTTCACTGTGCTCTCTCCTTTGTTCTGTCGGACATGTCGGACGTGTCGGACGTGTCAGACTATTCATTCAATCTTTGCCCCTACCCCGCCGGACTCAGCGAAGACGTCACCTTGAAGACCGCCATCAGGATGCTGACCGCCACGAACCCGACCACGGCGCCGATCGCCACGATCAGGATCGGCTCCAGCGCGTTCGTGAAGATCCTGATGTTGCGATCCATCTCGCTCTCGTAACGCCGTCCGATGTGCGCCAAAGAGCTGGGCATGTCGCCCGACTGCTCGCCGACCGCCAGCATGTCCGTCATCATCTTCGGGAACACCCCGCTGCCCGCCAAAGGTCCTGAAATGGTCGTGCCGTCGGTCACGCGCTGACGCGCGTTGCGCAGCGCGCCGGCGATCACATCGTTGCCACACGTCTCCTCGGCGATTTTCAGAGCCTGCAAAACGTTGACGCCGTTGGACAGCAGGGTGCGCATCGTGTAAGCGAGGCCGGAATAAGCCCCGCACGCCACGATGCCCTTGATCAAAGGCGCCTTCAGCTTCAAACCGTCCCACCACATCCGCCCGGGCCCCTCTTTGATATGGCGCCTGAACACCACCACGCCGGCCGCGATCGCCAGCGCCAGGAAAACCCCGTATTTGATCACGAAGTCACTCGTGTTCACCAGGATCAGCGTCGGGGTCGGCAGCGCCGTGCCCATGCCCTCGAATATTTTGGCGAACTGCGGGATCACCTTGACCATCGCGAAGATCACCGTCAGCACGCCGAAAATCAGCACCACCACCGGATAGGTCAACGCAGAGGTTATCTTGGACCGCATGCTCTCGTTGCGCTCGTAATGCTCGACCAGCCGACGCAGCACCTCGATCATCGCCCCCGAGGCTTCGCCCGCCCGTATCATGTTGCCGTAAAGCGCCGGGAAAGTCTCCGGATGCGCCGCCACGGCATCGGAAAGCTGCTCGCCGCGCACGATGCGGTCACGCAGGTCGGCGGCGATCACGCCCTGCGCCGAATCCTCCTCGCCCTGGTTCGCCAGACAGTTGAGCGCTGCGCCCAGGGTCATGCCCGCCTCCAGCAGGTCGCTCAGCTCCGAGGTGAACAAAAGCACCTCCACCGCTTTCATGCGCTTCTTGCCGCTGCCTACCTTCAGCTTCCAGAACGGCACGCCGCGTCCCTGCTTCTTGCCTTTGGCCTCGTCCACCGAAAGCGGCACATAGCCCAGCTTCTCGACCGCCGCCAACGCCGCGCGCCGGTCCGCCGCCTCGACCGTGCCTTCCACCTTCCGCCTGTCTTTCGACATGGCTTTGTAGTTAAATACGCCCATCTGAAAACGTCCCGTCCGTGTTCCCGAACTTTAGAACTTTAGCACTTTAGCACTTCTTACACATTCTCCTCCGTCACCCTGATGATCTCCTCGACCGAAGTCATGCCGCGGAAAGCCTTGGTCCAGCCGTCCTCGCGCAACGTCTTGAGACCGTGCCCTTTAGCCAGCCCGCGTATTTCGGCGGTGGGTTTGCGCGCGATGATCGCCGACTCGATGTCCTCGTGCACCACCAGCAGCTCGAACAGCCCGCCGCGCCCGCGATACCCGGTGCGCGTGCAGGCCTCGCAACCTTGCGGCAGCCACACCTTGCCGGAAACGGGCGGATACGGCAGGTCGTACCACTTCATGTCCAGCGGCACTTCCTGCTTGCACTTGGGGCAAAGCCGCCGCACCAGCCGCTGCGCCATCACGCCGGCCACCGCGGACGCCACCAGGAAGGGCTCCGCGCCCATGTCGATCAGACGCGCGAACGCGCCCGCCGCGTCGTTGGTGTGCAGCGTACTGAAAACCATGTGGCCGGTCAGCGATGCGTTGATCGCGATCTCGGCGGTCTCGCCGTCGCGGATCTCGCCCACCATGATGATGTCGGGATCCTGACGCAGGAACGCGCGCAGCGCCCGCGCGAAGGTCAGCCCGATGTCCTGCCGCACCAACACCTGGTTGATGCCCGCCATCTCATACTCGATCGGGTCTTCGGCCGTGAGGATCCGCACGTTGATCTTGTTGATCTCGTGCAGGAACGCATACAAAGAGGTGGACTTGCCCGAACCGGTCGGCCCCGTGACCAGAAATATGCCGTTGGGACGGTTTATCAATTTGACCACATGCTCATAGTCGAAATCGTTGAACCCCAAGTCCTGCAGTTTGACGAAGTTGCCGGCTTTCTGCAGCAGGCGCAGCGAGATCGATTCGCCGTAGGCCGTGGGCATGGTCGATACACGTATGTCTATGTCGTCGTTGTTCAGCCGCACCCCGATACGCCCGTCCATCGGCAGGCGCTTCTCGGCGATGTCCAGGTTCGCCATGACCTTGATGCGGGAGATGATCGCCGCCTTCAGGCGGTTGAGCTGCGGCGGAACGTCCACCTTGTGCAGCATCCCGTCGATCCGGTAGCGGATGCGCAGCTCGTCCTCCATCGGCTCGACATGGATGTCCGTGGCCCCCTGCCGGTCGGCCTCGGCGATGATCTGGTTCACAAACTTGACGATCGAGGCCTCGGCGCCCATCTCGTTCACGTCGATTTTAGAGATCGAGGCCAGATCCGTGTCCACCGCGTAGCGGCCGTCCTCGATCATCTTCTCGATCGCGTCCGCGCCGACGCCGTAATATTTGCGGATCGCCTTGTCGATCTCCTCGCGCGGACTCAGCGCCACCTGCACCGGACAGCCCGCCGCCAGGCGCAGGCCGTCGGTCATGCCTGTGTTGAACGGGTCGCACGCCACCACCGTCAGCACGCCCTTCTCGACATGTAGCGGCAGCACATTGTACTGGTACACCGCCCGCGCCGGCAGCTTGGTGATCGCCTCGTCCGTGGGCCGCGCCGCGTCAAGTTCCGCATACGGAAACCCCAGCATCTCGCCGATCTTCTTCAGGAAATCGTCCTCGCGCACAATGCCCAGCCGCACCGCCGCGCCCACGACCCCGGAGCCGTCGGAACGATCCGCCGCGAGAATTTGCGATATCTGAAAATCGTTGAAAAAACCCGTGCGCTTCAGTATCAGCGCCGTAAAAGCATCCGCCTGACCGGCCATGAACGCAAACCTTTCGAAGTGATATTAATGAATTCTTCGCGCTGGACTCTACATCCTGTCACCCGTCTCACTAACTCTGGCATCCGGTAAACAAGTTTTTTATGATACCGCATTCTTATTGCATTTTCCATGCCTAATTGCGTACTGGCGCAATCGGTCTCGCGCCTCGGATGGTGCCGTGCCACCGGCACTATTGGGAGGAGCAAGCGTCCGCTTGCCCATGCGTCGGGCGATGTCCAGTGCTCACGTACGCGACGCAGAGCGTCCCTCCAGGTACTACGGTCAGACGTGTGCTGGAGGGCGAGCGTCCCCGCGAGCCGCGCAGGCGCATGTCGTTAACGCGCGCCGACACCGGCCAAAATGTCACACGCGACTGTCTGCCACGTGCCGTTGCCCTCCGCGCCTGCAAGAAAAATCGCTCGCCCCACGCGTGCGGCTTGACCCTGCGGCGGGAAAAGGCTAAATTTTGTGAACTTTGTATTTCAGCGGGTGTAGCTCAATGGCAGAGCCCCAGCCTTCCAAGCTGGTTACGAGGGTTCGATTCCCTTC
>CAYRZP010000123.1:0-5932 GCA_964428885.1 uncultured Lentisphaeraceae bacterium
TCCCTGCGAACTGTTTTGCGGCCGCACGCCGTTCCATACATCGACCGACACCGCCTGCATCAAGGGCACGCACGGCCTGACAGGCCCCGGCTATGAGACCGCCATCTTCTCCACATTGCCTGTCAATGCCGCCACTGTGTTGGAATTAGCCAATGAAATCAAAGGCTGGCTGCAATAGCGCCGGCGAACAGCGGGGCGGCAAAGCGTGTTTGACCGTTATCTTGCCCGTATCGTCATTGTATTCATGACCAACGGTTCGTGCAAATAGTTCGGCATTTTAAAATCGGCCAGAGTCTGGCTTGCGGTATTCTCGGTGAATGATCCAAAATATGGCGCAAGTCGCACATCAACCTCATACAATTCTTTTTTCTCGATCCTATAAATCCGGTCGAGTGTACGGTATCGGTCCGATTTATATGAAACCGGAACGGAAATCTTCTTCGTCTGGCGTGGTGCGATGATGACGAAATCATCTGGGTGCGGCGACGTGCGCATGTGCACCTTAATGTGTTCGCAGGGCTGAACTGCCACCAACTCGTCACCTTTGCGCCGCTTGACCGAGACAACCATTGCCAAGGGAGATTGATTTACGGATATGATCTTGTCTGACGTGTTTTGAATGCTTATAAAAGCCCCATTCGGACCATCGCTAAGTAACTCGACTTGTAGTCCGTGCTGGATTACCGGACGGGTCCCATAGCCGACAAGCTCAATATCGCCTGTGCAGCCTGCCATGAAAACGACGATCAATATGGCCAGTGACGCGACGCGTTGTTTTCGCATATGTTTATTTTTAACAGTAACTGCGGACAAATCAAGAACATCTTGAAAAGCGAACTAAGTCGGTTTGTCATTACGCGGAACTTCCTTGTTTATTCCAGCATTCCATCAGCCCTGATTTTTTGCTATAAGTGATGCGAAACAACCAAACGGGAGGCGCCAATGATCAAATGGACGGCCGTTTTCTTTTTAGCCTGCATGGGCGTTTTGGCCGCTGACGATATGACCGTCAAGGTCGAACCGATCCGCCCCGCGCAAAAGACCGCCATCTTCAACGGCAAGGATCTGGCCGGCTGGACCAAGGTCATCACCGCCGAGCCCGGCAGTTGCCCGGACGCCACCTGGAGCGTCGCCGCAGGCGTGATCCGCTGCACCGGCAAGCCTTTCGGCTATCTAATGACACAGCAGGCCTACGCCGATTACAAGCTCTGTGCCGAATACCGCTGGGCCGGCCGGTCCGAACAGATGAACAGCGGCATCTTCGTGCATAAGAACGGTCCAGACAATTACTTCCTGCCCCAGGCGATCGAGGTGCAGTTGAAGGAGGAGAACGCGGGCGATTTCGTACTGCTCTCCAAAGCCACGCTGAACGGACTCGAAAACCCGCGCAACCTGCGCGTCGCGAAAAAAGCCCTTTCTTCGGAAAAGCCGTCCGGCGAGTGGAACAAGGTCGAAGTCATCGTCAACGAAGACAAGATCGACGTCTGGGTCAACAGTGTCCTCCAGAACCAAGGCACCGGCGCGTACGCCAGCTCCGGTCAGATCTGCCTCCAGAGTGAGGGCGGGCCGATCGAGTTCCGCAACATCACCATAGAGCCGCTACGCTAAGTCCTTTAACACCAAAACAATAAACAAGGAGAATCCATGCATCTCAACAGGCGCTCATTCGTCAAAGCCGCCGCGGCCGCAGCCGCGGCAACCGGCATCCCGTTCAAATCGCAGGCCGATGCGGCACCATCCTGCGCCTTCAAGACGCGCCTGCATAAAGCGCTGATCGCGAACATCGCGAACGACGCCAACTGCGAGCGCCTTACCAAAGCCGGCTTCCCTGGCGTGGAACTGACCGATAAGAGCGTCAGCATCGAACAGGCGCGCCAGGGACGCCTCACCGCCGACAAGCACGGCGTGAAGATACACTCCTTCATGTACGGCTGGGCACAGGTCAACCATGCCGACCCCGCAGCCCGCCGCGCTTCGATCGAGGATATCAAACGCGTCATTCAGATCACGGCGGAGTACGGCGCCTCGGCCATGCTGCTGGTCCCCTGCCGCGTGGACGCGGCGGCCGCGCCGAAACCGTCGCAGTTCAAGATCGATTTCGACCGGCGCAGCCTGCATGTGAAAACCGTGGCCGATGGAGACAACTCCGCCTTCGCCTCATATATCGCAGCCCATAACAATGCGACCGACCGTACCCGCGAGGCGGTCGAGGAGCTGATCCCGGTCGCGGCGCGCGAGGGCGTGATCATCGCGCTGGAGAACGTCTGGAACAACCTGTGGGTGCTGCCTGATTTCGCGTCCGCCTTGGCGCGCTCGTTCGACAACCCCTGGGTCAAATTCTACTTCGACCTCGGCAACAACGTGCGCTACGCCCCGACCGAAGAGTGGCTGCGCAAGCTGAACAGCGCCATCGTCAAACTGCACATCAAGGATTTCAAGATCAACCGCGAGAATAAGAACGACGGCGATTTCGTGCCGATCGGCAAGGGCAGTATTGACTGGAAATCCGTGCGCAAGGCGATCGACGAGATCGGCTACAACGGCTGGGTAACGATCGAGAGCGGCGGCTTCACCGACAGCGAGCACAGCGCACTGATGGACCGCTTCTTCGCGGGCCAGGGGGCTTAACAAAGACTCGCTCAGACGCTTACAGTGAGTAATAAGGCAACGCACCGACGATCCATCGGCTGTTTTGCATACGACCTTTAGCGTCACCCGCGCTGCCCGTCAGCCTTCATGACCGCCTTGAGGTATCCGTTGGCGAAAAGCCTGCCGAGAGTGCCATAGCCCGGCACATACCCCTCTTCCGCCTCTTCGCCTTCCATCGCCGGCACATGGTCGCATCGGAACGGCACGTCAATACCAAGCTCGCGATACAAGCGGAACATGGCGAACTGGTCTGTCTCGCCCTCGTCGTGAAACAGCTCGACAAAATCCTCTGCCGATCCCTTGACATCACGGACATGCACAAAAACAACGCGCTGACCGAAATGCCTGACCGCCTGCTCAAGGTCAACGCCCATCAGCCGAAAATTCGCCTGGCAGAAAGTGACGCCGTTCTCCCGGCACGGCAGCATGGCATACGCCCTGTCGTATGCCGCAATCGAGCCGAAGATACGCGCCATGCCGCCCAAAGCGGCCAGCGGCGGGTCATCCGGATGCAATCCCATGCGGACTCCCAGACGCCGCGCCTCCGGCATCACCGCTTTAATGAAATATTCATAATTGCTCCACACATGCTCCGCCTCCAACAACGACCCGGGCATGATTGACCGGTTTTCGTCGAGGCTGAAATAAGTGGCTCGCGCCCCGCCGCGCCCCTCGCGCGCGCCGGTTCGGTGCCATCCGGTGCCGACCATGAAGTTATAGCACAAAAGGCCGATGTCGAATTCCGCCATGTTGCGCAAGAGTTCCGCGTAGTGCTCCAAAGTCACGTCACGCTCCGGCAGGCCGAGTTTGACCGGCGACATGTCGAAAGGGTCGCCTTCCAGCGCCACCACCCGCAAACCGGCACGCGCCAACTCGCTCACCACTGCGGACAAGGCATCGCGCCGCCATGGTTGCGGGTGCCCGGTCAGTTCCGGCGCGATCTTGACCACCACCTCGTCGATTCCCATTTGCCGGCACAAAGCCCACAGCCGATGCGGTCGCGGCGGGACAAATTCGACCTGTCTCATAACCGCCTTTGTTACGATAACCGTTTATTCTGTCATTAAAGCGATCAGATTTGAGACTGTAAGACCATCGTGCTTCACAGTCGTCCGCTTATCTTAGAATCAACGCCTTCTCCGCAATCAGTACCGGCGCATCATAGAATGGCACGTCTTTGAAGAGCGGGAATGCGCCCGCCTTTACCAAACGGTCGGCCGGCCATGCATAAACACGGTCCGTGACTAAGTCGGCCCAGACCGGCTCTTGAAAAACAAGGTTTTTGACCGTCACCTGCGCGGGACGGGTTACGAAAGCGTCGTCCGACGTGCCGGAATCGTCCCACACCGCGAAATCGCGATCAAGCGTTTCGCATCCCTAACGTCAAGTTAGAGCCAGCGATGAGCGCGCCTTCTCGACCAGCGTCTTGAAGCCTTCGGCATCGTGAATCGCCATTTCGGAAAGCATCTTGCGGTTGATCGCGATGTTGGCCTTTGTCAGCCCCTCGATGAAACGGCTGTAGGTCATCCCCTCGCTGCGCACCGCCGCGTTGATACGGGCGATCCACAGACGCCGGAAATCGCGCTTTCGCAACTTGCGGTGGATCGTGGCCAGCCGCTGCGCGCGGTCGACGGCCTCGGTGGCTTGACGGAAAAGCTTGCTGCGCGGTCCGCGGAAACCCTTGGCAAGGGCCAGCCGCCGGCGCCGACGCTCTCTTGAAGCTGGTGCGTTGGTTGCTCTAGACATGACACAATCTCCCGGTTAGTTACCCTGCAACATGCGTTCGGCGGTCTTGTTGAAAACCTGATCCGCGACAACACTACCACGGAGATTGCGCTTGCGCCCGCGCGGCTTGTAACCGTTAAGGTGGGATTTGCCACCCTGCGTTCGCAATACCTTTCCCGTGGCCGACATTTTAAGCCGCTTCGTGGCGGCCTTCTTGGTCTTCATCTTAGGCATAATCACCTCTTTTTTTGTTGAAGCCTGAACCCGCAGGGCAGTCAGCCATGATAGCCCGTACAGGAACACACCCTTTCCCCGAATGAAAAAAGGGAACAAATTTTTAGCAGAACCCGCCCCCCGCGTCGAGCACAAACCGTCGAGTTTTTTTCGTTTCTCTGTTTTCGTTTCTCTGCAAGAGCGTTTTCATCGGGCCAGTTTTACGGCGGTCTCGGCGAGACCGCCCTACCGTGCGCAGGCGAACAGTGCGCGGGTTTCGTGCCAAAAGAACTGTCAATTACAATGCATACTTACATAAAAGCCACGACGTAAGCCCGGTCGGTGTTTGCTGATTTGTTCTACTCGATCATTTCACGGCCCTTCAATTAGCTTGTAATATTCCTTGAGAGTATGAACGGATTCCAGCGTGGCTTGGAACAAGATCCAACTGATGACAAGGATTCCTATTGTGAGTCCGATCTTCCATGCCAGCGTCGTTTGTGGACGCCACCAAATCAGGGGCAACGCCAGAGGCCCCACACAGCAGACTGCGGTAATAATAAAAGCTTTTCGGAAATACCATTGAACCTTTTCCTCTACAAAGCTTGGGGGACGGGAGGCATCCAGAAACTCACCGCAGTGTTTACACTTTATAGCGGCGTCTTGAATTTCTTCAGCGCAGAAGGGACATTTTTTCATTATCAACTTTCTTGGCAGAACGGGCGTGCTGAACCTCGCGGCGATTAGCCGCGTAGTGTTCCAGGCGGTTGTTCGGTCACCATTTCGTATTTCCTCATCAACATGGGCAAGAAGATTGCCATCAAACTGCCAACCACAAGAAAGACAAGGCCAAAACCGGGCAGGAACCATGCTTGACCCTGCAATCCCGGCTCGAGAATGCAGGTGTCCGGGTCGCCAGGCCGGTAGTGAACTGTCACCTGTTTGCCTTTGGGATACCGGTTAACGATGTTCTGAGCGTGGGAAGGATCGCCCGATCCGTAGTCGCCAAAGGCGACCTTGTTTCCGCTGCGGGTCAGTCCATCTACTGAAAATTGGTAAAGCACCTCAGCATGATACGTGCCGCCCCCCTCACTGCTCGAGTGATACTCCACCGTGGAGTTCTGAACGGTTCCGTCGGCAACCGGCCACGTGGTGCTCTCGTTGGCCCGATGAAGTCCTCTTACGCCAAAGAACAGCGTGCACGCTCCAGCAAGGATGAACGGCACCGGAAACAGTTTGGAAAAGAAGAATCGCATACCGGCCGACATCTGATTGATTTGCCCCATCTTGTCTCCTGGTATAAGCATCACCGCACGCCTGTTAAGAAGTTGGCCGGGGCCTTCAG
>CAYRZP010000124.1:0-5904 GCA_964428885.1 uncultured Lentisphaeraceae bacterium
GAGGCGGCGCCGGCCGAAGCCGAAGCGCCGGCCAAGCCTGCGGCGGACGCGGACGGCGATTTCATGGAGGCGGCGCCGGCCGAAGCCGAAGCGCCGGCCAAGCCTGCGGCGGACGCGGACGACCTTTTTGGCGATATCGGCAAGCCAACCGCGCGGGGGCCGGGCGAAAACGAGGGGGCTACTGGAACGCGCAACGTTCAACGCTCAACACTCAACGCTCAAGTTATGGACAAGCCTGCGGAAAAACCTGTGGAAGCGCCCCGGGTCAAGGAGAAGGTGAAGCTCGACCCGGCGCAAGTCAAGCGCGATAAAGAGGCTTGGCTGAATGGGCTGGAAAAGTTGCGGAAGGGCTACGAGGACGCGTTGGGCCGCGGCGAGGTCTTCTTTTTCAGCCCGCACAAGCGGGTCAACGGCAATTACGGAAGCGCCCGCATGATGATGGGCGTGCTGCCTCAGGCTTTAAGGCATTCGCAGTCGCCGCAGGAATTGTTGCAACGCCTGCACCAGGGCGGCGTGTTCTTCATAGACATCGGGATATGCGGCGAGCTTTACCGGCATAAGACAACATTCCCGTTACTGGAGGAGCGGCTTAAGAGGATTAAAGAAGACGAGACGCTGAAGGAGGCGCGACGCCGCAGTGAGGCGCGGCGCTGGTGAAAAGTCCTGGTGATGTCTGGAGCGTAGCAGGAAAACTTTGAGCAAAAGTGGTGTTTGCGAAAGGGGGGCAGGGCTATGCGCAAGAAACAGCAGATTGACATGTCGGCTTTCGACCGGGTGGTCGGGGTTTTTGCCTCGATTACATCGCAGGACTGCATGCGTCAATTTCTTAACGAACTGCTGACGGCGGGAGAAATGCGCGACATCACGCTGCGCTGGATGCTTCTCGAGCGTCTGGTCGCCGGGGTGACGCAGCGCAAGATCGCGCAAGATCTTAAGATCAGCCTGTGCAAGATCACGCGCGGGTCAAAGATCTTGAAACAGAACGGTTCGGTCACGGCCAGAGTGCTCACGGCTGGGCCCGCGGCGCGGTCAAAAAAGTCATGATGGCCGTGTGCGGGTGTGCGTGTGAGCGGAACGGGGCGCGCTGACCAGAGGTAATAATGATGCAGGTTATAGCGGATGATATCCAACGGCAGATGTCCGGGGCATCGTGGATCCGGAAGATGTTCGAGAAGGGGCTGGAGCTGAAGCGGGAGTTCGGGAACGACAACGTTTTCGATTTCAGTCTGGGCAATCCCGACATGCCGCCGCCGCCGCAGGCGCGCGGCGCGCTGGCGGCCTTGGCCGAGCGTGTTTGCGAGCCTTTGGAAATGGGTTATTGTCCGAATGCCGGCCTGCCGGCCTTCCGCGAGAAACTGGCCGTTTTTCTGGCCGCGCAGCAGCAGGCGCCGGTGCGGGCCGGGCATGTGGTGGTGACATGCGGCGCCGCCGGCGCGCTGACCTCGTTTTTCCGGGCGGTTCTGGACCCCGGCGACGAGGTGATGTGTCCGGCTCCTTATTTTGTTGAGTACGGCGCGTATTGCGGCCATTTCGGAGGCGTCCTCAAGCCGGTGCCGGCGCGTACGCCGGAGTTCCAGCCGGATCTGGATGCTATGGCGGCGGCGGTCACGGAGCGTACGCGCGTGATCCTGATCAACTCGCCCAACAATCCGTCGGGCTGCGTCTACACGCGGGAGACGCTCGGCCGTCTGGCGGAACTGCTGGAGAAGGTCAACGCGGCGCGGCGGCGTCCCTTGTTCCTGGTGAGCGACGAGCCGTACCGGTTCCTGACTTATGACGGCGTGGAGGTGCCGCCGGTGCTTAACCTCTCGCCATACGCTTTGGCGCTGGGGTCTTTTTCCAAAAGCCTGTCGCTGGCCGGCGAGCGCGTTGGTTACATCGTCGCCAACCCGGCGATGCCCGATGTCGGGCTTCTAATTAACGCGGTGACCATGACCGGCCGCACGCTGGGTTTTGTGAACTCGCCGGTGCTGGGGCAGCGTCTGGCCATGGCATTGCTGGGCGAGGGGGTTGATGTCGCCGTTTACGACCGGCGGCGCCGGGCGATGGCGGAAGTCTTGAGTGCGGCCGGGATTGAATTCGCGATGCCGCGGGGGGCCTTTTATTTCTTTCCGAAAGCGCCGTGCGGTGATGATCAGGGTTTTGTGCGGGAGTTGCTGGCGCACAACATTCTGGCGGTTCCGGGCACGGGCTTCGGTTATCCCGGACACTTCCGTTTGACTTTCTGTGTTGACCAGCGCGTCATCGAGAGGTCTGCGCCCGGCTTCAAGGCCGCCGTGCGAGGCCGCTCTTGATGAGGCGGGTTGCGCCGAAGACATAGAGGTGCTTGATGAAAGCTCTAGCGAAAAGCGCTTCAGTGATGGGGTTGTGGTGCCTGCTTGCGGCGGGCGTTGTGCGCGGCAGCGGGTTCACGTCGCCGACGGAGTGGCGGATTGTGAACACCAACGCCGTCAACAAATGGGCGGCGGAGCGGCAGGCGCAGGCTTCGCCGTCCTTCCTGGTCTGGCGCGGCGTGGCGGCGGACTTGGCTAAGCGTGAGGTCCGGCTGCTGGCCGAAGCGGTGGGCCACAGCGCTGGCATCACCGCCGAATTCCTGCTGATCGGGCCCAACAGCGACCGCGCGTACGAGTCTGCGGCGGTGGCTGTGGCGATGCCCGGCGACATCGTGCGGGCGGTCGAGAGCCTCGGCGTAAAGCGCGGCGGCGGTGTCGGCAGCCGGCCGTTCAGGTTCTGGCCGGTCGGCGAGCGCATGAGCGTTCACGTGCGGCGGATCGATGTCGCGGGGGACTCCCTGCGCCCGATGCGGTCGCTGGTCAAAGACCAAAATACGGACGAGCCTTTGCTGGGCGAGGGCGGGATCGTTTTCACCGGCGGTGTTTGGGACGGCGGCGCGTGTTGCGCGGACGCGCAACCCCCGTGTTCGGTCATATCCCTCTACAATGAGAAGGGATCGGTTTTCGACTTGCCTTTCCAAGTCGGCCAGGGCGAGGTTTACGGACGTCTGTCGCTGGCTG
The DNA here is from genome assembly GCA_964428885.1 of uncultured Lentisphaeraceae bacterium. Taxonomy (GTDB): domain Bacteria; phylum Verrucomicrobiota; class Kiritimatiellia; order RFP12; family UBA1067; genus JAQVQN01. The sequence continues at coordinate 3,015 of CAYRZP010000124.1, forward strand.
AGGCGTTGCCGTACGGCGCCTTGCTGGAGGTCGTGCTGAGGCCTTTACTGCCAGCGGACGGTTTGCCGCGGGTTTTGCCTTTGTCTGTTGATGTTTCCGCTAAAGCGGGGGGCGGATTCACGGTCATCTGCGCCGACGCCGGCGGGAAAATGCTTAAGAAAGGCGATCTGCCGGAGGCGCTGCAGTGGATGAAAGAGCGGCAGGCGGCGGGCCGCGACCTTTTCGTGACCCTGTCGCTCGACGAGGCGCTGTCCTTGGAACGGGCGGCCGAGGCGGCGCGTGTGTTCGTGATGCTGGATGGCGCCGGGCTTAAGCTTGACGGCAAGCCTGAGGGCGGGCTGTATCCGCGCGCTTTCGTGCCGCTGGAGAAATGGCGCGGGCGCGAAGGCCGGGTGCCGCAGCCTTATGAGCTGCACGTGCGGCGCGGCGAGGGCGGCACATGGGAGAGGAAGCTGGTGTTCATAGAGGAGGACTGGTCGGCCCCCGGTCTGGATCCGGCGCTGACCCCCCGGGAGTATCCTTTCAGTGAGTGGGGGGAACTGCCGGCGCTGGTCGCGAAAGCCGGCGGGCCGGAGAACAAGGCCCAGATGCTGTTCGTTTACGCCCCGGCGGGAGAACCCCTGTCTGTCTTTATGCCGGGGGTCCGCGCCTTGGCCGAACGCCTCGCGCTGGTGTATGTGTTCGGCGAGTGAAAAAGCCTTTGGTTGTCGCCGTATTCCAAAATGCCGGCCAGACCGCAGATGCGAACTGCGCCATAATAAAATACGCGATTGACACGCATCCGCGTTTTTGCGATAGTCCGGGAAATTTTTTTGCGCGGTAGGGTACCGAAGTGGCCAACCGGGGCAGACTGTAAATCTGCTGGCTTATGCCTTCCTTGGTTCGAATCCAAGCCCTACCACCATCTTCAAAACCTCAGGTTTTACCGTGGTTTTCTTGTGTTGCCGGGTGCTTATCAAGATCAATTTGTTCCGTGCCTATCGGCAAAAGGCCCGAGACTGCGGTTCTTGTTTAAGGAGGTTAATGCGGACATGAGAAAGCTTATGGCGCTTTTGGTTCTGTTCCTGGCGGGGTGTGTCGGGATACCAGAAAATGTGAAGCCTGTCGGCAATTTCGATGCCGTCCGATATCTCGGGAAATGGTATGAGATCGCGCGGCTCGATCATCCGTTCGAACGCGGCCTGACCCGCGTGACGGCGGATTACAGCCTGCGGGATGACGGCGGCGTCAGGGTGATGAACCGCGGCTACTCCGCCCGGGAGGGCAAATGGAAAGAGGCTGAGGGCAAAGCCTATTTTGTCGGGAGCCGGGACATCGGTTACCTGAAGGTCTCGTTCTTCGGCCCTTTCTACGGATCATATGTCGTTTTCGATCTTGACTGCGAGAATTACCGGCACGCGCTCGTGTGCGGCCCGGACCGTTCCTATTTATGGATTCTGGCCAGGGAGCCGCTGATCGACGACAGCATCAAGGCCCGCCTCACGGCAAAGGCCGCAGCAGCGGGTTTCGACACGGGCAAACTGATCTTTGTCAGTCATGCGGCTGATTAAGAGCGGAAGTCGCGGCTTGCTGTTCGTGAAGGACAATCTCCCGGTCGGCAAGGGCAACGCGGTGCGCCCGCCCTCGGCTACAACGTCGTCCTGTGGGAAATCGAGGACAAGGTGCAGTGGGACATGCCGGGCGTGGCCTCTGACGATGCCTTGAACGTCTGGCAGGCGTCATCCGGCAACCGGTAGTTGTCGGTGATCCCGCGCATGTTGACGAAAATGGTGCCCGCCCCGTCGTGCTCGTGTTCCATCTGCCGGATCGGGAGGGCGACTCTGCCGCAGTGCACGACAGGCTTGTCGTTCCGGACGGAGAGGAACCCGTCTATGCCTTTGATGGCGGGGAAGAGAATTTGCTCTTCTTTCATCGCGCATGGTTTGCGCATTCTATTCAGCGATCGTGATCGCGACCGCCGTCGCGGTCGGGGCGCTACGGATCATGTCTGCGAATGCCTTCCGGCGGTGTGCCGGGCGCCGTCAGGTTCCTGATCTCATTGTGCCGGAAGCAGTCTGTGGTGTGGTCATTCACAATCCCGACGGCCTGCATGAAGGAGTAGCAGATGGTCGGGCCGACGAACCTGAAACCCCGTTGCCTGAGATCCCGGCTCATCATTTCCGAGAGCGCGGACTTCGTCGGCAGATCGGACATGGATGTCCAGGCGTTCTGTTGTGGGGCGCCGTCGACATAGCGCCAGACATAGGAGTCCAGTGAACCGTATTCCGCTTGTATGTCGAGGACGCCCTGTGCGTTCTTAATGGCCGATTCGATCTTGAGACGATTTCGGACAATCCCCGGGTCTGCGAGCAGGCGCGTCACGTCCTTGCCGGTGTACCTTGCGACGCGCACGCAGTCGAAGTTGTCGAAAGCCTTGCGGTAGTTCTGACGTTTCCGCAGGACGGTCAGCCAGCTCAGTCCGGCTTGGGCGCCTTCCAGAACCAGGAACTCAAACAAAAGCCTGTCATCATGAACGGGGACTCCCCATTCTTCATCGTGATAGGCGACGTAGATCTCGTCCGTCCCGCACCATTCGCATCTCTTTTTCATACTCGTACCTATAACTTGGCCGTTTTGTCACTCTAAAGCCGTGTTGAAAACGGCAGGGCCCGTTCCCCGAACCGTCCCTGCCAATAACTTGAACGTTGAGCATTAGTTCTAACGTGGGCAGCGCCCTCAACCCGAGATTCTCACCACGAAGTCACAACGGACACGAAGAAGGAGCGAGTCATTAATAACTTCGTGCTCTTCGTGCCTTCGTGGTGAAAGAACTTGTTTTTTATTGCTGTTGTTGGGTTGTAAGGCACTTCTATGAGAAGGCTTGTCAAGGGCACCCGCATGGCGGACTTCC
>CAYRZP010000125.1:0-5621 GCA_964428885.1 uncultured Lentisphaeraceae bacterium
GATGCCAGACATGGGAGCCGGAATGTTTCCGGTCTATCCTATGGGATGGTAGTGACGGAAATGGTATCGTTCACGCATTGGTACTGTAAGGCTTACGGCAAGTATGCCGGAAACGAGCAGGCGCTGCCTTTCGACCAGCACCTACTGTTGGCCGCCGTCGCCCCGCGTGCATTGTTGATCCAGGGTTTCAATGCGAAATGGTTCGACACAAAGGGCGAGTTCCTCGCGTGCAGGGCGGCAGCGCCGGTCTGGACATTCCTGGGGAAACCTTCGTTGCCGGATGTCGAGTTCCCGGATGATTTCGACATCAAGGCGATCGGGGGCTGTTTGGGCTATGTGCGCCGTCCCGGGCCCCACGGCATCTCCTTCTTCGACTGGACGTGGATGATGGATTTCGCGGATAAGATCTTTGAAAGGTAAAATGCTGACGGGCCGGGAAAAACGCTAGGAAATATGGTGGAATGAAAAGACTTGTATTGTTGCTGTTGCCGTTGGCCGGTCTGGCCGGGATCGTTCAGGTTCCCGGTCAGTGGGCATCGCTCCGGCGTGACATTGATCCCATTGCGGCGGGTTTACCAGCACCCGTGCCGCGCGCGTTTTCAGGGGCGGCGTCGGTGTTGGCGGCCGCCGTGGTGCGTGCAGCAGACGGGGCGGCTGTGTCGGATATTAAAGACTTGACCGGCATAAGGATCGTCGCGGGCGGCGTCGAACTGGTCTATCCGCAGGCGCCGGAATCCGGAGCGTTCAGCGCGATGCGGAAGCTCACGGAGGGGGGGGAGTGGTACGGATCGACCTATTGGACCGGCGGCGAGACTTGGGCGCGCGTCGGCAAAGATTGGATGCATCCAGGCAACAAGTACGACGTGGCGCGCGTGTTCGTCGCGCCCGCTGACGGCCCGGTCACGGTCTCCGGCACGGTCAAGAAAATGCATCTCGACGGCGACGGTGTGCGCGTGTCGGTCTGGCACAACGAGGATAAGGTTTGGTCAGCAGAGCTGGCGGGCAAAGACGGGGCGGGCCAGGACGTTAAGCTTACCCTTCAGTTTAAAAAAGGGGACAGGCTTCGTTTCGTAATTAACCGCCGCGGGAATCACACCTGCGATACTACGGGATGGAATCCGGTAGTGGCCTACGAGGGTGGCTCCGCTTACCGTGCGTCTGACGGTTTTGCGGGACAACAAGGCACCGGCCTGTGGCTTTACGAGTCCGGCGGCGTACCTGCCGCAAAGAGCGAATATCCCGAAATTTACAGTGTCGGCCGTGACTTCAGATTATTCAAAGGCACGGTCGACGCGTCGGTCGCGTTTCCGTGCGTGATTGTTTCTGACGGCAACCGCGAGGACGGTTTCGGCGGTTACATTCTGGCGCTCGACTGCGACGGCGCCTGGTCGGTGGAGAACGGCGAGCGCGGCGTGAAGCTGACGGGCGGCGGGGCGGCGGTTGCCGTGCGCTACGACGGCACGTGGATCGAGGGGCTCAAGCTGCTCGCCCACTCCGGGACGTTCGCGCCCAAGCTCGGCGCGGCTTTCAGCGCGGCCTATGCGAAAGCGGTGGAGGGCTTTGCGTCCGTGCCGGAGCCGGACCTGTTTTTGCTCGCGGTTTCCGAATGGGTGCAGGACGACGGGCTTTTCGGCGGCGGCGAAGACCGGCGTCTGGCGGAATGCCTGGCTGACCAGAACGGGCGTCTGCAGGCGCTTGGAGGCAAGGCGCCCGCGGTCGCGGACGGCACGGGGTGGCGCGCCTATCTGCGCGCGCGGCTGGCGAAACGCGCGGCCTTGCTCGCCGACCAGCGGCTCGGCCCAGGCGAACTGCTCTTCTGCACACGCCGCAATCCGTCCTGGAACCATGAGGTGGCGCAGTACTTTGGCTGGCGTCAGCGGCCCGGCGGCAGCCTGTACGCGCTGGAAAAGCCCGGCATCTCGCTGGCCTGCCGCGATCTGATCCGGGGACAGCTCCCGGCCGGCAGCATCCTCGAACCGCGCCTTTCCTACGACGCACAGTCGGTCCTCTTCTCTTTTGTGGCCACGGACGGCGCGCTCGACCCGCGCACCCTGCCGCGCAACGAAACCTCCACCAACCATCACTATTATCACATTTACGAGATCGGAACGGACGGCCGCGGGCTCAAACAGTTGACCGACGATATCTATGACGACCTGATGCCCGAGTGGTTGCCGGACGGCGACATCGCCTTTGTTTCCACGCGCCGCCGCGCCAACTCGCGCTGTTTCTGGTGGGGTTACAGCGACCGGTGGCACTCCTACACCCTTTTTCGCATGACGCGCGACGGCTCGGCTATCCGACAGCTCTCATGGAATGACGTCAACGACTGGTTCCCGTCTGTAGCCAACAGCGGCCACCTGCTCTTCGCGCGCTGGGATTACATCGACCGTGATGCGGTCACGCATCAAAATCTCTGGTCCGCGCGTCCCGACGGCACCAACCCCATGGCGGTATGGGGCAACGAAACCCCCAGCCCTCACTGCACCTTCCAAGCCAGGGCGATCCCGGGCAGCGGCAAGATCGTCTGTGTCGCCTCGGCGCACCACGCCATCACCGGCGGCCCGATCATGCTGATCGACCCGGCTACGCACAACAACAGCGCAAAGGCGGTCACGCGGCTGACCCCGGGGCATTACCCCGAGGCGGAGCACGGCACCAACAACGAGTGGTACAACGCGCCCTGGCCGTTGGCGGAGGATTTTTTCATCGTAGCTTACAGCCGCGACCCGCTGATGTACGAGCCAGCCCGCCAAAATCCGGATTACGCTCTCGGCCTCTACGTGCTTGACGCCCGCGGCAACCGCGAGTTGCTTTACCGCGACGGTCTGATCGGCGCGACCTGTCCCGTCCCGATCAAGCCGCGGCCCGTGCCGCCCGTGGTGCCTTCCTTGCTAGACACCAAGCTCGCGCAGCAAGAGCTGGGCGAAGTTTTTATTTCGGATGTTTACGAAGGCATGCCCGACGCGGCGCGCGGCACGATCAAAAAAATCCGCGTGGTACAGGTCTTTCCGAAAACAAACCGTGACACTAATGTCCCGCGCATTGGCGTGGCGGGCGAGGAGAACGCCCGGGCGGTGCTGGGCGAAACACCGGTCGAGGCCGACGGCTCGGCCCGGTTTCTGGTGCCTGCCTGCCGTCCGATCCTCTTACAGGTTTTGGACGCCGATGGCTGCGCTTACCGGGTGATGCGATCCAGCACCGCGCTCATGCCCGGTGAGCGTCTCTCATGTGTGGGCTGCCACGAGAACAAGATGACGGTCTCGCCTGCCGCGCTGAAGGTCACGGAGGCCATGCGGCGGCCCGCGGCCGGGCTAAGTCCCACGCCGGAATCCGGCCGGCCGTACGGCTTTGTCGAACAGGTGCAGCCGGTCTTGGACGCCAGATGCGTCTCCTGCCACGGCGGCAAAGAGCCCAAAGGCGGCATCAACCTCACGCGCGCCGTCCAGCAGCAGCATACCGTGTCCTATGACTCGCTTTGCCACATGACAAACAAAGCCGGCAAGCGTGTGCGCCGCCGGTCTAAAACTACCGGACGCGATCTGGTGCCTTGTTATGCCATGCGCAACCAGATTCAGGTCACTGCCGAAAACAGTGAATACAGCTCGCGTAACAGCGGCCTCTTCTTGATGCTCAAGGCCGGCCACGGCGACGTGCGCCTGACCCCGGACGAGTTGCGCCGCGTCGCGGTGTGGATCGATATGAACGCGGTCTTCTACGGCGTGTACGAACCGGAGGAACATCTAGCCTTGCAACGTGAGGGCAAGCCCGTGCCCATGCCGATGATCTGGTAACGGAAATGCCGTGTGCCGCCGACACGGCGGCAGAATGCGGTTGAAATCCCGGTTGGGAATGCGGATAATCATTGCTGACTATGGCTTCTGTTCAAACGTTTAACATGTCAATCGACAGGAGACGCGATGGGACGCACGAAAAGAGAGCTGGCCGGGGTTAAGCTGCTGGGCGGGACTAAAACGGTTGATTATGCGGCTAAAGGCGCCGCCGCGCTTGAGACATTCGTCAACAAGCATCAGGATCGCGACTACTGGGTTACTTTCACATGTCCCGAGTTCACCTCGCTGTGCCCGGTGACGGGGCAGCCGGATTTCGCGGCGATCACCATCCAGTACATTCCCGGCCAAAGGATGGTAGAAAGCAAATCGCTGAAATTATACCTTTTCAGCTTCCGGAACCGCGGTGATTTTCATGAGGATTGCGTGAACGTGATCATGAAAGACTTGTGCCGCGCGATGGATCCGAAGTACATCGAAGTGTTGGGACGCTTCGCGCCGCGCGGCGGCATTGCGATCGACCCGTTCGTGAACTACGGGCGGCCGGGTTCGTCGTACGCTGAACTTGCGGCTGAACGTTTCCGCGCGTATCGCGGCGGGAGGTGATCAGCTCAGCATTGGCAAAAGCTCGGCGCGGCAGGCCGCGTGCAGAGTGCCGTTGGTGGCCAAGACAGACATCCGGTGGTTAGGGTAGGCTTTCAGCACCTCGCAGGTGCCGCCCGCGCGCTCGACGATCAGGCTGGACGCCGCCATGTCCCAGACGTAGATGCCGGATTCGAAATATCCGTCAAGCTTGCCGGACGCGACCATGCACATGTCCACCGCGGCCGCGCCGAGGATGCGCGGCCTTTGGGCCATTTCCGAGACCTTGCGCAGAAAGCGGAAGGAGTGTTCTCCCAGATCCCATTTGTCGGCGCCGGTCGCCAGCATGGCGAGTTCCAGCCGGTCGGTCGCGGAAACCCGGAGGGTCTTGCCGTTGCAAAAAGCCGGGCTGTCGCAGGTGGCCTCGTACATCTGCCGCATCTCTGGAATGAAAACGGAACCGGCCATGACCTTGCCCTTGTGCCGTACAGCGACAGAGCAGCACCACCATGGCAGGCCGTGGAAAAAATTAATGGTACCGTCGATGGGGTCGACGATCCAGATGTAGTCGCTTTCGGCCAGAGGGCTTTCGCTGGTCTCCTCGCCCAAGATGGCGTGCTCCGGGAATGCTGAAAGAATCACGTCAGAAGCGGCTTCTTGTGCTTCCACGTCGAGTTTGTGCTTTACGTCGGAGCGCAGTATGGATTTGACGTCGGAACGCCGGTGGCGGTTGGCCATGACGTGATCGCCCGCCCGCCGCGCGGCGAGTGTGGCTACAGCCTGAAGCGCGGTCAGTGTGATTGTTTCCATTGATTTCATGCGCCGTGCCGCTGCACCTTGCAGCGCCGCGGTGACCGTCTAATCCGCAGGCACAAAATTTGCGGAGTGATGCGTATAATGACTAATTTACGGTGCCTTGTCAAAACGTTTGCCAGTGGACTTGCCCCTTTATTTCCGGCAGTTATCTCGCGCGTCAATCAAAAGATCGTCAACAAGTGCAACCTGAAGAAGATCATCGAGAAGTAATGACTTCTATAAGTTTACAACAATGATGCGATTCTTATATCTGGTGTCAATCTATATTTAGTAAAATTCATGTCATCCAGAGAGATAAGTTGACCTTAATTAATGCCGCAATGCGGGCGTGTGCCTGGCACTGCGGTGTTAAGGTTGCTTATCTTAATGATTAAAAAGGGGTGAGCCATGATTTCTCGTGCTGACTCTTACTGCGGTGGCGTCAAAGCGTGT
>CAYRZP010000126.1:0-1498 GCA_964428885.1 uncultured Lentisphaeraceae bacterium
TGCGGGCTTCGCTCGCGTTGGACATTACCCGCCTGCCTTGCCGGATTTCACCGTCAATATACCGTCAAACCACTCCCTTCGTCCTGCTTTCGCACCAGCCAGACGATCGGCGGGACGGCCATGGCTACGCACAGCGCGAACATGAAAAACGCGCCTTGCAGGATCAGCAGCCACGGCACGCTCAGCGAAAGCGGCAGCCCGCCGAAAGGCATCCACGCCCGCGTCCACCCCGTGAAGGTCCAGCCGATGCAGAATCCGGACAGCAGGCTCAGCGCGATCCCGCACATCCCGGTCAGCACGGCCTCACCCAACAGCAGCCGCCCCAACTGCCAGCGCGTCATCCCCACCGCGCGCATCACCGCGAAGGTCTTGGCCGACGACTGGAACGACGCGATCAGCAGCGTGATGATTCCGGTCGAGAGCACGACCAGCGACCAGAACGGCGCGCGCGCCATGTCGCCGATCAGTTGCGCGCCGTGCGCGATGGTGCCGTCCTCGATCTCGTCGCGGTGATGCGCGCGCACCGTGTTCTCGTCGCCGACCCTTAACGCCGCGCGGATATCTTGCTCCAAAAACTGTCCCGCAGGCAACGCCCCCTTGGCGCGGTACGCCTCGCTCAGGTTGAGCCACAGGAAACTCGTCTTGTCGCTGTTGCCGCTTAAACGCCGCGCCTCCGCCTCGCTGACAAACACCGGCCCCATAGTTCCCTGCGGCATGCCACTCCGGCCTCGCAATTGCGCGCGCGAGGTGACCAGGTGCCAGTTCAAATCCACCACCCCGACGATACGCATTTTCTCTTCCGCCCCGGCTGTCACGCCCGCCGCCGGTCCGCGCCCGCCCCGCCCGCGCCTCTTGACCGTCAAATCGTGGCCCACGCCCAGCCCGGTCTCCCGCGCGAACATTTTGGTTATGACGCAAGCCCCGCCCCGCTCCATTTCCGCCACCGCGGTCAGGCGGTCGCCCGCCACAAAGCGGAAACGCGCCAGCGGCTTTTCGCCGCCGTACGCGGCGCGCGGCTCCGCCCCAAAGATCAGCACGTTCGGGAAAGCCAGCGCCTTACCGGAGCGCTGCCTGACCCGCTCCGTGAGTTCGTCTGCGATCATCAATTGCGTCACTTCGATCGGCACGCAGCGACCGTCCGACACGCCTTCGAGCCCGGCGACCTTGCGCGCCGCTTCCGTGGCGACCCCGTTCGGCAGGATTGAGACAATCAGATCCGGGAATGTGCGACTGGGGATGAACGGCAGCATCATCGAGCCGCCCCAGATGTGGATCGCCGCATACGAGCCCAGTCCCACCGCGAGCGTCAGCACCGTCCCGGCGGTACGCGCCGTGTGGCGGCTGATCCGCTGGCGCAACAGCCGCACGTCGAGCCGCAACACCGCCGCCGCCGCCGGCAAGGTGACCCACTCGACCGCGCGCACGAAACCCGGCAGTAAAAGCAGGAGCCCCGCGAAATGCAGCGGCATGCCGACCGTCAGCAGCAGCACGCTGCGCG
>CAYRZP010000126.1:1598-5556 GCA_964428885.1 uncultured Lentisphaeraceae bacterium
CCATCGCCACGCCTTCCGGGAAGGCCTCCGGCATCCGCCGCACGAACAGCACGAGCAACGCCCAGCCGCCGAGCGTACCCAACCCCCAGCCGCCGGCGGAAAGCGCCAGACCTTCGAGCATGATGACATGAACCACCTGACGCCTGGTCATGCCCGCCGCCCGCAGCAAGGCCAACACGCGGAGCTTCTGATCCACGCCCGTTGTCAGCGCGTTGACCAACATGCACAAAGCCGTCAGCACGGAGAGCGTCAGCAACAGCGGCGCCTGACGCTTGAAGTTGTTAAGCTTGTCGCTGGAAAACTGCGACTCGATCTCGCGGCGGCCCATGACTGCGGACACGACCGAAGGCACCGCCGCCGCGACGGCCTCCCGCACTGCGCCGGTCACGGCGTCGCCGCGCAAACCGCAGAGCAGCAGGTTCGGAGAGGGGTCGAACGCGCCGCCCGCCGCCTGCCGCATCGCGCCTGCCGACGCGAAGATCGTGGGAAAACCCGTGATGGTCTGCGGGAAGTCTACGACCGCCGTGATCCGCACCGTCACCGTACCCGAGGGCGTCATCAGCACCAGCGGGGTTCCGGGCGGCGGCGGTTCCAGCCGGCGTGGCGTGAAGACCGCCGAGCAGACCGCCGCTTCGGGTTCCTCGCTGTCGGGGTCAGGCCACTCGCCGGCGACCTTCGCATAGGCATAGGGACAACCCGTATTTTGCGCCAATGTCATCGCGCCCCGCAGCGGCGGGCCTTGCAAAATACGTCCGCCGGGGCGGTAGTCGAGCGTCGTGTTGATGACTTTGCACGCTTCTAACCGCTCCACGCCGGGCACGGCCCGCACGGCGTCAACTGTAGCAGGCGCGATCGCGGGCGCGATCAAGTCCCCACGTGTCGGGCGGTTCATCGCGCTGGCCGCGCGGCGGTCGAAGCGCGCGCCCGCGCCGCCGGTGGAGACCCAGCAGTTGAAAGGCTCAGTCATGCGCCTGACCGCAACGCGGCTCTGCGCGGCGGACGTCATAGCCAGCCCGAGCGACCACACAATTAGACCGGTGGCGGCCGCCACACCGAGGACGGCGGTAGCACAGCGCACCTTTTCGTGCCGTAGACTTTTCAGCACCATTTTGCATATCATGGAAAAGAGCCTTTCTGAAAAGGGAGTCGCCCGGCCGGACGCGCTCCTCAGCCCCGCATGGTTTGCAGGTAGCGCTCGGCAACCAGCGAGGCGTCTTGGCGGGTGTCGAAACCGTCGACAAAACGTCCGTCTTTCAACAAATGGACGCGCCGGGCGTTTGCCGCCACCACGGGATCATGGCTCACGAGCAGGATGGTGCAACCGTACTCCTCGTTCATGTGGCGCAGGAGATCGCAGAAGGCCCGGCCTGTGGGAGAGTCGAGGTTGCCGGTCGGTTCGTCAGCCAGCACGATGTCCGGCTGGGTCACCAAGGCGCGGGCTATGGCCACGCGCTGACGCTCGCCGCCGCTCAGCTTCTGCGGCACATGCGCACGGCGGCGGGAGAGGTCGAGCCGCGCAAACAATTCATTCACACGTTGCTGGTCTGGCGCCTTGCGGTCGAGCAGCAGCGGCAGGACCACGTTTTCCTCCGCCGTCAACGTTGGAATCAGGTTAAAGTCTTGGAAGACGAGCCCGATCCGGCGGCGACGGAAGCGGGTGGTCGCATTGTCGTCCATTTCCGTGATGTTTTCGCCGCCGACGCGAATCTCGCCGGCGTCAGGGGTGATCAACCCGGCCAACAGATGCAGCAACGTGCTCTTGCCGGAACCGCTCGGCCCCATCACAGCCTCGAAAACGCCGCACTCCAGACTCATGTCCAGATGATCCAGAACCTGCACCCGCCCGGACTCATCGCCAAAACCTTTGCACAACCCCTTAACCTCTAAAGCCGGCGCTTTAATCATCCCGCTCGCCTTTCTGGAAAAATTAGCCCGCTTGATATAACGCTGTCACCCGAACACAGGTTCAAAGATTTCTGTTACCGCAACGCATGACCGCGCCCGGGACTGACATCACCTGCCTAGGTGTTAAATTTCCCGCGCCGCGCTTAGGACAGTTCATGAGATTGAATCAGAGGCGCCCCGGTCACCACACTCCCGGCTGAGGCGCGGCCTTCGGCGATCATCATTCAATGACCAGACGGAAGCCCACGTTGAACACACCCTGCCAGGGCGCATAGCCCAGGCGATAGCTGGCGGTCGAACGATAGGGACGATCATTGAACGATCCGCCGCGCACCGCCTTCCTGACTTCCGCGCTATTGCTCTCCGCCTGATCCGCTTTGTAGGGGTAGCGCACATAGTCACTGCGCGTCCACTCAGCCACGTTGCCGTGCATGTCGTATAGCCCCCAGGCGTTGGCCTGGTACTGCTTGGTGCCGGTGATCAGGAACTGCTTGTCGTCGAACTCGGCGACGCGCGGCACAAAGTCGAAATGCGGGTTCCCGACAAGATTCGGACTGAAGGTCGGATTCACGCCGCTGACCGCATATCTCTGAAGCGATTTGTCAGCCAGATTGGCATAGGGGCTGAAATCATCCGCCTTGCCGCCGAACCACATCGCCTTGTCGCTGCCGGCGCGGCAGGCCCACTCCCACTGGGCCTCGGTCGGCAACATCACCTTAGCGCCGGTTTTCTTGCCGGCCCATTCGCAGAATGCGGCCGCATCGTGCCATGTCACGCGCACCGCGGGCTGCTCCGCGTAGTTGGCGTAATACCCGTTCCTCACATGATCCTTCCACTGCTGGTCAAAGACCCCGGCATTGTGGTCGGGCTTAAAGGTGAAAAAGGCCGCGTTGTTGACCTCCACCTCGGACATCCAGAAATCCCGTTCGATCTTGACGCGGTGGCGCGGCTGCTCCCAGGGGGTCTCGTCGTCACTGCCCATCACGAACTCTCCGGCAGGGATGCGCACGAAGGCGAGCTGCAGCCCGTTGCCCAGGTCAATCACGCGCCGGGTTTCACCGGCGGCCTGCTGTTTCTGTTTGGCGACTTCCGGCGCGAACGGCCAGCCGGATGCCGTCACCGCGACCGGCGGCTTGCGTTCCTCGCCCTTCTCGCGGGGCACCGCGACCGGATACGGCTTTTCCGACACCGCTTCCCAGTCGGCATGGACATTGGCGTAATTGGCGCGCAGCGATGCGGCATAGGCCGCCATGTTGGTGGTCCAGTTGTGCCGCCCCGCGTTGCTGGCGTAGGCCGTGGACCAGCTCCCGAAATACGGCACGTTCAGGTCGACCCAGGCGTAGAGCCGCCGCCAGGACTCCCCGTCCAACTTGACCCCGTAGTGACCCTTCTCGATCAACTGCACTCCTTCCGAAGTCGAGGCGTGATACTCGTACGGCTTGAACATGAGCCCCGAACTTTCAGGCCCCGGACGGCGGAAGTATCTGTGAAAGGCGTGATATGCCGCGCTGTAGCGCGACTTGACAGGATTGTCCGGCGTGACGCCTTTGAAGCTCACCCGCTTCACGTCGCTGCCGTCGTGACAGCGCACGCAGTAGGCGTCCAGAATCGGCTGGATCTCAGCCTCGAAGGCGAACCCCTCCAGCCGCTCGCGCCAGGGCGTGATCGCCTGCGGCGGTTTGCCGGAGGCGATCGTCCTGCTGCTCACCGGCGGCTCGGTCGGCGGCTCGTGGCAACCGATGCAGGAGAGCTTCTCGCCCGGCATGGCCACCAGCCAACTGCGGAAGAGCTGGATGGCGCGTCCCTCTTTGTCCAGCGGCTGCAGCGAGATGGTCGTGTTGGCCGGAATGTTGAACATGGCCGAGCCGTCTTTTTCCACCTTGACCGTCCCCAGCAGCCGCTTCATGTCCCAGCCGCTCTCCACGCCGACATGGTCGTGGCTGCCGGTCTGGTAGTAACAATAGGCATAGGTGAAGACACGCAGCGCGTCGACCGTGCCGACCGGCACGTCCTTCAGTCCGGGCCCGCGATAGACATTCTGCACATAGCACAC
>CAYRZP010000127.1:0-5535 GCA_964428885.1 uncultured Lentisphaeraceae bacterium
GCCCGGCTCGCCAAGCGCGCGGGGGTTTGCCAGCCTGCCTGTGAATGGGACCGCCACCATTATGATCCCAAGTTGCCGGGGTTCGGCGGGTCGGACAGCATCGACTGGGGCGCGTTCCTCAAGGTTCTGATGGATCTGGGGTTTGAGCGTCCGTTCGTGATCGAGAACGAGGCGGACAACTCATCGCACACCGGCAACGCGGCGGCCACCATGCAGGGGTTCGCGGCGACAGTGATGAACCTGGCGCCTGCCATCTGGTCGCTGGACGCGGATAAGGGGTGGTGGTTCAATCCCAAGAACCTGCGTCCGCTCAAGCCGGCCGCGAAGAAAGACGTGCCGGTCATGACTATGAAAGACCTGATGTGACAGGGAAGACCGGTTATGACGAGAGCGCGCAGCGGCGGTGATGTGGCAAAGCCTTTTCTGGTCAGAAAGATTGAGCGAGGAGACGCGGTAACTGCGGCGGACGCCGCCTGCTTGCTGGTGGAGCAGGCGGCTGAGAACGCCATAGCGCTCGTCAACTGGCCTGAATTCCCGTACTGTCCCAAAGTCAGTTTCCGGATCGGTCATGTCCAGGATGAGATATGGCTGAGGTTTGACGTTTCAGAAGAGCGGGTGCGCGGTCTGGAGACGCGGACGCACGGCGACGTGTACAAAGACAGTTGCGTAGAGTTCTTCGTCTCTTTCGACAGGGTCAACTACTACAACCTGGAGGTCAACTGCATCGGCACGGTGCATCTGGGTTACGGGCCTTCGCGTCACGGGCGCAAGTTTGTCCATCCCGAGACGGTGAGGCGGATCGCTGTGCATTCCACGCTGGGCGACAAGCCGTTCGAGGAGAAGTGCGGCGGGTTTGAATGGGCCGTGACGATGCGGGTGCCGGTCGGAGTTTTCATGTTCGACGGGCTGGACGGGTTGAGCGGGGTGGCGGCGGGGGCGAACTTTTACAAGATTGGCGACGCGCTGGCTGTGCCGCACTATCTGTCTTGGGCTCCGGTGTCGACACCCGGCCCGGATTACCACAGGCCGGAATTCTTCCGCGCCATCAGGTTCGGTTGAAACAAAAATCCGCCCGCGCGTTACGCGCGCGGGCGGATCCGTTTATCCTTGAGGCCTGTCATTTTTTCGGACAGGTGTCTTTTTTCGGACAGGCTTCGGCGCAAGAGACTTTTTTCGAGCAATTGCATTTATCACACTTGCAGTCGGGCTTTTTGTTTTCAGCCGTGCATTCGCACTTGTCGCACTTGCCTTCAGCCTTTTTTTGTTCTTTGACGGGGCATTGGGCAGTCACGGTCGTGACCGCCAATAATGCTGTGGCCAACATCATCATCACTGTCTTCATGTCGCTGTTCCTTCCTGCTTGAGGTCCGTCTTTCATCTAAAGCACCTTAATGGACGATAGATTATTATAGGCGCGTGGGTTTGTCAAGCGGGAAGGGCGCAAATGAACAGTCCGGGATCGGCCGGCTGATCGGCGACCGCCTCAGTGACTTACATAAAGCGTTTTCGCTTGCAACCGTCGGCTGTGACGGGATAATAAGCGCGTATGTTGCCAAAGTTCGAATGGTTGGACATCGAGGTTGACGAATCAGCGGCCTTGGATCTGTCGGCGGCGCTGAAGATCCCGCCGCAGATCGCGCGGCTGCTGGTGGCGCGCGGCGCAGGGGCGCCGGAGAAGGCGTCCGTTTTCCTCGCGCCTGACATCAAGGCCCACATTTCCGACCCGTTCGCGTTTCCGGGAGTGCGTGAGGCCGCTGACCGGCTCTGGGCGGTGATCCGCGACGGGCGTGACATCGTTGTGTTCGGAGACTTTGACGCTGACGGCGTTTCGGCGGCGGCCATCATTTCGATAGCGTTAAGGCGCATGGGCGGCAGGGTGGAAGTCTTCCTGCCGGCGCGTGAGACCGAAGGTTACGGTCTGGGTTTTGCGGCCATTGAACGCTGTTTCGCGGAGCGGGGCGGGCCGCCTGCATTGCTGTTGACGGTAGACTGCGGCATCGGTTCGGTGGAGGAGGTCGAGCATCTCAAACAGCGCGGTGTGGAGGTGATAATTTCCGACCATCACGAACCGGGGCCGGAACTGCCCCGCGCTGATGTGTTGGTCAATCCCAGGCTGGGCGCGGCACCCGGGGCGGAAGAGCTTTGCGGTGCTGGCGTTGCGTTCAAGATCGCCCATGCGCTGGTCGAGACCGGTCGGCGCAACGGCTGGTACGATGGCGCGCCTTTGGGCGGCGAGCTGATGGTGGCGGCGGGACTCGCGACTGTCACCGATGTCGTGCCGCTGACCGGCGAGAACCGCCTTCTGGTGTGGAACGCCATCAAGCACTGGCGGCGTTGCGCCGGCACGGGTTTGAGGGCATTGCTCTCGCGCGCCGCCCAGGCGACCGTGGCGGCGCCGGATGCCTACACCTTCGGCTACATTCTCGGCCCGCGCATCAATGCCGCTGGACGCATGGCTTCGGCCATGGTGGCTTACGAGCTTATGACCACCTCCGACAAGGACCGCGCGGCCGAACTTGCGTCACAGTTGGAGGGACTCAACGGCCGGCGCAAAGGCATCGAGGAACGCATTGTCCTGGCAGCCTGCCGCCAGTGCGGGCTTGGCAGGGAGGCGGTTTACAGCGATCCGGCCGTGGTGGTGGGCGGGGATGGGCCGTATGCGGGCGAGGAAGGCTGGCATCCCGGCGTCATCGGCATCGTGGCTTCGCGGCTGAGCGAAGCTGCCGGACGGCCGGCGGCGGTGGTGTCTTTCAGCGCGGACGGGCGCGGGCGGGGCTCGGTGCGTGTCGGCGAAGGCTACCATGCCTTGGAGGCGCTCAGCGCCGCGGGCGAGACGCTCGACCGTTTCGGCGGCCACGCGCGGGCGGCCGGTTTCGATGTGAAACCGGGCGCGTTCGGCAGTTTCAAGCGGCTGTTCAACGCGGCTTGCGCCGCCCAGTCCGCCGCTGCCGGAGGCTGCCACGCGCTGACGGTGGACGGGTGGCTGGAAGCGGAGGACATCACTTGCGAATTTTATCACGAGCAGCAGCGTTTGGCGCCGTTCGGGAACGGGAATCCGGTGCCGCGGTGGGGCCTGCGCGGTGTTGTGTTGTCGGACGCCAAGCCGATGGGCAGCACGGGGGCGCACCTGCAAATGGCTTTCAAACGCAAGGGTCGGCTGTTGCCGCGCGGGGTGTGGTTCCGTAACGGCTGTCCGGTCGAGCGACTGCGCGCCCACAGCGGGCTTTTCGACGTGGTTTTTGAACTGCGCGAGAACGTTTTCGGCGGCGTGGCCAACATCGAGATCAACGTGGTTGACATGGCGCCGCAACGCTCCTGAAGCTTTCGCAGATCGGCAATTTGCGGTCTGAGCCGGGCATGTCAATGACGAAACGCGGCAGGGCGAGTCCGCCGATGCGCGCGGCCAACTCGCGTTCCAGACGGCGGGCTTGCGCGAGCGGCACGCGGAAGTGCGCTGTGCCTTTGACAGGGTCGCACATGAAGACGTAATAGGGCCTCACACGGATCCGTTGCAGGCCGGCGCAGAGTTCGAAAAGCGTTTCGATGGAGTCGTTGATGCCTTTCAGCAGCACACTCTGGTTGGAGACCGGTATGCCTGCGTCAACCAGCAGCGCGCAGGCGGCGGCCGCCGCGGGGGTGATTTCGCGGGCGTGGTTGAACTGTGTGTTTACCCACACTTTGCGGAATTTGCCGAGAGCCGCGGCCAGTCCCGGTGTGACACGCATCGGCAGTGTCACGGGAACGCGTGTGCCGATGCGCACCGCGTCGATTTGCTTGAGGCTGGCGAAAGCCTTGACCAGCGTTAACAGGCGCCGGTCGGGTAGGAGCAGCGGGTCGCCGCCTGAGATCAGCACTTCCCGGACTTCGGGGCGCGCGCGCACCCATTCGACCGCCGCGGCGAGCTGCGCGGACGTGCGTACGACATCGGCGCCGGGCAGCAGGTTCTTGCGGGTGCAGTGGCGGCAGGCCATGGCGCAGCGGTCGTGCGCCATCACCAGCACACGGTCGCGGAAACGCCGTATGAGGCCGTGGCGGCAGGCGGCTTCTGCCCGCTCGCCGAAAGGGTCAGCCGCGGTTTCATGCTCTTCGCAAAGTTCCATCTCCGATGGCAAAGCCTGCAGATTGAGCGGGTCGCCGGGGTTTGACGGATCAAGCAACGAAAGGGCGTAAGGGCTGACGCAGACCGGGTAGCGGACGTGGACTCGATCAAGCACATCTGAAGTTACGCCTAAAGCCGAAAGGTCTGCCTTGTGCCCGATAACCGCGTGCCGCATCTGCCAGCGCCAGTCGTGCCAGCGGGGGTCTTGTTCCGTGTGCGGCATATTTTCAGAACGCGACATATACTTTGGGCAAAGCTTTGCGGACGCGTTCCTTCTCGTCCGGCGGGAGCTTGCAACGGACCAGAGAGAGAACCTGAAGCTTTTGCCATCCGGACAGATCGGCCGGCATTTTCGTGACCTTCTCGCACCCGTCGAGATCAAGCTGGCGCAGTTTGGGCAGGCCGGTCATCCAGTCGGGGATCGCGGTCAATGGATTGTCGCTCAGGC
Source organism: uncultured Lentisphaeraceae bacterium (assembly GCA_964428885.1). Classification (GTDB taxonomy): domain Bacteria; phylum Verrucomicrobiota; class Kiritimatiellia; order RFP12; family UBA1067; genus JAQVQN01. The sequence goes on from CAYRZP010000127.1 coordinate 4,548, forward strand.
TGATGTCCTCCAGCAGCGGCAACGCTTTCAGGCATTCGGGGACTGACGCGAGCTTGTTCTGGCGCAGATAGACGCGTTGCAGGTTGGACAAAGCGCTCAATTCGGGCGGCAGCGATTCCAGCAGGTTGCCGTCCAGCCGCAGCCAGCGCAACGCGCCGAGGCGGCCGGTTTCCGCCGGAATAGCGGACAGCCGGTTGTTGTCCAGATTGAGATAGGTTAGTGCAGACATGCCTGCGACGGCGGGCGGCAGTGAAGTTATCGTGTTGTCCGCCAGATAAAGGTGCTCAAGCCATGCGAGTTTGAATATTTCTTGCGGCACTGCGGTGAGCCCGGTCGCGGCCAGATCAAGCCTGCGCAACGCGCGCAGCTCGGGCATGACCGCGAAAGATTGAAGGCCCTTAACGCCGCGCAGGTCGAGCAAGGCCAGCTTGGGCATGGCGGCCAGTTCTTGCGGCAAGGCGTCGAGGGTCTGCCCGGCCAGCACCAGGCGTTCCAGTCCGGCTTTTTTACCCGCGGCATCAGCCATAGAGCGTGCGGTCACAGGCCGGTGCGGCGCCTTCCGGTTCTCAAAGCAGCCTGATGCCGCGAAAAGAAGCGCTAAAGTCAGTGAGCAGCAGATTGTTTTCATGCGTTCCTGTTTTTGTAAAATGTGGATGTCGTTAACTTATGCGTGGAGCAGGCGGCTGGCGGATTTGCGGGCAAGGCCGGTTTCGCGAATCCTGCGGTCCGTAAAAAGGTTCTCATATTAAAGATTAGCCCCCGGCTAGTCAAAATGAAAACATTGTGACTTGTCAAACGTCACCCCTTATGGACGCGCCACGGCACACCGGCGGTTTTCTGGCTCCGGCTTTACGGATTCGCGGAGTGGGGCATCGGACTCTGGCCCGCGGCCCAGAACCAGATGAACGACTGGACGGCGCGGCTTAGGCCGGCCGGAAACCGGCAGACGAAACAACGGCGGATTCGGAACATGCGTTTGTCCCAGACC
>CAYRZP010000128.1:0-5502 GCA_964428885.1 uncultured Lentisphaeraceae bacterium
TCAAGGGCCTGCTTGTACTGCTCGCGCGCCAAAGGATAGTCGCCGTCCTTCATGGCCTTGCGGGCGGTATCGAGCGAGGCGTAGGCGTGGTCGTCAAGCGACTTGCGGCGGATCGTCTCCAGCGTCATCAGCTCAGACACCAGCACGGATTGGTCTTCCGCCGCCGCTGGCGCGGCTGCGGCAGGCGCGGGCGCGGGCTCAGCTACAACGGGCGCGGGCGCCGTCGCCGTAGCCGCGGGAGCGGCTTCCACAGGCGCCGGGGCCGGAGCCGGAGCAGGCGCGACCTCTACGGGAGCAGGCGCGGGCGCTGGCTCAGCTACCACGGGCGCCGGGGCTGGGGCAGGCGCGACCTCTACGGGAGCGGGCGCGGGAGCGGGCGCGGGCGCTGGCTCAGCTGCAACGGGCGCGGGCGCGGCTGCGGCGGGATCTGCCGCCTTAGCCTCGGGCCGGGCGGCTTCGGCAGCCGTCTTTTTGGGTTGAGCCCCCAAATCTTTCAACAGCGCTTCAAGATCGTCTTGCGCGTAAAGACCGGTCAACGCGAAACCAGCGACGACCGTAACACCCAACAGCAACCACCTTGATCTGTGCGTCATCTGGAGAAACTCCTCATTTGTCTGGCAGCTTTTAAACTCCTGAGCAGTAAAAAAGATAGGCCAATATACCCTTATTCCGAAAACTAATCAAGCTTGGGAATTAATTTTTGTAGCCCGCTCGTTTTGTTTTCGATTGTCACCGACGTTTTCCGGCTGTCAATGGAAACAACCTGGAACGTTTCCTCGCGCAACTTGAAGGTGCCGCCCTCCAACACCGTGTATTCGGCATTGTCCATGGGCAACACCAAGACCGCTTCAATGTCCGTGCTCTTCCCGGTCTCGCCGATTTTCAACGTCACCGTCTTGTTGTCCGAAAGGCGTTTCACAACAACGGTTGAAACGTCCACCCGCCGCTTGCCGCCGGGCATCGCGGGGTCTTCGCGCTCTTCGAACTTGACCTCCGCTTTGCCTGACGCGGCCCAGCCGCTATCGCCGATCGCGTCCCCCTCCCGCACCCAATGCGTGCGGGCGTGAGGCGCCGTCTGGTTGAACACCAGCTGCAGCTTGCCGTCCGGCATCCGGTTCACGCCGCTGAAGATCAGCGGCATGGGTTTGCCGCGCAGCTCTTTGACCCGCAGCAGGTTGACCAGCGCCGGATGGGATTTTTGATCACGCGGATCGGTGCCGGCAAGATGCTCGGCGATATTGGTGAAGCCGTCGCCGTCAAGGTCGCCGCGCGCGTCAGCGGGGTCGCTGGGGTTCAAGCCCCACTTGTTCTCGATCTTGTCGGGTATGCCGTCGCCGTCGCTGTCAAGGCCGGGATCGGCTTCAGGCGGGATCGGCTGCTTGCCGCCGCAAAACGGGCAGGCCACGGCCGCGTAAGGGATCGGCTTCTGGCAATTGGCCACGACACACCGGACGCGGCGTTCAGGCGTCAGGAACCCCACCTGCAGCGCGTCGGCGCGGTCAAGCTGCGCCGGCGCGCCCAGCGAACGCGCGGCGTCCTCATAACCGGCCAGGCTGATCGCCTGCTTCTCGCCCGAAGCTGGCCTGAGACGGTCAAGCTGGTCGATATAGGCCGCCTCGTTCTTTTTGCGCGTTGTCCCGGCGTTGGTCAGATAGACCAGCGAAAGCGAAAGGAAGCCCAACGCCGCCACCGCGATCAGTTTGTCGTAGTGCCTTGCCAGGGGATTGTTCGGGTTGATTTTCAAAGCCACGGGTTACACTCCCTCGAAAGAATAGACGTCCAGCTCCAGTTTCACGTTGACCGGCGGCTCTATCTCAGGGTCTGTGACGATCCTCTGGACATGGGTCAACGAAGCCGGATCAACCGCGGCCTCATCGGCGCCGGACCGGGCGTCCTTGCCTCCCGCGGCCGGCCTTTCCGCCAGGGGGTCGCCGGACTTGCGCAACTCGACTTCGGCCACGACCGCAAAAAGTTCAAGGGCCGAAAGCCGGTTGAGAACCTCGATAAAGGCCGCCGGGCGCGTCACAAACTCAAACGTGAAGCGCTGTTTCGAGAAATACTCTTCGGCGGCCGCAGCGGTGCCCTGCGCCGCCGGCGGGGCGGCTTCTCCCTCATCACGCCTGCGCCGCCTGCGCGCGGCAGGGGCCGTTCCCGCCGCCTGCACGGACGGCCCGCCGTCGAAAACCTCGCGCGCCACTGACTTAAGCTCCATGATGTTGGCGGCGTACAGCTCTTTGCAAATCTTTTCGATCACGGTCAGCTGGAAAGTGAGGCGGTCGACATGCTCCTGATCCGGCAGGCTGTCCGACTGCCCCAGGTAACGGTCGAAACCGAAATAAAAGTTCGGCCCGACGATCTTGCCGTTGACGGCGCCGGGATGGCCCGACAGCTCGCGCACCGACTCCTGCAGCACCTGCTTGAACCCGGCGGGCGTCTTCTTGCCGATCACCAGATCACCCTTGTGCAGAAGGTTGGAAGCGGTCGCCAGCCACTCTGCCAGAGCCTTCTTGTCTTCACGGACACGGTTGATGTTGGCCTCGCTGGGGAACACGCTTGCCTGGTATATGCGCTGCAGGTCATCGTAATTCATGTTGCGCTCTTCGGCCGCCTCGTTGTTGACGGAAACAGCGCTCCACAGCAGCCAGCCGGCGGCGGCGCACAGCGCGGCCATAAGCCCGCCGCAAATAGTCATGACGATTTGGTGAACTTTCATCTCGCGTTAGCATCCTTCGGAGCTTCAGCCTTAGCCAGCCTGGCCTCAATTGTGAATTCGATCAAATATGCCCCGATGTCTTTCTGCCCGATAATCCGCACGTCCTGCGGGCCTTTGCCGAAAACGGCCTGCGCCTTCAACTGGTCGCGCAGTTCCTCGACCGCCGTGGCCGAGCGTCCGGCCGCCCGCGCCTTCTCCTCGATCTGCTTGAGCTTGTCAGCCCAGCCCCTGCCCACGACGCGCACACCGGTGACATCGCCTTCGGCGCTCTTGACCGGAACCATTTCCGTCAGCCACATCCCGTCCAGCAGGCTTTTGCGAACGGCGTCCACGCGCTTGAGCCATGCGCCGCGTTCCAGCATCAGCGCACTGGCGGCGTCGGCCTTGCGCTTGACCGCGGCCTTCTCTTTCTCCGCCTGCGCAAGCTTGGCCTGCATGGCCTTGACACCGGAAAGCTTGAGGGCAACCTGCTCGTTCTGGAAAGCGTACAGCTTGGTCATCTGCTTCTCGTACATGACCCAGATGCCGAGGCTCAGCAGCACGCCCGCCGCCGCCAGAACGAAAAACGGCACACGCTTCTTGATCGATTTGCGCTTGACCAGCTCCGGCGGCATCAGGTTGATCTCGACCGGACACGCCAGGGACCGCCGCAGGGCCAGACCGACGCTCTCGGCCAGCACGAAGGCGTCTTCACCGGCCTTTTCGCGGTTGATGCGGCTGCCCAACCCCACATTCACGAAGGGGTTGAGGTAAACCACCTCCACCTGCAGCTTGTCCTTGAAAAAGGTGTCCAGATGCGGCAGCGCCGCTGAGCCTCCGGTAAGGAACATGCGGACCGGCGCGCTGCCGCCCTGCTGGCTGCGATAGAAGTTGATTGACCGGCTGATCTCGGCGTGCAGCCGCGTGACGACATTCCGCACGATCTTGGAGATCCGCTCGGCCGTTTCGTCCTCTGTCGCGTAAACCCCGCCCAGCGCGACAAAAGCTCTTTCGCGTTTCAGCGCCTCGGCTTCCGCAAACGGTATCTGGAAGCTCTTGGCCAGATCCTGCGTGATCGCGTTGCCCGCCACCGGGATGCAGCGGTTGTAGATCTTATCGTCCTCGATGAAAATCAGATTGGTCGAACGCGCGCCGATGTCCAGCACCATCGTGCATCCGTCGAGATCCGCATAATTGTAGCGCAGGCAGTTGTAAATCGCCATCGGCGCCACATCCACGACTTCCGGCTCGAGCCCGGCTTCGTCCACGCGGTCAGTGATCGCGCGCACATTCTCGATCTTGGCGGCCACGATCATCGCGCACTGTTCACCGGTGGAGTCGTCGCCTATGAACTGATGGTTCCAGACGATCTCCTCCATCGGGAAGGGCACGTTCTGCTCGACCTCATACCGCACCATCTGCAGCAGCTTGTCCGCGCCGACCGCGGGCAGACGCACGAAACGCGGGAAAACCATCTGCCCGGACAGCGAAAGCATGATGGGCGCCGGCCTTATGCCGCGCGACTTCATTATGCCCTTAACGGCCGGCGCGAGCTGCGCTTCAGACCCGGAGTCGCCCTCGTGCTCAACCCCGAGATCCGCGATGCCGTAATTGGTCAGCTCCGGCGGCAGCCCGCTGCGGACGGTGAATTCGGCCAAAACAATCTTGCTCGCGCCCACATTGAGCGCAAGGATCCTGTCTGCGGAGAACACTATTGCACCACCTCGTAATCGTCCGCGTTGATCAGAGCGAACGGCGTCTTCGAACGGTCGATCAGCCCGCTGCGGCGGGTGACGCTGGCATTATCCAGAACCTTGCTGTCCTTCCACCACTCTTTTGAAGGAAAGGGTATCGTCGAATCGGATTTGCTGTCTAAAACCTTGCCTTCCTTGCTGACGATCTCCAGCGCGATGGCCACCGGCTCGCCATACCGTTCCACCAGGCTCGGCGGCAGCGCCACGCAGCTCATGTGGTCGCCTTTGGGAATGTTGACGTACCGAATTGAGGCGTTGTAGAAGCTGAACGCGTCCTTGCCCTCGTTGTTCTTGCCTTTGGTCATCACAAAATAGTTGAAGGCCAGCTCGTCCGTCCAGCGGGAGCCGGTACTGTAATGAACCTCTAACAGCGCCCACTCGCGTGGCCGCCGCGTCACACGCCGGTACGTCGGCTGAGCGTTATTGTCGAACTCCGGCGTACGCACAATTGCAGCCTTGTTTGGCTGCGGAAAACGCACAACCGTCGCGGTGTCAGCTTCCTCCGCAGCGCGCACGGCCGCCGGCCGCTGACCCAGCCTGCCGCCGATCTGCCCAAAGAGATCCCCGGCGCCAGCCAGAACCACAGCCGCCGCCAAAACACCGGCAGAAACCCGACACACACCGGACATTTTTTTCATTAGAAAACCTCCGTGCCTCAGATCCCAGATCATAACTTAAAGCCCAATCGTCATATAGCGTCAACAATTTAATCACGTGCGGGGCAGAAAGCAATACTGAAACCGTGCGGCATCGAAAAATTTCGCTTTTGAAAACCTGACGGCCGTGCAGGGAAAAGCTTTGCCACCCGGCGCCGGGCCGTGCGATAATCACCTTTTTTTGGGAAAACTAGCCATGACTGCCGAATTCAACCCGGTCAATCTTTTCACCACCCCTTGGTTCTGGTCCGCCTTTGCCGGCTGGACCGTCGCGCAGATCATCAAGATGACCAACGGGTACATCAAGACCGGCAAGATCGATTTCCGCTACCTGCTCAGCACCGGCGGCATGCCCAGCGCCCACTCCGCCATGGTCTGCGGCCTCTGCACCTCGATCGGC
>CAYRZP010000129.1:0-5273 GCA_964428885.1 uncultured Lentisphaeraceae bacterium
AAACAGCTCGGCACTGAAGACGAACGAGATTTGTTCCCAGAAGCAATCAGGATCATCCGGGAGATGAAGCCAAAGGCAGTCATGTTGGAAAACGTTCCGGGATTTGCATCGGCCAAATTCTCTGAATATCGCGACACGTTGCGCATGCGGTTGTTGGATATGGGCTATGAATCTGACTGGCGGGTCTTGCAGGCATCCGACTACGGGGTTCCGCAATTGCGCCCTCGGTTTATACTTGTTGCGCTACCCCCGAGTAGAATGTCCTTTTTTGAGTGGCCTCAGCCGATTTGCAGACAGGCAACCGTTGGCGATACACTTCAAGACTTGATCGCGCAGAAAGGATGGAAAGGTGCTAAGAAGTGGGCGGCGAAAGCACAAAAAATCGCGCCTACCATTGTCGGCGGATCAAAAAAGCATGGCGGCCCTGATTTGGGGCCAACGCGTGCCCGAAAACAGTGGCGTGAATTGGGCGTTGACGGTTTGGGGATAGCCAACGAACCTCCTGACTCCGATTTTCCGGCAGAGGCCTTACCCCGCCTAACAGTCCGTATGGTTGCAAGAATACAGGGGTTCCCTGATTTTTGGAAGTTCAGCGGGAAGAAGACAGCGGCCTATCGTCAAGTAGGCAATGCTTTCCCGCCGCCTGTTGCTTCATCCGTCGGACAAGCAATTGCCCGTGCTCTTGACGGCAAGTATCCGACGCAACATTCAAGCCGGGCAATTCAGTTGAAATTATTGGAGCAGACAGTTCCGTGCTGTTGATGATTAGACAGGCGAGGGAGACATGAGCAGAAGGCTGTGTTTGAATGGCTAAAGAGCAAATTTGAAAATCCATGAATTGCTAAACATGGAGCCGAAGGCGACGGATAAACTCGCGCCTTAGCTTCAGCGTTGAGCGGTCGGGAAGAAAGGTGAGGATGCAGAGAGTAAAAGTCAACGGGCAGGTGATTCCGCAAGAGGCGGTGCAGTTTGAACTCGAGCGGCTGGTCCGTTTTTATGCCGAGCACGGCATGCCGCAGGATCAGATCCGGGCACAGTTGCCGGAGCTGGTCAAGAAGGCCACGGAGCAGGCGGTGGGGGCTAAGCTGCTGATTGATGAGGCGGACAGGCTGGACCTGCGGGTCAGCGACGAGGTTTTAGAGGCGCGGGTGCGCGAGATCACGGAGCAGGTCGGCGGACGCGAGGCCTTTGAAAATGCCTTGGCCGCGCAGAAGAGCGGCGAGGCCGCTTTCCGTGAGCAGTTGCGGCGCGGGCTCAAGGTGGACATGCTGGTGGACAGGGTCTCGGCGGGTGTGGCGGAGCCGACCGAGGACGAGATCAGGCGGCATTTTGACGAGCACAAGGATGAGTACGCCACGGGCGAGCGTGTGCTGGCGCAGCACATCCTGATCACGCCGGACGGCGACACGCAGACGTCCAAAGACGAGGCCCGCGCCAAGATCGAGGGCATCCGCGAGCGGGTCCGGGCGGGCAAGTCGTTCTCGGACGAGGCGGCGGCGCACTCGATGTGCCCGAGCGGCAAGGACGGCGGCAGCCTGGGCTGGTTCAGCCGCGGGATGATGGTGCCGGAGTTTGATCAGGCCGTCTTCTCGATGAACGTGGGCGAGGTGAGCGAAATCATCGAGACGCAGTTCGGCTACCACATCATCTACAAGACCGACCACGAGGCCGCCGGCGAGGCGGATTTCGACCAGGTGCGCGAGAAGATCCGCGACTTCCTGCGCCATGCCCGCCGCGGCGAGGCCATGACCGCCCATGTCGAGGAGCTGAAGGCGAAAGCCAAGATCGAGGTGGAGTCTTGAGTAAAAACTGTTATGAGGAATGATCTCATGGAAAATAAGTTTGTTAGAGAGAAACATGTTTATCGGAAAGATACTTTTGCCAAAATTAGCAAATATAAAGCAAACTTATCTTGTCGCAAAGCAAAAGCAAATAAACCGGATCGGAGGCAAGATTTCACGGTTATTGGTTTTTGGCCTGACACAATGCAACGTTTTGCTAGTTCATTTTGTGCAAAGAATTCGAATGAAGCAGAAGAGATGTGTTTTCGCCAATATGAGGGTGTTGCTATTTGTGGTGTACTCCAAGGATCGCATGATTGTGTGGATACGCACACATATGTGCATCCAAAATAATCTTATTTATTATTGAGACAAAAACGAGAGCCGATATGAATGATGCAGTTGCAGTCTTTGAGGTTTCCTCTCGATACTCCAACGAACAAATCTTTAAGTCGCTAGGCATTGGTAATACAGGCGGGATTAGAGTAAAAAGAGGATTAGATGGAGAAATTAAACGTATTGCAGTTTTCACTTCAATTCCGACTGTCCGACAATTGGCAGAGAATCCTTATCATGATCGGATGGAGGGCGAAACGCTCATTTACACAGGAGCGGGTAAAGCTGGTGAACAAAACGTTTCTGGGGCTAATGCGCGAATAGGTGAACAGCCGACGAAGAAGTTCCCCATCTACGCGTTCATCCAGATGGCCGGTAGGAGAGATCGTTCAGCAGGTGTCCGGCGATGGGGATTTCTTGGGTTGCTTGAATATCTGAGAGGGTATCAGGAGAATCAGTTGGACGCGCACAAAGAAAAACGAACAGTGTGGATGTTTGAGTTCCGTGTTCACTCAGATCCACTTAATGTACCGCTGGCGAACGATGCTGAGATCATGCGCACTTTGCTAGACACAACCGGGGGCGCTAACGACGAAGATAGAGATGTGGTTTCTCATGTCGGTGAGACATCGACCCCATCCGATTCGGATTTACTTGAGCTTGAAGATGTTAGAAAGAGACTTCTCGCATATAATCCTGAGCATTTCGAGCATGTTATATCAAATGTTTTACAGTTTTCAGGATTTGACAGGGTTGAGGTTACCCGGTATTCGCAAGACGGTGGTATTGATATCAATGCGCGTCTCGAAAGGAACGTGTGGCCGTTACGACACTTGTTGACTCAAATCCAAGCGAAAAGATGGCTGCATACTGTCGGACGTAAAGAGGTCGCGGAACTTCGGGGCAGCCTTCAGCCGCATGCTGCAGGATGTATTGTTACAACCAGTCATTTTTCAAGGGCTGCAATCGCCGAATCAGTAGAGTCTGGAAAGGTTCCTATCACCATCGTTGACGGGTATGAGTTGGCTAGAATAGTTAGGGCGGCCAAAACAAGAGGACACGTGTTGTTTTGAACCGAAAAGTCATAGGCCGTATCCCATGTAAAAGAAGTAGAAAATGGCGGATTTATGCTGAAGCATGAAGAGTTGTATGCGCGGGCGTGCCGGGTGATGCCGGGAGGGGTCAACAGCCCGGTGCGGGCCTTTAACGGGGTGGGCGGCACGCCGGTGTACGTGGAGTCGGGTTCAGGCTCGAAGATCCGCACGGCCGACGGGCGCACGCTGACAGACTTCTGCTGCTCGTGGGGCGCGATGATCCTGGGTCACGCGCATGAAGAGGTGGTTGAGGCGATCCGCGCGCGCGCGGCCAAGGGCACGACCTTCGGGATCAACACGCCGGACGAGGTGGCTCTGGCGGAGCGGCTGTGCGCGCTGGCGCCGGGGCTGGAGCGCGTGCGTCTGGTAAATTCCGGCACCGAGGCGGTGATGACGGCGCTGCGGCTGGCGCGCGGGGTGACCGGGCGGGACAAGCTCATCAAGTTCGACGGGTGTTATCACGGTCACAGCGACAGTGTGCTGGTGTCGGCGGGCAGCGGTCTGCTGACCGGCGGCACGGTCAGCTCGCGCGGGATACCCGGTCATGTCGCGGCCGACACCTTTGTCGTGCCGTACAACAGCCTGGAGAGCGTGGAGCGCGTCGTTGCGGAGCGGGGGCCGGAGGTGGCGGCGATCATTGTTGAGCCGGTGGCGGGCAACATGGGGCTGGTGACGCCGCAGCCGGGATTTCTCGCCGGGCTCCGGCAGCTCGCGGACCGTTGCGGGGCGCTGCTGATCTTCGACGAGGTGATCAACGGGTTCCGCTTTAATTTCTCCACATACGGCGCGATCGCGGGCGTGACGCCGGACCTGGTCACGCTGGGCAAGGTCATCGGCGGCGGCCTGCCGCTGGCGGCGGTGGGCGGCCGGGCCGCGGTGATGGACGAGCTGGCGCCCTGCGGCAAGATTTACCAGGCGGGGACCTTGTCGGGCAACCCGCTGGCTGTGGCGGCGGGGCTGAAGACGCTGGAGGTGCTGGAGCGGGACGATCCGTACGCGCGCATGGCGGAGATGGGGCGTAAACTGGCGGAGGGCGTCAACGCGGCCGCGGCGGACAAGGGCGCGGCGCTGCGCTGCGCGCGGCTTGGAGGCGTGTTCACGCTCTTTTTCAACGGGGCGGAGGTGCGGAATCTTGACGAGGCGAAGCGTAGCGACACGAAGGCATACGCGGCCGCGTTCCACGCCCTGCTTGAGCGCGGGTATTATCTGCCGCCGTCGCAGTTCGAGGTCGGCTTCATCTCCGCCGCGCACAGCGAGGCGGATGTGGAGCGTTTTGTCGCGGCGGTTGCGCGGGGGTGTTTGAGCTAGTGAGTTTTGTGCGGGAGTTATTGCGGCCGGGATGCTGGACGCGATGACGAGGGTAAAAGGGAAGAGTATGGTGTGTGTGAGAGAGAAAGGATGATGTTATGAATAATCCGGTGTGGTTGATGACTTCGGCGTTTCCGAAACTCAGTTTCGCTCAGGTGGTGCGTAAAGCCAAGGCGGCTGGCGCGCAAGGTCTGGAGCTGTGCGTTTTCCGCCGTGACGGCACACGGCAGGACCACGTGGCCACGCATCTGAATTACGATTCGTTCGGGCCGGACGACGCCAAGATGGTGTTGGACACGGCTGACAAGGAAAACCTGCGTTTTTCTGTGGGCGCTTACGACAATCTGCTGGGCGGCGAGCCCGCGGTTTGCGAGGCCAACCGGAATCACATCCTGAAACTGATACGCATCGCGCATCTTATGGGCGGCGACGCGAACGACGTTTGCGTGGGGAGTTTCGTGGGCTATAATCATGACCTCGGCAAGGAAGACGGCGGTTTCGCTAAAAACCTCGAGCTTTACGCCAAGGTTTTCAAACCGATCGTGAAATACGCCGAGGACCTTGGGGTCACCCTGACTTATGAGAACTGCCCGATGGAGGGGTGGCGTCCGGCTACCGCGCCGACAACATACAACAATCTCCCGTGCACGCTGGCGGCCCGCAAACTCATGTACGCGCTGATCCCGAGCAAGGCGCACGGCGAGACCTACGATCCTTCGCATGACGCATGGCAGAACATCGATCCGGTTGACGT
>CAYRZP010000130.1:0-5249 GCA_964428885.1 uncultured Lentisphaeraceae bacterium
TCCGGCCCGACGTGAACATGGGCGACCTCCTCAAGACCACGGCGTCGAGCCAGCTCTTCACGGTCTCGGGCTCGCCCCGCACGCAACTGGAGCGGGAAAAGGACGGCCAGTACACGGTCCGTATGGAGGGCGTGGACATCTACGACCCTGTGACCAACGTCGTGCGTTCCGCGGGCGCGGAGAAGGTGGCGGCGTGGTTCCTCGACAGCGACTACGACGGGCGCTGCTTCTGCGTGTGCCAGGCTTTCTTCCCAAACAGAAGCGCTTGGGAAAAACTCGGCAAGGCGCTTGGCGGCGCCCTTGACGAGGGCGCTTTCGCCACATTATCGGGCACGGTCTCTATGCCGTTCCCGGGAGGCGAACATAAGCGGATCGCGGTCAAAGTGATCGACCCGCGCGGCAACGAGGTGCTGCGCGTCCACCGGCTGGACGGGAGGTATGCGTAACCATGCCGGCGATCAGCCATTTTTTCGGCATTTCGATCCTGATGTTCTGGCGGGATCATGAGCCGCCGCATTTTCATGCGCGGTATGGCGATTGCCACGCGGAAATCGTGATCGAGACAGGCGCCGTGCTCGGACATCTGCCGCCGCGAGTGCTTGGAATGGTGCAGGAATGGCGCGCTTTACGCAAGCGCGAATTGCTGGCCGCGTGGGCCAAGTCCAAAAGCAAAAGACCCATCCCGAAAATCAAACCTCTGGAGTAAGGCCATGATTCTTGAAGTGACCGATGTGAGGCATGTCCGCGACCACGTCCTCTGGCTGCGGTTCAAGGATGGGGCGGAGGGAACCGTAGACTTGGCGGACGAGCTGACCGGCCCGGTCTTTGGTCCGCTCGCTGACAAACGGGTGTTCAAAACCGTTTGCGTTGATCCGCTTCTGCGGACGATCGCGTGGCCGAATGGGGCGGATTTGGCGCCGGAGTTCTTGTACGGGCGCTTGAAGCCCGCACGAAAGGGATCGCCGGTTTACAAGCGAAGTCAAACAGCCCTTCACGCTTTGCGAACGGCAGTTCGGGAGGCCGCGGCGGAGCGCGTCTTTAAAAGGCAACCCGCCATGGCGCGTGAGAAGCAGGCATCGTACAAATCAAAAACAGGACGAAAACCGTGAGTGAGCCTGCGCTCATACAGCCTGTCGAGAGTCCGGTCATATGCAAGCCGTACTATGAACCCACGCATTATTGGGAGTACGACAAGAGCACGGGCCGCGCCCGGAAAAAAGAGGGGCGGCGGCCGGCCGCATACTGGTACAAAGACCCCGCTGCGGACATCCGGCGCGGACAGATGACGCTGGAGCTTGAGGAAGACCGGCGCGATCTGGTTTGCGTGAACAAGCTCCGTGCCGACGTGAAAAGGTGGCGGGCATCGAACTGGGAAGGCGCGACGAACGTTACCAAGGATTTGCTCCGCCACTGGTGGCGCAAAGACCGGGCGCGGCGGCTGTTCTTCTGCCAAGTGGAGGCCGCCGAGACGGCCATCTTCCTGAACGAGATCCGCGGCGTCCGGCGCGACGGCCGGCGCGGACAGCCGCGCTGGAACCCGGAGTTCTCCGACGCCGACTTTGCCTTGCTCTGGAACAGCGAGGGCAACCCTGAGCCGTTGCCGCGCTATGCCTGCAAGATGGCGACAGGCAGCGGCAAGACCGTGGTCATGTCCATGCTGATCGCCTGGGCGTTCTGCAACCGGGGACGGGTGCCGAGCGACGAGCGCTTCCCGAACGCGGTGCTCATCGTCTGCCCGAACCTGACGATCAAGGAGCGGCTGCAGGTCTTGCGAACCGACTGCCGGGGCGATGACTACTACACACAGTTCGACATCGTCCCCCCACAGTACCGTGACCTCATCCGGACGGGCAAGGTGCTGGTCAACAACTGGCACTTCTTCGCGCCCGAGTCGGAACACAGCGAGGGCGGCAAGAGCTACGCCGTGGTGAAAAAGGGCGAGGAGACGGACGACGCCTTCGCCCGCAACCGCCTCGGGGAGCTTTTCGAGCGCGGGCCGATCATGGTCTTGAACGACGAGGGGCACCACGCCTACCGCCCGCGCCCCATGACCGAGGAAGAGGCCAAGAAGACGGATGCCGAGGCGCGAAAGGAGCGGGAAGAGGCCACGCTCTGGATACAGGGGCTTGACCGCATCGCCGCCGCCTGCGGCATCCGGTTCTGCATGGATCTCTCGGCCACGCCCTTCTACATCAAAGGCAGCGGTTTCCCGGAAGGGGAGCCGTTCCCGTGGATCGTCAGCGATTTCGGACTGGTGGACGCCATAGAGAGCGGCATCACGAAGATTCCCCGCCTGCCGGTCAGCGACACGACGGGCCAGCCGGACCCGAAGTACTTCAGGCTCTGGCGGAACATCACGAAAGATCTCGCCCACACCCAGCGGCTCTCCAACAAACGGCCCAAGCCGGATGTGGTTTGGGAAAGGGCTCACGAGGCGGTCGTGCAGCTTGCGGGCGAATACAAGAAGTCCTTTGACGCCATCCAGAGCGCCAGTGACATGGCCCTCAAAGCGCCGCCGGTCATGATCGTGGTTTGCGACAACACCAACATCGCCCAGGTGTTTTACGAGAACATTTCCGGGCAAGCGGAGGTCGAGACCATTGCCGACGAGCCGGAAGACGGCGAGGAAGAGGTTGCAGCAAAGGCCCAGAAGCCGACCGTCACCTACGGTGCTGGAAAAGTTTTCCCCGAGTTGTTCCAGAATGACAAAGGGCGGCTCTTGACGCTCCGCATCGATAGCAAACGCCTTGAGAAGGTCGAGAGCGAGGATCCCGACGCGACACGCGACGAGGCTGCCAAGGAGTTGCGCGAAATCGTCAACACCATCGGTCGGCCGGGAAAGCCGGGGCAGGATGTCCGTTGTGTCGTTTCCGTCGCGATGTTGAACGAGGGCTGGGATGCCAACAACGTCACCCACATTCTCGGCATCCGGGCATTCGGTAGCCAATTGATGTGTGAGCAGGATGTCGGGCGCGGCTTGCGGCGCATGAACTACACGCCGGACCCGCAGACGGAATTGCTCCCGGAGGAATATGTTGATGTCTACGGGATTCCGTTCTCGATCATCCCGTACAAGGGCAAAGCTTCAACGACGCCGCCCGACCGCCCGGTTAACCATGTTTACGCTGTGCCGGAACGCTCCGCTTACGAAATTCGTTTCCCGAATGTCGAGGGTTATGTCTATGCCTTGCGCAGACCGTCCGTGACAGCCGATTTCTCTAAGATCGAATGCGTGTTCATTGAGCCGGAGAATACGCCGACCGCAACATTTCTGCGTGTCGTCACCGATCATATTGAAGGCGGCGCGCACGGTGGCGGTATTGGAGAATACGTCGAGCATAACCGCTCTGCGTATTACGCCCGCCACCATCTTCAGGAAATCGAGTTCGAAATCGCGCGGCAAATTGTGTCCGCGCTGGTCGGCGAAGGCCCACAAGCGCCGGTTAGCGGTTCCGCCAGAACGCGCGGCCTTGCGCGGCACGAACTTTTCCCACAAGTATTGCGGATCGTGCGCGCGTTCGTCGCGAGCAAAGTGGATTTTCGTGACGCCCATCCTTGCGAACTCGCGCTGGAGAAATATGTCCGTAGGATCAAAGAGCGGCTGCTTGACGCCATTGTGCCGGACGAGCAGGAAGGTGAAATGCCGATTCTGCCGATTCTGAACCGTTACAAGCCCATCGGCACGACAGCCGACGTTGACTTTACGACAAAAAGGAACGTCCATAGCACCGTGAGGTCGCACGTGAATGCCGTTGTTCTGGACTGCGCATGGGAGCAAACCGCAACATTCTATCTGGAACAGCAGACTGAGCATGTCTTTTGTTATGTCCGCAATGACCGCCAGTTTCTTCGGATCCCGTACGAATACGAGTGCGTGCAGCATCATTACGAGCCCGATTACATCCTGCGGCTGAAAAGTGGCAAAACCATGATTCTTGAGATCAAAGGCGAAGAAGACGACCAGGACCGGGCAAAACACCAAGCCGCGCACCGCTGGATAACCGCAATCAACAATTGGGGACGGTTAGGCGCATGGGCTTTCCTTGTGTGCCGCGATCCACAGACGCTGCCGAGGTTGCTCAGCCATCCGTGTCGTAAGTAGAAATTTGGTTGCGCTGGAAAAGTCGGTCGCCGACAGTTGCCCATGACCGCCGTGTCTAAACACGACCCAAACCTTATGTGAGCGACTCACTCGGTACGGATGCCGAGCCGACGTTCGAGATCGCGGTCGCGCGCGCCGCCGAGCTGCACGGCCTTGCGGTAGTACATTTCCGCTTCGTCGGTCTTGCCCGGATTGATGTCCAGCAGCAGCCACGCCATGTTGTAATAGCCTGCCGGACGCTGCGGGTTGGCCTTCATTGCCTTGTCAAGCGCCTCCATGGCCTTGGCGTAACCGCCGTTCGCGGCGTGCGCCCCCGCCGCCAGCAGCAGGGTGGTCTCGTCACGCGGGTTGTCTTCCATAAGATCGTCAAGCACCACCGCGGCGTCATTGTGCCGACCCTGCTGCAGCCGCGACAACGCCATCAGCAGCCGCGCGTCACGGTTCTCCGGCTCGGCTTTCAGCACCTTCAGCAGCGGAACTTCGGCGGCGTCGAAACGGTCCACTGACAACATGTCCTTGGCCCACTCCAGTTCCTCTTTTATGTTCAAGCCTTCAGCGGGCTTGCCCGCGCCGGACACCGCCGCCGCATCGGGCGCCGGCGCCTGCACACCGGCCTCCGTTTTCGCCGTCAGCCTGACCGCTGCCTCCGGCACGTTGTTGGTCTCTGCGGCCTTTTTGCGCTCGGCGCGCTTGGCCTCCAATGCCGACGTGTCAGTCACCGCCACCGTGCGCGCGGCAGAACTCACCTCGTCCAGCATGATGCGGTCAATCTCGGTCTCGCACAGCGCCTTGCGGAAGCGCACCGGCGCGAATTCGGAGGATGATACCCGACGCGGATTCTCCCGCTCCACGCGCGCGATCTCTTCCAGCGCCTTGCGGTAAAGCTCCAGCGACCGCTTGCTTTCGCCGGTGACGTAAGCCTCCTGCGCCTGTGACATCAGCTCGTTGGCTTCCTTTAACAATTCGGAAACTTTCGGTTCCTTCTCCTTGGCCGCCGCGGAAAAGCTGAAAACACATATAGCCGCGACCGTCAGGCGGATCAAACAAGACCTGATTGCGCTCATGTCAAAACACTCCATGTATTTCCTGACTCCTTACCTATAACTTGAACGTTGAGAGTTGAGCGTTGAACGTTGTGCGTTCAGCG
>CAYRZP010000131.1:0-5181 GCA_964428885.1 uncultured Lentisphaeraceae bacterium
CGCTGCTGGTGGGCTTCGGCCAGGAGGAGGACAGGATACACTGCCCAAACGAGTCTTTCAGCCTGGATCAGTTCGTAAAGGTGATGGCCTGGAGTTCCATGATGCTGAAGGCGCTGGCCAGAGATTGAGGGTACTGCCAATTATTTTGTGAAAAGTTATGAAAGCAGTTTAGTTTGTGGGTATGTGAGTGTGGGTGTGAAGTCACACTGAACACCGAATTCAAAACGGAAGCCCGACATGTTGTTTTTGGAAAAGTTTGGCCGCGGCAGGCCGACAATCTCTTTTGAATTCTTCCCGCCCAAAACGCCGGAGGGTTGGGCCCGGCTGTACGCCACGATTGCCGACACCGCGCGTATGAACGTGGATCTAGTCTCGGTGACCTACGGCGCCGGCGGCAGCACCCGCGAGAACACGGTCGATCTGGTCGCCTCGCTGCAAAACAATCTCGGTATCAACGCCATGGCGCACCTGACCTGTCTGGGCCACTCGCAGGACGACCTGTCACGCCTGCTTGACCGGCTGGCGGATAAAAACGTGCCGGTAATCATGGCGCTGCGCGGCGACCCGCCGCAGGGCGAGACTGCCTTCCGCCCGCATTCATGCGGTTTCGCGCACGCCTCCGACCTGATCGGTTTCATCAAAGCCGGCTGGCCGCAATTCAGCGTCGGCTGCGCGGCGTATCCCGAGGGGCACCCCGAGACCCGCGCGGCGGACGGGACGCGCGATCCCGGGCGCGACATCGGTTTTCTGAAACTCAAGCAGGATCAAGGGGCCGACTTCGCGGTCACGCAAATGTTTTTCGACAATGCGGTCTACCGTAGGTTCGTGGCGCGGGCGCGGGAGGCGGGCGTGTCCATGCCTTTGCTGCCGGGCGTGATGCCGCTTAATTCCGCTCGTCAGATCGAGCGTTTTGTCGCCTTGGCGGGTTGCTCGATTCCGGAGCCGCTGCGGCAGGCGGCGGCTTCCGGCGATGTGGCGGCGGCAGGTTTCCGCTTCGCGCTGGAGCAGTGCCGCGGTTTGCTTAAAGACGGCGCGCCCGGCATCCATCTCTACACTTTGAACCAGTCGGATTTGTCAGGAAAACTGCTGGCGGCCCTGCGTGAAGGCCGGGCGCTTTAGCAGACGTTGTGCTTGAAAGAGGTTGTATGAAAAAAAGCGTTTTTGGAATTGTGGCCGCAGTACTGTTTTTTGCGGGCGCCGAGGTTATGTCAGCCGAGGTCTACCTGCATGACCTCGATATATCCAAAACCCGTCAGGGCTTGAAAACGGCCGCGCGTGACCTGAACCTGTTCGGCAAGAAGCTTCAGGTCGCCGGGCAGGTCTACACCAACGGCATGGCCACGCATTCGCCTTCCGAGCTGTATGTGGAACTGTGCGGCGCGCGGCGTTTCCGGGCCGAGGCCGGGGTGGACGACACCAGCGATCAGGCTGGCAAAAAGATGGTTTTCCAAGTCATCGGCGACGGGCGGCTGCTGTGGCAGAGCCCGCCGCTGAAACGCGGCGACGCGCCGGTCACGGCGGATGTTGACCTTGCTGATTTCAGGACCGCGCTGTTGCGGGTCGATCCCTGGCAGGACGGCACGGCGGGGGATCACGCCGACTGGCTCAACGCCTGTTTCGTGACGGATGACGGCGTCAAGCCGCAGGCGGTCGAGGCGTTGGGCTGGCCGAGAGTATGGCTCTCCTCTTTGGACATGGCCTTTGCCGAGCCGGCGGGCTGCTGCCGCGGTGCGCCGTTCCAGATCGCGGGCAGGCGTTACGCCGAGGGGCTGGGGTTCCGCGGCGGTTCCGCCGTATGCTTCATCACGGGCGGGGCCGCGCGTTTCGCGGGCAAGTGCGGCATAGACGACACCGAAGGCGGCAGGGCGGAGTGCGTGATTTACGGCGACGGGCAAGAGCTATGGCGCAGCGGCATGATGAAACAGGGCGATACGGCCAAGCCTTTCGACGTGGACTTGTCAGGCGTCAAGCTGGTCCGGCTGCAAAACGAGGGTGCGGCCGAGGCGCGCGCGGTTTGGGCCGAGACATTTTTCGAGATGCGCGGCAGAATCGAACCCGGCGCCACCTACAATCCGGCGGGTTACGCGGCTCTGCCGGAATGGGAGAATCCAGGGGTGTTCCGCGTCGGCACCGAGCCAGCCGCCGCCACGATGATGGTTTTCGAATCGGCCAGAGCCGCCCGCAAGGCGGTCTCGCGCGAGGATTCGCATTATTTCCTCGCTCTTGACGGGGAATGGGAGTTTCATTGGGTGCCGCATCCCGGACAGCGGCCCGCGCATTTTTACCTTCCGGATTTCAGGGCGGACGGCTGGGGCCGGATGCCGGTGCCGGGCTGCGTCGAAGTGATGGGCCACGGGACGCCGCTCTACAAGAACATCGGCTATTACTTCAAGAACGACCCGCCCTTTGTGACGCGCGAGCCCGAACCGCGCTACACGACCTTCAAGGAGCGCAACGCGGTCAGCTCATACCGGCGCGAGTTCACGGCACCGGAGCATTGGAAGGGCCGCAGGGTCTATTTGCGGTTCGACGGTTTTTCTTCCGCGATCTATGTGTGGCTCAACGGGGTGAGGCTCGGCTATGCCGAAGACGGCAGGCAGGGCGCGACTTTTGACGTGACGGACAAACTCGCGGAGGGCAGGAACCTGCTGGCGGTCGAGGTTTACCGCCTGTGCGACGGCTCATACATGGAAGATCAGGATTTCTGGCGGCTGTCCGGACTTTACCGCCCTGTCTATCTTTGGTCAACGCCGCAGACGCGCCTGCGCGACTATTTCGTGCGCACGACCGCGGTCGAGCCCGGCGGCTACGCGGGCGAATGGTGTCTGGCGGTGGAGGCGGAACTCGCGGGCGCGGCGGATGACGTCACGCTCGAAGCCGAACTTTACCCCCACAGTTTCAGCGGCAGGCGCGTGGCGCGGGCGAGCGCCCGGCCTTCAGGCGGCAGCTTCCGCTTTGACATCACGGTCAACTCCCCGCGCTTGTGGTCGGCAGAACATCCCAATCTCTACAATCTGATCCTGACGCTGAAGGATGGCCAAGGGCATACGCTCTGCGCGGTGCCGCAGAAGGTCGGCTTCCGTCAGGTCGAGGCCCGTGGCAGCCAGATTTTGGTTAACGGCCAGCCGGTGCTGTTCAAGGGCGTGAATCGTCACGAGATGGATCCGGACCATGGCTACGCGGTGCCGATGGAGCGCATGGTCGAAGATGTCCTGATCATGAAGCGCAACAACATCAACGCGGTGCGCACCTGCCATTATCCCGACGATCCGCGCTGGTACGACCTTTGCGATGAATACGGACTGTATGTGATGGACGAGGCCAATGTGGAGACCCACGGCCTAGAGAATTCAGCGCGCAACCCGGTGATCGATCCCGCGTTCCGCGCCGCGGCCATGGACCGCGAGACCGGCATGCTCGAGCGCGACAAGAACCATCCCTCGGTCATCATCTGGTCATCGGGCAACGAGAACAACGTGGAGTCGGATTTTTTCAGCGAGGCCTTCGCCATGTTCAAGGCCCGCGACCCTGGCCGCATGGTGCAGAACCAGGGCAACGGCCCGCACGACTTTGTGGACACCATGTACGCGGGGGTGCGGAAGATCGAGGCTTACGGCAAGCGCGCCGACACCGCGATGCCTTTCATACTGTGCGAATATTCGCACGCGATGGGCAACTCGTCGGGCAACCTTGCCGATTACTGGCGCGTGATCAACGCCTATCCCAACCTGCAGGGGGCTTTCATCTGGGACTTTGTTGATCAGGCTCTGCGCAAGCCGGTTCCGGAAGGCAGGGCGCGGGCCGGGCAAGCGGCATGGTTCTGGGCCTACGGCGGCGATTACGGCGATTATCCCAATGACGACAACTTCAATTGCAACGGGCTGCTGCAGCCGGACCGGCGCCCGACGCCGCAGTTCAGCGAGGTCTTTCATTGTTACCAGAACATCCGGGTGGAGGGGGTGGACACCACGCGCGGTGTCTTCAAGGTCAGGAACGATGCCTTTTTCACCAACCTTGATGAATACCGCGGACAGTGGACGTACGAGGAGAACGGCGAAATCATTGACGAAGGTTCGCTGGGCCGGCTGGACGTGCCGCCGCAGGCCGAGAAGGTCATAACTTTGCCGATAGCGATGGCGCGGCGTCCGGCGTACGCGGCGCGTGTCAGCACCTGGAACTTCGCCTTCCGCACCATCCAACGGGAGAAGTGGGCCGAGAAGGGGCATGTGGTGGCGCGGGCGCAGGTTGTGGTTCCTGCCGAGACGCCGGCTGTGGCGGTCGGCGGCACGGTCGGGCGCGAAGCCATCAATGCCGACCAGAGCGCGGATGATGTCAAAGTCACAGGGGAGAACTTCACGGCCCGCGTCCGCAAAGCCGACGGCGCGCTGGTTTCTTGGACGGTCGGCGGGCGTGAAATGCTGCTCGCGCCGCTGGAGCCCTGCTTCTGGCGCGCGCCGACCGACAACGACCGCGGCAACCGCATGCCCGAGAGACATGCGGTCTGGCGTGACGCGGCGGCCAAGCGCGCGGCGCGCGGCGTGCGGCTGTACCGCGAGGTTGACGGAAATTGGCGCGTCATCGTTGACCTGGCTTATCCCGCGGCGGCGGGGACCGCGGGTTCTCTGGGCTATACCTTTTTCACGGACGGCAGCATACGCGTGGCCTTCAGGCTCAAGCCGGAAGGGCCGGGGCTGGCGTCGCTGCCGCGTGTCGGCATGGCCGCCCGCATCCCGTCCGATTACAGCCGTGTGAAATGGCTCGGGCGCGGTCCTCACGAGAATTACGCCGACCGCAAGGCCTCGGCTTTTTACGGTTTGTACGCGCTGGACGCCGCGGATTTCCATTTCCCTTACGTCGAGCCGCAGGAGAGCGGGAACCGCACCGACACCTTCTGGGTCTCCTTCACGGACGCGGACGGTAAGGGCATACGGGTCAAGGGCGATTCCCAAATCAACTTCAACGTCTCGCCTTACACGCTCGGCGAGCTGGAGACGCGCAAACATCCGTGGGATCTGGAGCCGTGCGGCGGGTGGGTGGTTTATCTGGACTACGGGCAGATGGGGCTGGCGGGCGAGAACAGTTGGGGCGCTATGCCATGGCCGGAGTATCAGTTGCCGACAGACCGCGAGTACGCATACGGTTTTGTCTTGGAGCCGCTGCGCTGAAAAATGAAGTAAGAGG
>CAYRZP010000132.1:0-5139 GCA_964428885.1 uncultured Lentisphaeraceae bacterium
AGAAACTGCTCTGGATGCTGAATGTGCTGCCGAGCCGGCTGCGCCGACTGCTGCAACCTTTCAACGACACCGTCGCCATGTGCCGCTCCCGCATGCAGCCCGGACACGGCGCTTTGGCCGAAGCCTTCGCCGCCGCGCTCTATGACGCGCGCGGAGTGCGCGTGCCGGCCGATGCCTGGCAGGATATTCTCGCGCCGGAACACCTCCGCGTGCGCTTTTCCGTCACCGACGCGCAAGGCCGCGTGCTGGACAGCAGCCGCGATCTGGCCGAACTCGTGAACCGTTTCGGCAAGCAGGCGTCCGCGCCTTCGCCCGAGGCCGCCCGGCCGTGGCACCGCGACAATATCACGCAATGGGATTTCGGTCCACTGCCCGCCCAGGTGGATGTGGGCCGGGCCGGCTGGCCCATCATCCATTACCCCGCCCTCTCAGACAACCTCGGCTCTGCCGCCCTGCGCCTCTTCAACGATCCCGCCGACGCCGCCGCCTCCCATGAAAAAGGTGTGCTGCGCCTCTTCGCCCTGGCGCTCGGCAAAGAGTGGCGCAGACTGTCGCAGCCGCCTTCCCTGCCGCGTGCGGCGCTGCTATATCTCAAGCGGATCGAGACCGACGCGCAAGCGCTCGGCGAGGAACTGGGACTATCCGCCCTGCGCGAGGTTTTAACGCTCGGCCAGCCGCCGATACGCGACGAGCAGACCTTCCGGCAACGGCTTGAGCAGGGACAGCCAGCGCTGGCTGAAACGCACCTGGAGCGGACACGCCTGACCTCCGCCATCCTGTGCGCGGCGGACGAGATCGAGAGCATCCTGCCGCAGGCCCACCTTCCGCAGCCCGCGCTGGACGACATCACCGAGCAGCTAGCCTGGATGATCTTCCCGGGCTTTGCCGAAGCCGCCGCCAGCGCCACGCTCCGCAACATGCCGCGCTATCTCGAAGCCTGCCGCGTGCGCATCCGGCGCGCCCCGGCCAATCCCGTCGGCGACCTGCGCAAGCTCGACGAACTCCGCCCCTTATGGCAGCGCTATCTGGATCACGCCGCGCTCGACAAGCCTCCCCCGCACGACCGCGCGCTGCTGGCCGAATACCGCTGGATGATCGAAGAATTCCGCGTCTCGCTCTTCGCGCAGGAGCTGCGCACCCCCACCCCCGTCTCCGCCAAACGCCTCAACGCACTCTGGACCCGCGCGTTCGGTTGAAAAAGGCGCGGCATCCTTCCCCGCGCCCAAAGGTTCGCTTCACCTCAGCCAAAACCCACACTCGGGAGCCGCCGCCGCATACGTCTGATATACCAGCAACGGGCCTCCCTCGAAAACCAGCTTGAACGTGTCGCCGCAGGCTTCGTTGAGCGCCGCATTCCACCAGCGCGTGAACGAAACACCGTCCAAAGGATATTTTAACCCCTCGGCGTATACCGTCACCTGCGGATCGAAAGAGAAGATCGACACCTGCTGGCCGGCGCTCGACTGGAATTGCGTTGAGCGCAACACCGGCGTGAACCAACCCGTGTCGGTCAGCATGATCACCGTGGCCTCCAGGGCGAAATCAACCAGCAAAGAAAGATTGCTTAAAGCGTGATCCTCACGAAGGCCGGTCGCCCCGAGAATCACGATATCCCGCCAGCCTTTCTTCAGGCAGAATCTGAAGGCCTTGGCCAGATCGTTCATATTCTGGTCGCCCGCGCGCACCAGCCGATTGCGATACCGCTCGCGCGTCCCGGCATCAAGACTGTCAAGATCGCCCACGATCCAGGAAGGCTCCAGCCCGGCGGCCATCAGCTTGTCGGCCGCCCCGTCGCAGCACACGATCTTTTCGGCCAAACGCAACGCCTCCAGCGGCGCCGCGCCGGCGGGGAACGCGCCGTTTGCCAGAATCGCCGTCTTTGCCGATAGTTTGCCCATACGCTACCCTATCTGCGGTATCACGGCCAACAGCAGTTTCGTGACCTTCTCGACATTGGCCTGGAAAACCTCGATTATCCCGTCCCAGCTCACCGGCGTTTCATCCTCTTTCCAGCAGTCGTAATCAGTGCTCATCGCCACTGCGGCGTACGGTATGCCGGCCTCGTTGGCCAACGCCGCCTCCACCGCTACCGACATGTTGATCACGTCAGCGCCCCACATGCGGAACATGCGTGACTCGGCGCGCGTGGAGAAGCGCGGTCCCTCGATCGTCACTACCGTGCCGCGCGTGTGATGCCGCACGCTGAGCTTTTCGCATTCGGTTATCAACAGTCTGCGCAATGGCTCGTCAAACGGCTCGGCCATCGGCGTGTGTACCGGAGAATGAGGCTCGAAAGCGTCATGGAAAGTCACATCGCGCCGCTTCGTGAAATCGATGAACTGGTCAACTATCACCAGATCGCCGCGCCGGATGTCATCGCGCAGCGACCCGACCGCCGTCGTGGCCAGTATATGGGTACAGCCCGCCTGTTTCAAAGCGTGCACATTCGCCCTGTAGTTGACCTGCGACGGAGGGATGGTATGCGCCTGCCCGTGCCTGCCGAGCAGGACGACCTCCCGTCCGCAGATCTCGCCGCATGTCAAAGGCGACGACGGCGCTCCGTAAGGGGTCATTACCGTTTCTTCACGCGGATTGTCAATGAAACGCGGGTTGTCCAGCCCCGACCCGCCCACCACGCCGATCTTCATTCCGCAGCCCCTTTCTCGTAAACGCTCATTATCATTGCTTTGGCGGCAGCCACATCGCGCCCGAACGCGATTATGCCTTCATCGTGGCCGGCCGTGACAAACACACCTTCATCGCCAAGCATTGATAATACCAGATCGTTAATCGCTGAAGCCAGTTCCGGCGTCCCGAATGGTATGGCCGGATCGGTTTCCCAATACCCCTCGCGCCGCATGTAGTCGAACAGCGCCCTGCTGTGGATGTGGATCACGCATCCGACCCCTGGCCGCGCCCTGTAAACCGCGCCGTGGCTCATGCTCTCGGCAGAGGCGTTGATTTTCCCGACCGCGCGCACACTGTTCTCCTTCAAGTCGAAACTCTCTACCAGCACGTAATGGTCGCTGTCCAATTCCCGGACGGCGCCGGTCGCGCTGCCGGTGATTATGAAACGTCTGGCGTCAACGCGCATGCTGACATTGCCGTAACCGACACCGTCAGGATAAGCGCCCAGCAGCCGCAGATCGAAAAGCTCCGTGCGGCAACGGTTCAGCGCTTCAAAACCTTCCAGTCCCGGTATCTGCCCGTCAATTAAATGTGACCGGTATTTAATATATCCTTCTTTGCGCATCACATAAATCCCTTAAGCATGCCGCTGATACCGCTTTCAGAGGCCGTGCAGATCCCGTGTTCACAAATCAGGCCGTCGATCAGACGGGCCGGCGTGACGTCAAAGCCCCAGTTGCGCGCCCGGGTTCCGTCAGGGCATATCTGAACCGCGGCAGTCCGCCCGTCACCGCCTTTGCCGGTCACCAAGCGGACCTCGCATTCGTCGCGCTCTTCAATCGGGACGCCCGCGTGACCGTCCGCCATATCCATGTCAAAGCTCGACGACGGCAAAGCGACGTAGAAAGGCACACCGTTATCGTGTGCCGCCAATGCCTTCAGATAAGTGCCGATCTTATTGGCGACGTCACCGTTACGTGTCACACGATCAGCGCCGACCAACACAAGATCCACCATGCCGCGCTGCATCAGATGGCCTCCGGCGTTGTCGGCGACAAGAGTGTGCGGCACACCGTGGCGTCCCAGTTCCCAGCAGGTCAAGGCCGCGCCCTGGTTGCGCGGGCGCGTCTCGTCAACCCAGACGTGCGTGTTAATCCCGTCGTCAAAAGCGGCGTAAACCGGCGCCAGCGCCGAGCCGTGATCAACAAAGGCAAGCCAGCCGGCATTGCAGTGGGTCAGTATGTTGACCGTCCCGCCGCGCTTATCGTCCGCGAACTTGGCGATCAGCTCTTTGCCGTGCTGGCCGATGCGACGGCAAGCCTCCGCATCCTCATCGGCAATCGCGGTCGCGGTCCGCAAAGCCGCCTTGACAGCATCTTCCCGCGTGCCGCATCGCTCCGCGGCCCGCAGTTGCCGCCCTACCGCCCAGGCCAGATTGACCGCGGTAGGCCTGGTCTTCAGCAGCTTCTCGGCTGTCTCAAGCATGAATTGCATGTGGTCACGCGGCGCGGTCAAGGCGGCGATGTACATGCCGTAGCCGGCGGCCGCCCCGATCAGGCCCGCGCCTCTCACGCGCATGTCTTTGATCGCAGTGATGAAATCCCCGACAGTGCGCAGGCACATGATCTCAAACTCATGCGGCAGCTTACTCTGGTCGATAGCCTGCACGGTCGCGGGATCATCTTTACTGATCCAGATCGTGCGGTAATGTTCGCCGTTGACCTTCATAAATGCCTCATAACTAATGTGGGCGCAGCCCGCATCAATTTCAGCGCCTGCAACATCATAGCCCAACGCTTCAGCGCTCCGCACAAGGTGCCGTTTCCGCACCCTAAATCCAAAATTCGGATTGAGCAGGGAGAGCCCACATATCGCTGGATCAGCTCGCTCACGGGCCGGATGATAAAAGAAAAACCCTGACGGTCTTCCGACCACCCGTAAGGCACACCTTCTGCAACAGGCTCCCTCATCATGTTTCCTTCTGCTACTCACTGACAAAACAGCCATGCAGTTTGCGGAACTCGAAAATCCCGCACCCGTACTGGCAGCCGAAATTGTTTGCCGCCTGTTCGGGAGTGATCGCGACATCCTCGTGCAGCGCGCCGGCATCGTCAACATACGAGAAGCCGGCCAGTTCATATTTCGCGCGCGCGAGGTCAAGCAGGGTCTGCACTGCGAACACGCGGTTTGCGTTGAAGTCGATCCGCTCCGGCCCGATCGGGACCGACAGGTAAAGCATGCCGCCCGGTTTAAGCACCTTCGACAGCGCACGGAACCCTTTCAGGTGCCCATCGAGGTTCACCGGATCGCCATACCGGCCCAGTCCGAAATGCTCGATCGCGTGCAGGCATGAGAGCGAGTCGCAACATGCGGAAAAGGCTTCAGACGGATTCATGAGATCCATCTGACGGAAACGGACACCCGGCACCGCCACGGACAACGGACGGATGTCGAATACCTCGATCTCGCGGAACGCCGCCACATGCGCCACAAACCCGTCGACACGCGACC
>CAYRZP010000133.1:0-5109 GCA_964428885.1 uncultured Lentisphaeraceae bacterium
GCCGTGACTTTCCGTTTCAAACCGTCATAATAATCGGTGTCCATAAATGTTTCGGTTAACAGGAACGGCTGTCCGATGAACGATCATGTGCTATTGTTCGCGACCATGTGCGCTTGGGCTACCTGCGTAGCCGGGATGTCATGGTATTGCCTCAACATCGCACGGCAGATAACTTATGTGACGCTGGCCGACGGCCGCAAGCAGGAGCGCAAAATTCCGCTGCTGTTCCGGCTGTTGTTGCCTTTCGCGCCCAATCTGGACCGGCTGACCGCGCGCCCGCAACTCGATATGGCGCGCGCCACCGCAGACCGGCAACTGGTCGCCGCGGGATATGAAGGTTTGTTGAACGGCCGCGAGCTGCTCGCCCTTAAAATATTGATGCCTGTGGTTGGCGGCGCCTTCTGGTTCGCGACCTTAAGACTCCTTTCCGCGTTGTTGCCCGGATCTGAAGTGGCTAAGAACATGCCGTGGTTCTTCTTGCTGGGCACGGCCTGCCTGTATCTTTATCCTTTGCTCTGGTTAAGGCGTGTGTTGTCTTCCAGACACCGCTCGATCATGCGGGATTTGCCGTTCGTGCTGGACTTGCTCACGCTCTCGGTCGAGGCTGGCATGGATTTCATGAGCGCCCTCCAGCGCAACTGCGAGAGACGCAAGCTGGATCCGCTTAACGAGGAGCTTATCCGCATGACGCGCGAGATCCAGGTGGGCACCCCGCGGAGGGTCGCGCTGCGCAATCTGGCCCAAAGGGTTGACCTGCCGGACCTCCGTTCGGTAGCGCACTCCCTGATACAGGCGGACGAACTGGGCGTCAGCATAGGCGCGATATTGCGCATCCAGGCAGACCAGATGCGTTCGCGCAGGTTCAGCCGCGCGGAGAAACTAGCCAACGAGGCGCCTGTCAAGATGCTGGGGCCTCTGATGCTTTTCATCTTTCCCGCCGTCTTCATAATTTTGCTGGGGCCAGTCTTAAGGCAAACCTTGGAGCACATGTTCTAAACCCATGAAATCGAATCTCTTTACGATTTGCGTGTCCGACGGCCCGTTCAAGGGCAGGCGTTACCCTGTGCCGCCGGAGGGCTTGACACTGGGCCGCTCCAGCAAATGCGACGTCAGCTTCGACGACCCAGCGCTATCCAGAAGCCAATGCCGTTTAGAGCCGCGCGGCACGGACTTGTGGATCATAGACCTCGCCAGCGCGAACCAGACCATGGTAAATGATGAACCGGTTGATGAAGCCATGCTTTCGCCTGCCGACCGCATCACCGTTGGCCAAACTGTTATCCGCGTCGAAAAAACCGGCGCGCCGGACGAGGCCATGGCGAAAACCGAGGAGACGCAAGCCCAGGATGTCGTGATCGACCTGGGGTTCCAAAACCGTGAACCCGAAAGCGAGCATAGCCGCAAATCGCTCGTGCGGCCTGCCCTGTGGACGCTTTCCGCCATTCTGGTCTTGACTGTCGGCACCACCCTCATGCTCGACCATTCCGGATCCGCTAAAAAGCAGGCGGCGGCGACCAGCCAGCCCCCTGTGGAGAAGCTCCTGCTGCTGCATTATGAGAAGATCGAAGCCGACACCGGCAACGTCTTCCGCTACGAAATGACGCTGACCCCCGAAGGCGTCCTCGCGGTCAAGATCGACGACCTTTCCGGCAAAAACCGGCATGTGCGCAAAGAAAAGCAGGTGGAGCCCGCCTTGATCGCAGGGCTGATCGGCGACATCGAGAACAGCGGTTTCTTCAGCCTCGATAAATCATACACTGGGTTCGCGGCGCGGCCGAACACGCTTAACGAGTTTAACCTGACTGTCGCCCTCGGCACCAACGCGCACACATGCAGGATCACAAACCGCAATGAACCGGAGGCGTTCAAGGCCTTGCGCGAAAAACTGGAGACTTTCAGCAAAAACGAGCTCGGGATCTGGGCGATTCAGTTCTCAGCGGATAAGCTTGTCACCCTGGCTCAAGACGCGCTGACCCTGGCCGGCAAAAAATTCGCCGAGCGGGAAGTCCGCTTCGGCAACCTGTCCGAAGCGATATGCGCTTACCGGGAAGCCCTGTTTTACCTTGACACGGTCAATCCCAAACCGGATTTCTACAATGCCATCATCGACGGCTTCAAGGCCGCCGAAAACGAACTCGACAAACGTTATCAGGAGCAGCGTTTCCGGGCGGACAGGGCCATCAACCTTTCTGACTGGACTGCCGCGGCCAAGGAACTCCGGATCCTGCGCGAGCTGATACCTGACCGCGCCGACAGCCGTAATCAAGAAGCAGCCCGCAAGCTGCTGGATGTTGAAAACCGCCTGAGCAAAACCCGCCGCTGACTTTTGACTTGTGTTCGACCTGGAGCGCTTTATGAAATTTTCTACCCGCTTGGCCTTGACGCAAATCATGCTTTGCCATTGTCTGCTGGCGTCAGGCGGCAAAGAGCCTGCCACCAGGCTCGACGTCGTTTCGCAGCCGCCGGGGGCCAGCGTCATGGTCGACCACGCCGAAAAGGGATCGACCCCCTTGACCTTAACCGACATGCCGGCCGGCCCGCATCTGGTGCAGGTTCTCAAGGCGGGCTACCGTGACGTCTTGGAAACCGTTGTTTTAGAGCAGGGCGTCACCCGCTCCCTGAACCTTAAGCTTGAAGCGTTGACCGGCATCCTGCTGCTGATTTCAGACCCGCCCGGCAGCGAAGTGTCTGCCAAAGGCGTTTCGCTCGGCAATACCCCTCTGCTTATCACTTCACTGGAAAACGGCCAGCACAAGCTGACGATAGCCTCGCCCGGTTACCAGACCAAAGAGATCGAGGTCACGATTGAAGGCCGGACGCCGTTAAAGCAAACCGTCTCGCTGATGTCCGACTCCGGAACCGTCACGGTCTCATCCGACCCTTCCGACGCGGAAGTGCTGGTGAACGGCATCAGCCGCGGGCGCGCGCCTTGCCGGATCGACCGTATCCCGGGCGGCACGGTCACCCTCGAGATCAAGTCCGACGGATTCGAGACCCACAAGAGGGAGATATCGCTCGCCGCCGGCGAAGTCCAGGCGCTTGATGTCAAACTGAAACCTTTGCCAGGCACGCTCCGTGTAGTGTCGATACCAGAGAAAGGGCGGGTTTATGTCAACAACGAATACAAGGGGCAAACCCCGCTGGATCTGGTTGACATCGCTCCCGGCGACTACCGGGTGCGCGTTGACATGGCGGGCCACGACCCGGTGGCCCGCGACGTGAAGCTGCTGAAAGGCGCCTCCATAACCGAGGAGTTCAGGCTCGTGCGCAACACCGGCAGGATCGAGATCGTCACCGCCCCTTCGGGCGCCACAATCCTTTTGGACGGCAAGAAGGTCGGCGTCACCATCACACGCGGCGTGGACTCCAGCGCCGTATCAGACCCGTTCGCGGTGGAAGACGTGACGGAAGGCGAACACGAGATCGAGATATTCCGCAAGGGGTTCGCCAACCAGAAGCGGCGGGCCGGCATCAAGCGCGGCGAGACGCAGACCCTGCAGTTCAGGCTGCAGCGCAAATTCATCCCGAATTATGAAGTGACGACGACCCGATCCTACTACAAGGGCGTTTTGGAATTTACGAACGAAGAAGGCATCCGCATCGAGACCGCCCCGGGCATAAGCCAGACGATCCCGATGAAGGACGTGAAAAAGCACGGCCCGCTGCGCGAGAATGAATAGGCGCCGCCGCTCGCGTGTCCACGCGGAACGAAGCCGGCTTGCACTGAGACGGCAATTAGAAGCGCGGCGGTGATGACGCCGGCTATCGAAAGAATCGATGGAATCGACAGATTCGACCGAATCGATTCATTCGATTATCTCGATTTTATCGATTCCACCGCTCCTCACGGCCCCACCTTCCTCACGCGGTAGAAGCGCGCGGCCTGTCCCGTCTGCGTGTCGCAGTAGCGCAGCACGCCGTTTGTGACCGCCGTCTGGCGACTCGCGCCGAACTCGCCCACGCTATCCGGCGCGTTACCCCACGGCCCCGCCAATGATGCGGCGGCCTCGACCTGATATACGCCCCCTGCCTTGGCGTTCCACGTCACGCTCATCGCCACCGTTTCCGTACCGTCCGCCGCCACGATCTTAAACACGTCCGTGGCGCTGTTGGGGTCGGTACCTGCGGCCAGTTCCTTGTCGTCATCCGCGCCGTCGCCGTCGCTGTCTTTTAGCAGCGGGTTCGTGCCGTGCGTGTTCACTTCGGCGAAGTCGCCGAGCCCGTCGCTGTCCGTGTCCGTCAAATCAGACCGCGTGCCCAGCCGCTGTTCCTCGCCGTCCAGCAGCCCGTCGCCGTCCGTGTCGAGGCTCGTCATCACCTGCACCGCCGCCGTGTTGTTGCGCTCCTCGATCTCGCCCACGCCGTTGGCCGGGTCGACCGCGATGTAGACCACCTCGAACGCCGAGGTGAAGGCCGTCCCGGACATGTCCCAGCGGAAGCCCGCGTCGTACACGCCGTTTGTGCCGAAGGCCAGCGCACCCAGCGTATCGGTCGCCAACAGCTCGCCGTCGGGTGCCCCGCGCCGGAAGGTCACCTGCGTACCCGCAGCCACCGGCACCGCGCCCTCGTTCATCACGCTGGCGCTGATGAGCCGCACGTTCGTCGTTTCGTTCACCGCGGCCGCGCCCTCCACCGCCAAATCGGGCATCAGCGCCGCCAGCGTGGCCGTGTTGTTCGCCCGGTTGCGGTCGTCGCTCTCCAGCCCCGGATCGGCCACCGCGTAGAGCACCACGTTGCTGACCGCCTCTGGAATGGTCCATGCCACGGTCACCACCTCGGAGGTTCCGCCCAAAACCTGCGCCACGCGCTGCGTCGCGCCGAGCAACGTGCCGCCCGCCGCCGGGTCGCCCGCATACACGCACACCGCCAGATTCGTCACCGGCAAGTCGCCGCGATTTTCGACGGTCACGTGAACCTGCACGTCCTCGCCGAAATCCACCGCGTTCGTCGAGAGCGCGATCCCGTACTCCCCGATCGCCGGGTCAGGCCCCACCGGATGATCCAGCACGCACAGATCCGCCGCCCCGAAGACCGGCACGCCTTCCTCGTCCTCTTCCACCGCCACCTTGGTGTAGGCCAGGCGCAGCCGCCCGTCCGCGCCGAACGCGC
>CAYRZP010000134.1:0-5068 GCA_964428885.1 uncultured Lentisphaeraceae bacterium
CGATCTTGACAGCAGCATGTGTTTGCCGGACAGTGTGGCCACGACGCGCGTAGCCAGGTTGGTGTCGGCGGGGTTTTCGAAAAGGGTGGCTTCGTCCATCGGCTTTGAAGAGGCGTAGGCGTCCCGGAGCGCCTGTTGAAGTGTCGCGCCGGAGTCGGAGAGCGGGATCAGCGCCACTTTGGCGGGGTTCTCGTCCGACAGCGGCAGTTCGGGGTCCACGGTCTGGACGAAGCGCAGCGTTTCTCGCGACGACACGCCCGCAAAAGACGGCAGCGCCAATGCGGCGGCGATCCGTTTTTCGATTGAACCCGTGTCGAGCGGCAGCTCGGCGCTCCGGCTGAAGGCGGAGACGCCGTAGACCGCGCTCAGATAATTGTCGGTCTCGACCATGGCCACAAACACCCGTTCTGCGCGGCCGGCGCAGGCGGCGGTCACCATGAACGCGGCGAGTGCGCGGTGTCGGAAGCGTTTGCTCATGGCGAATAATGTGATCGGGCGGGGCGTGAGTCTCATGTGTTTGATCGGGTTCGCGGGATGTCAGCGTTTGCGGACGGGCTGGGGTTGGTAGAACATCAGGACAACGTTCTTGAGGTGTTCGGCCAGGTCAGGGTCGCTGACGTAGACATCGTCTTCGGAGCCGCAGGTCTTGCACTGGATGTTGGCGGAAACGAAGATCGCCTCGTTGGTGCTGGAGCTTTCGCCTTTGCGTCGCTCTTTGAAAAGTCCGGCGTCCACCAGCATCTGGTAAAGCGGCACGACATCCTCGCGCGGGATGGTTATGCGCTGTTCGCGCAGGTCGTTCCAGTTCGGGTCGGTGTGGCTGGCGGCGAAGGGGTTGGTGACCAGGGCGCTGGTGCCTTCCCGGACAGTCACCAGGCCGTTGCCGTCCACGCGCACGCTGACGCGCTGTATCGGCGTGGTGCGGAAATTATAATGGCGGATAAAAACCCAGTTAAGGCCGGACTCTTTGACTGTGAAAAAAGGATTGTCGAAAAAATTGACGCAGCCGCATAGTATGGCCGTGGCCGCGAAAGCGGCATAAAAAAATGTCTTCTTCATGGCATAATAATGGACATTATGCCGATGGCGGGCAAGCTGAAATCGTATTTTCTGGCGCCGCCGGGTTGTCAGGCTTTATGATATTATATTTTCAAAGAGGAGAGTAATGTGAATTGGCCGCTTTTTTTCAGCACTTTCACGCTGATATTTCTTGCCGAGATGGGTGACAAGACGCAATTGGCGGTGATGAGCCAGTCTGCCGCCACTTCGGCGAAGTGGACGGTTTTCTCGGCCGGGGTGGCGGCTTTGGCGGCCTCGACCGCGATCGGTGTGCTGGCGGGGGATCTGGTCCGGCGTTTTGTGCCGGACGAGCGGGTGATCAAATGTGTCGGCGGCGCGTTGTTCCTGCTTTTCGGCATGTTGATGTTGCGGGATGCCTTGCTGCCGCGCGCTGTCAAGTGCGGGGTCTCTGCGGCGGAAATGCCTGCCGGCTGGATCGGGCGGTTCGTGATACGGCAGGCGGCGGCATTCGAGCAGGCGGCGGCTCTGGATTACGAGGCGTTGGCCGCCAAATCCGCCGATCCGGCGGAACAGGATGTTTTCCGCAGGCTGGCGGCGGAGGAGCGCTGGCACCACGAAGCCATGCTCGGGGCTTTGGCGGCGGGCGCGGACAAGGATTTCCCGGTGACGGCTGAGATGGCGGCGGGTTTCCCTCCGCTGGAAGACATGACCCATGCCGCGGCGGGCAACATGTCTGCGGCGGTAGGGCAGGCGCTAAGGCATGAGTTGGCGGCGGCGCGTTTTTACCGCACACTGTCAGAGCGCAGCGCGCTTCCCGCTCTGCGCGAGACCTTTCTGGCGTTGTCGGTGGCGGAGGAGAATCACGCCCGGCGCCTGACGGCGCTGGGAGCGGCGGAAGACGGTGCGCTTGTGGAGAGGTCGCGGCATTGAGATGAAAGAGTGGGTTGACATCCGGAAAGACGAGCGTCACGTCGCGCGTGAGCGCGCGGCGGCGCGCGAGTTGCGCAAGAGCGCGTGGTGGCAGAACCAGGTCGCCGCCGGGGTGTGCCATTATTGCGGCAGGCAGGTCGGGGCCGAAGCCTTGACGCTTGACCATGTGGTGCCTGTGGCGCGCGGCGGGCGCAGCAACAAGGGCAACGTGGTTCCGGCCTGCGACGCCTGCAACAAGAGCAAGGGCGCGCTGACTCCGGCCGAGCGGATTCTGGCGGAATTGGAACGGGGCGG
Source organism: uncultured Lentisphaeraceae bacterium (assembly GCA_964428885.1). GTDB lineage: Bacteria > Verrucomicrobiota > Kiritimatiellia > RFP12 > UBA1067 > JAQVQN01. The sequence goes on from CAYRZP010000134.1 coordinate 2,245, forward strand.
CGGGCTTGAGGATGGGGCTCGGACATGATGCGGCGGCGTCTGGTCATCGTCTATCCGCACGGCTTCTGTTCAGGGGTGGCGCGCGCCGTCGCGACTGCCGAGACGCTGCTGGAGCGTTTTCCGGGAGAGCCGGTCTATTGCCTGAACCAGATCGTTCACAACCGGCAGGTGGTCGAGCGGCTGGCCGGCATGGGCATGGTGTTCGTGAAGCGGGTGGAGGATGCGCCGCAAGGAGCGCGGCTCTTGTTTTCGGCGCACGGGGTTTCTCCCGGGGTGGTGCGCGTGGCGGCCGCGCGCGGCTTGCGCGTGATTGACGCGACCTGCCCGTTCGTGACCAAGGTGCATGCGGAGGTACGCCGGTTCGCCGCCGATGGCACCAAGGTGGTCTGCGTAGGCCATCGCCATCACGAAGAGGTGGCGGGTGTGGCGGGCGAGGCGCCGGATAATGTCGTTGTGGTTGAGAACGCGGCCGAGGCCGAGGCGCTCGCGTTGCCGCAGGGGGGGGCGGTGGCTGTGGTCACGCAGACCACGCTGGGGCAGTCGCAGGTGGAGGATGTGATGGCGGTGCTGAGGCGGCGTTTCCCGGGGCTGCTTTTGCCGGAAAGCACGGATGTCTGCTATGCCACGCGCAACCGCCAGCAGGCCGTGGACCGGCTGGCGCGCGTTTGCGGGAGGGTGTTGGTTTTGGGCTCGGCCAACAGCTCCAACAGCCTGAGGCTGGTCGAGACCGCCCGCGCCGCAGGCGCCGATGCGGAGTTGGTGAGCGAGCTGGCGCAACTTGACGGTTTGCGGTGGCATGACGGGCAGGCCGTTGGCATGACCAGCGGGGCTTCGACACCCGAGTCTTTCCTGGACGATGCTGTTGCGGTTTTGCGCAACCGGCACAATTTCACCGAGCCCGAGCGGTTGGACGCGGTTGACGAACAAGCGCAGGTTTTCCTGTTGCCGCGGATGGATGGATAATTGTCGGCAGGGGTGTTTTTAAAAAGGATTTTTATGACGGAACAGGCGGATGAGACGGTGGGCATGCGTCGGGCTGTGGCGCTGACGGTCGCTGGCAGCGACAGCGGGGGCAACGCCGGCATACAGGCTGACTTGCGGGCTTTCCATGTTTTCGGGGTGCACGGCTGCACGGTGCTGGCGGCGCTGACCGCGCAGAATCCTTTCGGGGTGCGTTCGGTGCTGGTGCCTGAGGCGTCGTTCGTGGCGGACCAGCTCGACGCGGTGCTGGAGGCGTACGCGGTCGGCGCGCTGAAGGCCGGCATGCTCGCGGAGTCTGCGGTGATCGAAGCCGTGGCCGGGCGGCTGATGCTTCACGGCCGCATCGTCAAGGTTTTCGATCCGGTGATGGTGGCCAGCAGCGGCGCTCGTCTGCTGCGGGACGACGCGGTAGACACGCTCAGGCGGCGGCTGCTGCCGCTGGCGGACCTGATCACACCCAACCTGCCGGAGGCCGAGGCGTTGACCGGCAGGGGGCTGGACAATGACGAAGCGGTGGAACGGGCGGCGCGAGACTTGGCGGACCAGTTCGGATGCGCGGTGTTGGTGAAGGGCGGTCACAGGAGCGGCGCCGAGGCCGAGGACGTGCTGTACGACGGCGAGCGTGTGTACCGCTTTTCGACGCCGCGCCTGGAAAACCCGCTCTCGACGCACGGCACCGGCTGCTCGCTCAGCGCGGCAATAACCGCCGCACTGTCATGCGGCAATTGTTTGGTGGACGCTGTGACGGAAGGCAAGGCCTACGTCTACGAATCCATCCGTTCGGCGGTCATGGTAGGCGAGTGCGCGGCGGTGCTCGGCACTCCTGCGCGTCTGCCGGTCGAGGCGGTCCGGGTGGAGCGGGCTTAGCGCGCGCTTTTTTACGGCTATGCCGGAGCGGATTATTGTGCTATTATAAAAGCAACAATTCTGGTTTGTGTTTGATTTTGCAGGCAATGTTCTTTGGGAGGAGTTATGTCGGACAAAAAATTATTCGCGGTGGACTTGGGGGCTTCGGGCGGCAAATGTTTCGTGGGTTTTTTTGGCGAGGGCGGCTTCCGCATGGAAGAGGTGCACCGTTTCGCGCACGAGGGGGTGAGCTATTTCATGCCTGACCGCACAGGCGAAGTCACTGAGCGCACCTATTGGGACGACACTTTTATCTACCAGAACATCATCAAGGGTTTGCAGGCCGCGCGGCGGCAGTACGGGGACTGCTTGGACGGCATAGGTATTGACACCTGGGGTGCTGACGGCCATCTGCTGACACAGGACGGCGATGTGGTAGGCAAGATTTACTGCTATCGTGACCACCGGCTCGACACCATGTGCGACGAGGTCAAGGCCCGTATCGGCGCGGAGCGGGTTTACGCCATCACCGGCAACCATTTCCAGCCGTTCAACCAGTCCAACCAGCTGCTGTGGGTGGCGACGCGCCGTCCGGAGCTGCTGAAGCTGGCCAAGGTCTATCTCCCGATACCGGCGCTGTTCTACTACTATCTCGGCGGCTGCAAGGCGGTGGACTCGACTTTCGCCAGCGTGACCCAGATGATGGACGCGAAAAAGGGCAAGTGGAGCGCAGAAATGCTCAAGGCGCTGGGCATACCCAAGCGCCTGATGCCTGAGATTGTCAAACCCGGCACCAAGATCGGACGCCTGCAGACGGGGCTGGCGGCCCACTGCGGGCTGAACGAGGTTGACCTGATCGCGGTGGGTTCGCACGACACGGCCAGCGCGTTCGCGGCCGCGCCGGTCAAGAACGTCAAGAAGGCGCTGATCATCAGCTCGGGCACATGGTCGCTGGTGGGCAAGCTGATCAAGAAGCCGCTGACCTCGCCGGAGGCGA
>CAYRZP010000135.1:0-3173 GCA_964428885.1 uncultured Lentisphaeraceae bacterium
GTACCGTCGCCCCATTCTCCCGCAACCGGCGTTCGCCGGAAAATGAAAGGCAGGGCGATGACCAACGCCGCCGTCAGAATGACGCAAAAAAGTTTCATGCGCGCTCCTCCCGGCTATGGCCGTCCGTCGCCGCCCTTGCGCCAGAAGGCCAGGAACTCGACATTCCCCTCCGGTCCCTTAAGCGGCGATTCCACACAGCCAAGCCATGCGAGTTTTAAAGCGCCGACACCGAAATCCCTGATCCCCGCCACCACCGCATCGCGCACCGCCGGGTCGCGCACGACGCCGCCGGGCACATTCTCGCGCCCCGCCTCGAACTGCGGCTTGATCAGCGAGACGATCTCCCCGCCCGGCGGCAGCACGTCAGCTATCGGCGGCAGTATCAGCTTGAGCGAGATGAAAGACACGTCCGCCACGGCGGCCTGCGGCCGCTCGGGAAGGTCAGACAAACGCATGTAACGCGCGTTGAAACCTTCGATCACACGCACCCGCGCGTCCTGCCGCATCTTCCAGTGCAACTGTCCTTTGCCCACGTCCAGCGCGATCACGCGCGCCGCGCCGTGCTGCAGCAGGCAGTCGGTGAAACCGCCGGTCGAAGCGCCCACGTCCAGACAGACTTTGCCATTGACGTCAAACTCCGAAAACGCGGCGAAAGCGCCCTCCAGCTTGTCGCCGCCGCGGCTCACGAAGCGCGGGCGCGCGTCGACCGTGACAGCCGTGTCAGAAGCATACTTGTGGCCGGGCTTGGTGGCTGTTTGTCCCGCCACGCGAACCTCGCCCGCCATTATCAACCGCTGCGCCAGCTCTTTGCTCTCGGCTAGTCCGGCCGCGACCAGCAGTTCGTCCAGCCTTTTCTTTAACACCATTTGCCCTGTTCCTGGTTGTGTCTGTCATTAAGCCACGCCTAAGCGCATCACACGCAGATACTTTAACAAGCATCAGGCGTTAGCTCAAGGACGCTTAACCTTGTCGTTCAATCTTGTTCAGGTAAGCTCCAGTTTGACCAGCGCGGGCGATTAGGTGTAACATGTCATTGATCACTCAACCACAAGAAATGACGCGTAAGGAAACGCTCCATGCACACCCTCGCGGAAATGGCTGAAAAGCTGAACCGGCCCGTGGTCCACCTGCGCGGACTGCAGCGCAGCTTCAAACTCCCGGCGTTCAAAGGCGCGGGCTACTCCGACGCGTACCTGGCCTTTCTCGAAACCGTGGTCGCGCTCCGCACCCTCAACATCCCAGAGAAAACGCTCGTCAGACTCTGGCGGATCGAGCGCAAGCTCATGCGCCTGCTGAACGTCGACTCCGCAAGTTCGCCCACATGGTTCCTGGACTCTTGCGGCCCGACGCGCAACCACAAGCGCCGCCTGCTGCTCAGCAACTTCGACACCGGGGCGGCCCTGCCCTCCGGCGCCATCCAGCTCGGACTGGCCTTCACCGAGCCCGAGAAGGAACTCTTCACCCGCCAGGAGATGGGTGAGGACGCGCTTGAGGTCCTCAAGACCTACCTCGCCGCGTATGCCGAGATCCACCAGACCGCCCAGGCCGAGCTGCCCCGCCTCTTCTCCGCCCTCTCCATCACCAAACGCTTCGCTTGCTGAACCGCAAAAAGAAATTGTCCGCCATCATGAATGACCACGCCCCCCTTCCAATCTTTTTTTGGCGAGCTGCATGCCGTTACGCGGAAGGGAGACACGCGTGACAAGAGCTTTTACCCGGTGACGGAAGAGTAGCCCGATGCAACGGCAACACTATGAGTAGAATGTTCATTATTTAACCCTCACACGCATGACGCTAAAATGTTTGCGCCTTTAAACAGAAACGGATTAACGCTATGCCATTACGTTATCTGACCGCGGGCGAATCGCACGGGCCCGCGCTGACCGCGATCCTGGAGGGAATGCCCGCCGGGCTCGCCTTGACGGAAGAGACGATCGCCGCCGACCTCGCGCGGCGCCAGACCGGCGCTGGCGCGGGCGGTCGCATGGCGATCGAGAAAGACCGCGCCGTGATACTCGCCGGAGTGATGGGGGGCCTGACCACCGGCGCGCCGATCGCTTTGCAGATCACCAATCTCGACCACGCCAACTGGAAAGGACGCGAGGTGCCGGCCTACACCATCCCGCGCCCCGGTCACGCCGACCTCGCCGCTGCGCTAAAATACGGTTACGAAGACATCCGGCCGTCGCTGGAGCGCGCCTCGGCGCGCGAGACCGCCGCGCGCGTGGCTGTCGGCGCGGTATGCCGCGCGCTATTATCAACCTTCGGTATCAAAGTCGGCGGCTACGTGGTGGCCGTCGGCGGAAAAACCGCCGACCTTTCCGGCATCGGTTTTGACGACCGCATCGCCCGCGCCCGCGGCTCGGCGGTGCAGTGCCCCGACCCCGCCGCCGCGCAGGAGATGGGACGGCTGATCGAAAGCACCCGCGCCGAAGGCCAGACCCTCGGCGGCATCATCGAGATCGCCGCGCTGGGGGTGCCGCCCGGACTGGGCTCACATGTCAACTGGGACCGGCGGCTCGACGCGCGACTGGGACAGGCCGTGCTAGGCGTGCCGGCCATGAAAGGCGTGGAGATCGGCGACGCTTTCAGAAACACGTCTGAGCAAGGCACCCGTGCCCAAGACGCCATCTGCCCCGGCCCGCGCGGACTAGAACGTAAGGGCAACGCCTGCGGCGGCATCGAGGGTGGCATATCCAACGGAAACACCGTCTGGCTGCGCGCCGCCATGAAACCCATCCCGACCACCCTGCAGGGACAGGAGAGCGTCGATCTCGCGACCGGCCAAGCCGCGCTTTCGCGCTACGAGCGCTCGGATGTCTGCCCGGTGCCGCGCGCCGTGGCCGTGATCGAGGCCGTGACGGCCATCGTGCTGGCCGACGCGCTGATCGAGAAGCTCGGCGGCGACAGCGTCGCCGAGATGAAACCCCGCTTTGACGCGCTCAAACGCGCCACGTTCGAATGCGCCCGCATGTCCGGCAAACCGCACCTCTTCTGGCCATAAAGAGACAGGAGACAGTATACAGGATTCAGGAGACAGCATGAGGGAACCGGCAAAAATTTTTGAAGATCTTATAGTCTGGCAAAAAGCACATCAATTTGTGCTTGGCGTTTACAGGTTGTCACAAACTTTCATGCCAAAGCTATCCTAACTTCTGAACCATGACTCCTGA
>CAYRZP010000135.1:3273-5030 GCA_964428885.1 uncultured Lentisphaeraceae bacterium
CCTGACTCCTGACTCCTGATAACACCATGCATATTTTCCTCTACGGCCCCCCGGGCAGCGGCAAATCCACGATCGGCAGCATCCTCGCCCGCCGCCTTGACATGCCTTTCGCCGATCTCGACGCGTTGATCGAGACCGCGGCGGGCAAGCCCATCCGCGCGATCTTCGCGGAACAGGGCGAGCCGGCTTTCCGCGCGCTGGAGAGCGCCGAGCTGGCGCGGGTCATCGAGGGGGCGCCGACCGTGATCGGCTTGGGCGGCGGCGCGCTGCTGAAGCCCGAGAACCGCGCCATGGCCGAGGCGGCCGGCGATGTCCTCTGTTTCGACGCCGATGCCGCCACACTCGCGGCGCGTGTGGCGCGCGCGCCGGGCGTGCGCCCGCTGCTGCAGACCGGCACGGGCACTGACCCCGAAAAGAAAACGTTGCCGGGCAAGCCTGTCGCGCAACTGCTGGCGGAACGCGCCGGCCACTACGCCTCGTTCGCGCGGCGCGTGAAAGTCTCTGACCGCCCGCCGGAACAAACCGCCGACGCGGCGCAGGCCGCGCTGGGGCTCTACCGGGTCTCTGGAATGGGAACGCCTTATTCAGTACGTGTTGGCGCGGGGCTGATAGAGAGTCTGGGACGCTTTTTCAGAGAACTTGACGGGGGCGGGCGCGCCGTTATCGTGGGCGACACTAACACCCTGCCGCTCTACGGCGAGCGCGCCGCGTCCTCATTGCGCGCGCAAGGCGTCACGGTTTCGCTGGCCGACATACCGGCCGGCGAGGCACACAAGACCGCCGCCACGCTCTCCGCGCTCTGGTCGGCCTTTCTCAAGGCCGGCATCGAGCGCGGCGACACCGTGATCGCGCTGGGCGGCGGCGTGGTCGGCGACCTGACCGGCTTTGCGGCGGCGACCTGGCTGCGCGGCGTGCGCTGGATCAGCCTGCCGACCACCCTGCTGGCCATGGTCGATTCCGGCATCGGCGGCAAGACCGGGGCGGATCTGCCGGAGGGCAAGAACCTGGTCGGCGCGTTCCATCCGCCGTCCCTGGTGCTGGCCGACACCGCCACCCTGTCCACCCTGCCCGTGCGCGAGCTGCGTTGCGGTTTGGCCGAGTCAATTAAACACGCGGTCATCGGCGATCCGGGGCTGCTCGACCTGCTGCCGCGTTTCGGCTTCTGCCGCGCGGCTGCCGCGCAAGCAGCGTGCGAATGTCTGGATGGAGCAGACTGGCTGGCATATTTTGTGGCGCGTGCCATGGCGGTCAAGGTCAACATCATCCGCGAGGACCCCTTTGAAAAAGGCCGGCGCGCGGCTTTGAATCTGGGCCACACGATCGGGCACGGCATCGAGCAGGCCAGCGGGTTCACTGTACAGCACGGCGAGGCCGTGGCCATCGGCACGGTGTTGGAGGCCAGGCTGGCGGAAAGGCTCGGCCTGGCAGAACCGGGGCTGGCTGATAAACTCGCTGGGGTTTTCGCGTCGCTCGGGCTGCCGGCGGCTATGCCGCATGGCCTTGACACGGCGTCTGTGCAGGCGGCCATGCGTCACGACAAGAAAAATGCAGGAGGCAAGGCGCGGTTCGCGCTGCCCGCAGCCATAGGCGAGGTCCGCACCGGCATCGCTGTGGACGACGCCGCCGTCCGCGAGATTCTGGCATGACGCTTTTATGGCTTGAAGTTTCGGGCGGGCGCTTCTAAACTACATCCACTTTTTTAGCGCCTGTAGCTCAACTGGATAGAGTGTTGGCCTCCGAAGCCAAAGGTTGTGGGT
>CAYRZP010000136.1:0-5008 GCA_964428885.1 uncultured Lentisphaeraceae bacterium
AAATTTGCGATTTTTCATATTTTGGTGTTGCAATCATCACTGACATGTATTAAATTGACACTGTTTTCAGACACATCAGATTGTCACCGGTGGCAATCCGGGGCGTTCTGAAAAACGGCAGGCCGCCGAGTGGCGGATCGGCCGGAAGGGTTGCCCGACGAGCCGCGGGTGCGGTCATGCAGGGCAGTTCGACCATGGGTTGACGGAAGGATTTTCCGGGTTGACCCGATTGGGTGTGTGTACACCCGCGTTTGTACAAACAGAAGGAAGGATACACAATGAAAAACCTTATGGTTTTTGCATCAGCGCTAATGATCGGTGCGGCAGCTTTCGCTGGATCCGTGCCACGCGTCTATCAGTATACGGCCAACCTGAATACTGCGGTCGCGAAGAATGCCAAGAAGGTGACATTCACCTACAATGGCGAGAAGTACACGTTGGAAGACATCTGCTACCGCGCGAAGGGCAAAGTCACCTTCAAGGGCGCAGTGATCTTCAGCTGCTACTGCATGCCTGACTTTGATCTCGAGAGTCCTTATCCCCTGGCGCTGCTGACCAGCTCCGAGGACAAGTATCAGACCCTGTATGTTTACGAGACTGGATCGGGCCTCGGTTTCGCTCAGCAGTGGACCTGGGCTTACAACCGCATCGGCAACGCCCTCTCGTCCAAGGCCACGGTCGCGGAAGTCGGGTTTGACACCTACTTCTACACCGGATCGACCAACACTGCTTGCTACCGCGTCTGGGATTTGTGGCACGCCGGCTTCGGCAAGTCAGCGGTCATTGACAAGGGCGACGACACGATGGATCTGAGCAGCCTCTCCGGCAACGTGGTCGGCTGGGTCAACGCGCCGTACTGCAGTGCGCAGGACAACTCCTGCCCGCGCTGCCTGGACGACGATGAGTGCGACCCCGCCGTCGCCTTCATGCCGTGCGAATACGAAGACCCGTTCGACTACACTGAATCGTGGAACATGAACGGCGTAGCTTACGGCACCTTCTCGCTGAGCTTCAACAAGAGCTACTCGGACGCCATCAAGGGTACCCTTGAAGACGATGTCGATGGCACGGTAAAGGCTCTGGCCGCCAAGGCTTTCAAGAAGAGCAGCCAGGTCGTGGTGTTCAGCGCTAACTAATCTGAACAAGTTCATGTGCCGGTAAAACGGTGATATGACTAAAACGGGGGTGGATGGGAATCATCCATCCCCGTTGTTTTTTTAGGTGAGTGCTGACGTCAGTGCGTTGGCTCTGGGCATTTCTCAAAATGGCTCACACGAAGGGCACAAAGAGCACGAAGGTATTATAAAGGGCGAGGGCCGGAGCCATTGAGCTAAAAGAAATCACGAAGGGAGACAATAATGAGAAATAAAATATTTTTCGCACTGTGTCTGCTTGCTTTGACTTGTCTCTTGACGACCGGCTGCCGCAAGCGGGCGACCGTCGCGCCGCAGGCGGCGGACGGGGCGCCGAAGCTCGAGCCCGGCGTTTTCAAGACCAATGAAGTGTCGCGCTATTACAAGACGCTGCCGCCTGACGGCGTGCTGGTGCAGGTCGGCAAGCGCGCGCTGACGCATGCCGAGTTCCAGAGCCTGGTGGACGAGCGCGTGGATCCGCATCTTAAAACCGGGCCGCGTCAGGACACGGCGGAAGTCGAGCGCAAGGAAATCGAGGCCATGAATTACGTTTTCGCGAATTTCATGACGCGCGCCGCCATGCTGGAAGAGGCGGAGTCGCGCGGGGTCGCGCCGAGCGCGGATGATCTTAAAGCCGCGGATCAGTATATCAACGCGGTCTGCCGCAGGCTAAGGGTCACACGCGAGGAGTACGCCGCAAGGTTCGCCGGCGGGCAGGACGCGCTGGACCGGCGGATCAGGGAAGAGGCCACGCTTAAGGCTCTGATGCGCGCGGAGTTCGGTGACGCTTTTGAGGTCTCGGACCGCGAGGCGGGGGCGCTGAAGGCCGAGTTGGAGCGGTTGCAGGCCGAGACCGAGGCCACCAACCGTATTTTCGTTGCGCGGCTGGAAGCGTTGCGCGCGCGGCTTGCGTCAGGCGAGGTCAAGGTCAGCGATGATGAGGCCAAAACACTGACAGGCGGGCTTCCGGAAGGCGTGGAGTTCAGCGGCGTTGAAAACCGTACCGCTTTCGAAATCAATCATCCCCGGCAGCGTGCGGCGCTGTCGGGCCTCAAGCCGGGAGAATTGTCGCAGGTGGTGGAGCTGGAAAACACTTTTGACCTTTATCGGTTGTTGAATGTCAAGACGGCGGCAGAGGCCGAGCAGACCGAGTACACCTTCCTGACTTTTTCTGTGCCGCGCGAGGCGGGCTGGGAGATTCCGGACATCGCCAGGCTGAAGCGTGACATCGCGATGCGCAAGCGGCGCGAGCGGCAGGTGCCGTGGGCGCGCGGCCTGGTCAAGAAGGCCGGCGTGCTCTATCCCAACGGCATAAGGCTTTTCGGTGATCCGGACGCGGCCAAAACCCCCCATGCCCAGCCGCCCGACGCGAGACGTTTGCGTAAGCTGGCGCCTGCGGCACAGGTGAAGGCGAACAAAGAAGGGTGACCAGGCTGCCGGGACGTCCCGCGCCACCGTTGCGACACAGGGTTTAAGCGTCAGTAAGTAGGGGCGGACGCCCCGGACGCCCCGTTGCCGCAGGATATCGGGCGGATCAATGTGACGGGGATACGCCCTTTATCACGCTGTCTTGAATGCGGCGGTTGACGTCCGGTCCCGCTTATGCGAACATTGTCCCCTACGGACAGCCGGTGTCAGGATGGAAGAACAATTTCCGATGAAAAATAAAAGCCGCGTTACGATATTGGTTCTATTGGGTTTGGCGCTCATCACGTGCGCGGTGTTTTTGGGGCCGCGTTCCCCGAAAGGTGAAACCGGCGCGGTTGCCGGGGCAACCGTGCCGACGGCCGACGGCCGCGGCAGGCGGATTCCGGCGGGCCTGGTCGTGACGAACGCAGGAGCGGGCACCGAGGGTGTGGTGTCGGTAAAGCCTGGGGGCGCTTCAAGACCGCCCAGCGGCGCGAAAGCCGAGGACGATGATGTTGACGCGGCGGCGCAGGCCGAGGCCGAGCGCGTTATAGAACCCTTTCAGGAAAGGCTGGATTCTGACGATCCTTCTGTTGTCGCGGCGGCCGGCCGGCAACTGATGGGGCACGCCAACCGATTCGTGCGCAGCAAGGCGGTCGAGGCTCTGGCCTTTGCCGATGAGGCCGGCTACAGGGATCTCAAGAACATGGTTCGCGACAAGGATCCGGCGGTCGCCCGCGAGGCGCTGGACGCCTGGGCGCTGAAGACGCAGACCATGGACGCCTCGAAGGAAAAGGAAGAAGCGGTGATGGAAGTCGGCGAGGCGGCGCTGAGCATGGAAGCCGAGGCTTTCCAGACGGTTATTGACGCCATGATAGACATGGATGACGCCTGGGTCTTGGCGGCGCTGCAGAGTTATGCCAACAAGACTGACGACCCTGAGACGCTGGAACTCATTTACGACGCGGTGAACAACCGCGCCATGCCGGATGAGATGGTCGAGTCGAAAGCGGACATCCAGCGGGCGATCGATGAGTTTATGCGTAACCGCGCCAAAGATGAGGCCGCCGAGGCTGCCGAGGCCGCTGAGGCCGCTGAAAATCAATAGCGAAAGCCTGCTCTGCGCAGGGCTTTAATAGTGAATGACATTCAGGGCGGTGACGAGGTTGTATCCGGCGTCACCGCCCTTTTTCTTTAAACACTCCGCAAAGCTCTTTTTCCGACGCGGCGTTTTTGGTTTAATAAACATAAACAGTTTACGGGATACTCAGCATTCCGCCAGTCTGTTTTGAGGATAGCTACTGAATGAACGTGCGTTCGCCTTTTCAGGATTATCGCGCACCGGCTTTCTATCTGGTGACGATGGTCGCGCTTAACCGCCGTCCGTTGTTCGCAACCTGTGAGGCTAACCGTTCCAAACTGAACGGGGACGGCTGGATTGTTCACGAACGTTGGCAGGCTATACCTCAGACGTATCCGGCTGTTCAGGTTTCTACCCTGTGCGTCATGCCTGATCATCTCCACGGCATCTTGCGGGTGACGGAACGCATGGAGCAGAGCGTGGGCGTGCCGTTGCGCGCGTTCAAATCGCAGGTCACGAGTGCCTTGCGCAAGAAATATGGTGATTCCGCTCTCGCTGTCTGGGAGCCCGGCTACCACGATCTCTGCGTCTGGCGACGTGACGCTCTCAAAAACTACACACGGTACATTCAGGATAATCCGCGGCGGTATTGCTTAAAAAAAGAGCATCCTGATCTTTTCCAGAAAGTCGCTACTTTAGAATACCCCTGTTTGCCAAGCGGTGTGAATTGGAGCGGATACGGGAACCGTTTCCTGCTGGATCGCCCGGAAAAACTGGCCCTGCGCGTTTCGCGGCAGGACACGGCGGAGGAAATCGCCGAGCGTACGCGCCAAGTCCTAGCGGAAGCGCGCCGCGGCGTGGTGGTGGTCTCGCCTTTTATTTCGCCGGGCGAGAAGGCCGTGGCCAACGCCATCTTGGAAGCGCCGGCCGGGGACGTGATCCTGCTGAAACCGGATGGTTTCGCGCCGATGTTCAAGCCCAAAGGCCGCTATTTCGACCTGTGCGCGCAGGGACGGCTGCTGATCCTGGCGGCGAATTTCGAGCCAGAACCCCAGATTACGCGGGGCACGTGTCTGGCGCTGAACTCAAGCTGCGCGAAAATCGCGCAGCTTGAGGTCGGCGTAAACGCCGACTCTGGCACTGGATGCGCCGACTCTGGCACTGGATGCGCCACCTCCGGCACTGGATGCGCTGGCTCCGGCACTGGATGCGCTGGCTCTAGCACTTAAGACAAAGTACCAGCGTCCGCGTTTACGCGGGCATGAAAGGAAGAATACCATGGCCATTGACCTGAAAACCGCCTACAAGACCATCATGGACGACCACTTCACACCGCGCATGGAGATATCCTTCATCGACGGAGACAAACGCCAGACCCTGCGCTATG
>CAYRZP010000137.1:0-4948 GCA_964428885.1 uncultured Lentisphaeraceae bacterium
CTTAACATCCCGTTTTCTATTTGCACAAAATTTCAGGACGGCGCTTCCCGGTCACGACTTTGCGGGCGGAACAATCATTCTCGATCGCGACCGCATGGAAGTGCCCCTTCTTTTCCGTACGAGTAAACTTCTTCATGAGGATACAGCATACGGGTTCAGGCGGATTTTGTTTATAGCAGATGTTGTCCAGACAGATATTGACAGAGTGCCGTTAAAGGTAAAAGCCGTGTTGCGTCAAATGAAAAACATATTTGCGTCTTTGCAGCGCATGGGCTTTAAGCTAAACTGAAAAGACTTTTTAACGGTCGGAAGACCCTGTGACCGGCCTGTCGGAATTCAAACCTGTAAAGCAGCCCCAGGGAACTGCTTGTTGAACTGGAAATCATGGATAAAGCGGCTGTTCTCTCGCGGGCATGGCAGGTCATGGAAACCGAGATCGAAGGTCTCCGAACCGCGCAGGCCGCGCTGGGTGAAGATTTTATCGCGACGGTCGAGTGCATCGCCGCCGCGCTCGGTAAAGGCGGCAAGCTGGTGGTCACCGGTGTCGGGAAAAATCTGCACGTGGCGGAAAAACTCTCAGCCACGCTGGCCAGCACAGGCTCAACCAGTGTGGTGATGAACCCGATCCAGGCCATGCACGGCGACCTCGGCATCATCGCCGATAACGACGTCCTGCTCGCGCTGAGTTTCTCGGGCGAGTCGGAGGAGGTCATAAAATTGATCCCCGCCGTGCGCCGCCTGGGAATCAAGGTCATCGGCATGGTCGGCAACACAGACAGCACACTGGCCCGCCTCAGCGACGTGGTGCTGCGCGTGCATATCGACAAAGAGGCGTGCCCGTTCGGCATGGCGCCCACCACCAGCACCACCGCCACCATGGCCGTCGGCGACGCGCTGGCAATGGTTCTGATAGACGCGCGCGATTTCCGCAAGGAGCACTACGCGCGCCTGCACCCGGCCGGCGCGATCGGCCGGGCGCTGGTCATGCGCGTCAAGGACATCATGCGCACCGGCCAGCGCTTGGCCCGCCTGCCCGCGGACGCCACAATCCGGGACGCCGTCATGTCCATGACCGCCGCCAAGAGCGGCGTGGCCCTGATCACCGCCGCCGACGGCAAACTGGCCGGCATCTTCACCGACGGCGATCTGCGCCGCCACCTTTCCGAAAGGGCCGACATCCTTGACCGCCCTGTCAAATCGGTGATGACCCGCGGTCCGGTGTCTGTCACTGACACGGCGCTGGCCGTCGACGTCTTGCGACTTTTCGAGAAACACAAGATCGACGACCTTCCCGTGGTCGACGCGCAAGGACTGCTGGTCGGCTGCGTGGACATTCAGGACCTGCCGAAAATGAAGGTGATCTGAACCGCGCCCGCGCGCGAGCGTTTAACCGTTTCAAAGAAAGGGGACTTTATGCTCAACTTCGTGGCACAGGCAGTGCCGGAAATGCCCCAGGATCTGCTCGGCGCCGCTTTCTCGCTTTTCGACCGGGGCGGCCCGGTCATGTGGCCGATCCTGGTCCTTTCAATAGTGGGCCTGGCAGTGACTTTCGAACGGATCTTCGCCTTCTGGAAATACAATGCCGCCAACTACTGCTTCCGCAATACCCAGAAGAACCTGATCGCGCTGACAAGGGAAGGCAAGCATGAGGAGGCTATCGCCTGCGCCGGCAAAGCCGAGTCGCCGGTCTGCCGCATCCTGACCAGCGCCCTCGTGAACCGCGAGACCGGCCTGCAGGAAACTCTGGAGGCGGCCTCGCAGATGGAGCTGAACCGGCTGCGGCGCGGACTGTCGGTGCTAGACACCACCATCACTGTCGCGCCCATGCTGGGCATCCTGGGCACCGTCACCGGCATCATCAACACCTTCAACATGCTGAACGACCAGGGCATCGTCAATCCCGCCGGGGCCACGGCGGGCATCGCCGAAGCGCTCATCACCACCGCGGCCGGACTGATCGTGGCCATCGCGTGCCTGTTCCCTTTCAACTTCCTGGTGGCGCAGTTGAAACGGCGCTCCACCGAGCTGGAACAGATCATCCACCAGTTCGAACTGGCCTATAACACCGGCGCCAACAAGCACAACCAGGTCGCCCCGCCGCCTGCATAAACGGAGTTGCCAATGCGCCTGAGTTCAGGATATGAAGACCGCAAGGCCCGCATCGAGATGCTGCCGCTGATGGACGTGATGTTTCTGATCCTGGTCTTCTTCATCTATTCGGTCTTCTCCATGTCCGTTCACCGCGGACTGAAGGTCGAACTGCCCTCCGCCAAAGGGCTGCACCTGAAGGGCGAACAGATCATCGTCAACCTTTCGGCGGACAACCGCCTTTTCGTCAATAAGCGGCCGATGCCTTTAGAAGATGCCGTGAGCGCCACTGTCGCGCTCTGGCAAGAGACCGGCGCGCCGGTGCTGATCAGCGCCGACAAGGCCGCCCCGCTGGGCACAGGCATCGAGCTACTCGGCCAACTGAAACTCGGCGGCGTGGAACGCGTCGCTTTCCAGGTCAGCGGCGATCTGCCCGGCAACCGCGGCGCTCCCACACCCCAATCAGAAAACCACTGATCACGGTTTGTGAGATAGTCATGCCCTCACGTGAACAATTTTTCGGCTTCACGCTCTCGGCCCTGCTGCATTTCGCGGGAATGCTGCTGCTCGGCTATATGCTGCTTAACGCGCCGCCGGACAAGATCGCCCCCGCCCTGGAAATAACAGCGGTCGAACTCTCGCTGGCCGACGACGGGACGGACGCGCCCGGCTCGGCCGCATCCGCCCCCGCGCCGGAAGACACGCCGGCCGCACCGCCGGTCACCGTCCCCGCGCCGCAACCCGAAACCGTGCCTGAACCGCAACCAGAGAAAACTGTCGAACCCGAACCTATGCCCGAACCGGAACCTGTGCAAGACCCCGAACCCATACCCGAACCTGAGCCAGAACCAGAAACTGTACCAGAAACAGACCCCGAACCCGTACCGCTGCCTGAGCCCGTTCCCCAGCCCGAACCCCAACCCGAGCCCAAGCCCGCGCCGATACCCAAGCCGGAATCGGTCCCTGCGCCAGTCCCCGCCAGTCCTGTGGCCGCCGTTGACAGCGGCACTCCGGCCCCGTCCTCTTCCCAGGCCGCAACGCTCGTGCCCGGCGGATCCGCCGCCGGACAGATCGTGGCCCAGCCATCGCTGGACCGCTCCATCAAGCCGGTCTACCCTATCGGCGCGCGTCGCCGCGGCGAGGAGGGCACCGTGGTGCTGGACGTGGATGTCTCCGCATCCGGCCGCGCCGAAGCGGTCCGCCTCGTCTCGTCAAGCGGTTTTGAAGACATCGACCGCGCGGCGCGGCGCGCGGCCCAGCAAGCCCGCTTCAAACCAGGACGGCGCGACGGACGCGCCGTGGCGTCCTCAGCGCGCCTGACGCTCATCTTCCGCCTGCGCGACAATTGAGTCCTTTTGTGCACCTTGCCCATCAAACTCCGGATACGACCGTATGACGCATCTGCTTGATTTCAAACTTGTTCACCACTAATGCAAAACTTGACGCACACTTTTTACTGTGACGACCCCGACTGTCTCGATCAGGCTGTGGCTGAACACATCCGCCGCCAAAGCCTGTTTCTCGGCGTGCGGCGTCTCGGCGCCGCCGTTTCAGGCGGGGCCGACTCGGTCGCGCTGCTGCACCTGCTGGCGCCGCTCTGCCGCGAGGCTGGCATAGCTTTGACGGTCCTGCACCTTAACCACGGACTGCGCGCGGAATCGGCCGAGGAAGCGGTTTTTGTGCAAGAGCTCTGCGCCGCCGCCGGCCTGCCCGTACGCGTCGCCGAAGCCCGGCTGGCGGACCGGACCCAAGACGGGCTCTCAATGGAAATGGCGGCCCGCGCGAAGCGCATGGAGTTTTTCCGGACATGCGCCGAAGAGATGCGGCTGGACGCGGTCGCCACCGGACACAACGCTGACGACGTGGCAGAAACCCTGCTTCTGCGCCTGACGCGCGGCGCAGGCGCCGCCGGACTCTCGGGCCTCAAACCACTCTCGACAGTCGGCGGATGCCGCCTGATCCGGCCGCTTCTGACCGTCTCCGGCACGGCCTTGCGCCAATGGCTAAGCCGGCGCGGCCTGGACTGGCGCGAGGACGCGACTAACCGCGACACCGCGATCCGGCGTAATGACATCCGGCACAATCTGTTGCCGCAGATCGAGCAAGCCTCTCCGCCCGGCGCTCGCGCGCGACTGTGCCGCACGGCCGAGCTCTTGCGCTGTGACGATCTGCTGCTTGAAGAACTGGCCGCGCGCGAACTGGCGCGCCTCGATGCGGAGCGCCCCGGCACCGGACCGGCTTTGACGGCGGCGCGTCTGCTTGAATGTCCGCTGGCCCTGCAGCGACGCATCTTGCGTCAGTGGCTCTTCCGCCAAACGCGGCAGGCGCCAGCCGATTTCGAAAGCGTCGCGGCGCTCCTCGACCTGTGCGCACAGCAAGGCGACGGGCGGCGCGATTTCGCCGGAAACGTCACGGCCTTCTGCCGCGGCGGCTTGCTGACGGTCAGCGACACCCCGCCGCCAGAGACCCCGGCACCGCTGGAATTGTCTGCGGACAGCCCGGCGCCGACGCGCTGGGGCGAGGTCGAGATCCGCCTGGAGCGCGGCACCGGCATACATGACCTTGCCAATGGCATCGGTGTCTATCCGGCCATGTGTTCGCTGAACGCCGACATGTTGGAGGGCCAACAACTGCGAGCCCGCGCCCGACTGCCCGGAGACCGCATCAGCCCGACCGGGTTGAACGGTTCAAAAAAAGTCCAAGACCTTTTCATCGACGCCAAGGTGCCCGAACATCTCCGCGACTCCGTGCCGCTGATCGCATGCGGCGGCAAGGTCGTCTGGATTCCCGGTTACCGCATCGACCGCCGCTTCGCCGTGCCATCGCCGGAAGCGCCAAGCGTGATCATTACAGTGCGACG
>CAYRZP010000138.1:0-4924 GCA_964428885.1 uncultured Lentisphaeraceae bacterium
GAAACAATGTGCCGCGCCATATCGCCATGATCATGGACGGCAACGGCAGGTGGGCCAGGCAGCGCGGCCAGCCGCGGCTGGCCGGTCACGAGGCCGGCTCCGAGACGGTCCGGCGTGTGCTCAACTATTGCCGTGACGCCGGCGTCAAGTATCTGACTCTGTACGCCTTCAGCACGGAAAACTGGTCGCGTTCCGCAGATGAGGTCTCCGGCCTGATGGAGCTGCTGGGCAGATTCATCAGCCGCTATGAGCGTGATTTGATCAAACGGCAGGTGCGCTTGCGGGTCATAGGGCGGCGCTCGGATCTGTCCGGGCAGTTGCTGGCGGCGCTGGAGCGGCTGGAGCGGGAGTCGGCCGGTTTCGAACGTCAGCTTATCGTGGCTTTGAGTTACAGCGGGCGCAGTGAACTGGCGCGCGCCGCGCGTCTGATCGCGGAGGATGTCAAGGCCGGAGCGCTGCTGCCGGAGGAAGTCGACGAGGCGGCCGTCGCGGCGCGCCTCTATGCGCCGGATGTGCCGGATCCGGATCTGATCATCCGCACCAGTGGCGAGATGCGGATCAGCAATTTTCTGCTGTGGCAGTGCGCGTACAGCGAGTTTTATGTCACGCCGGTGCTGTGGCCGGACTTCCGGGAGCAGGACTTCAAGGAAGCGCTGGCGGCTTACGCCGCCCGCGAGCGCCGTTTCGGCGGCGTCGGCAGAGATTGCGGTCAGGAGGTGGCGACATGATCATTCGCAGGGTTTGCATAGGCGCGCTGGTGGCCGCGGCCTGGTTTTTAGGCCTGTGCTACATGTCGGGCTGGATGCTGTTCGTCGTGTTGCTGCTGATGAGCTGCGCCTGTCAGTTCGAGTTCTACAACATGATGCGCCGCAGCGGTTATCCGCTCAGCCGGAATTACGGCATGGTCATGGGTGTCGTCTGGCTGGTGGCCTGCTATGCTTATCCGCCTTATGCGGCGCGCGAATTGCCGACGGGCCACCAGTTTGAGACCTTGGTGCTTTGCGTCCTGACCTTCGTGCTGCTCTTGCGGGTGCTGTTTGACGCGCGCATAAAAAAGCCGGTCGAGCACGCCGGCGTCACCCTGCTGGGTTTTTTCTATATCCCGTTCATGCTGAGTTTTTTCATACGCCTGGCGCAGTGGGGCGCTAGCGGGATGTTTGAGATGCCCTGCGCCCGCGGGGGGGTCTTTCTGGCCTCGTACGTGGCGGCAGTGGTCAAGTTCGGCGACATCGGCGGCTTCACGTTCGGCACGCTGATGGGCCGGCACAAACTTTTTCCCCGCATCTCGCCTAAAAAGTCCTGGGAGGGCCTTGTTGGCGGCGTCCTCTTCGCGATGGCCGCCAGCGCGCTGATGATTTGGGCGGTGAAAAGTTTCGCATGGCTGCCGCAGTGCCCTTTGCGTGATTTGGGCTTGTGGCACGCCCTGGCGCTGGGTTTGGTGCTGGCGCTGGTGGGCGCGCTGGGAGATCTGGTGGAATCGATGTTCAAGCGCGCTTCAGGGTTTAAGGACTCGTCCGGACTCCTGCATGAGTCCGGCGGCATTCTCGACATGTTCGACAGTCTCGTGTTCACGCCGGCGGCGCTCTATTTTTATCTGGCCTGGTTTATCGGGCAGGCGGTGTGCGAATGAGGTCGGTGGTCGTACTTGGCAGCACCGGATCAATCGGCAAGAGCACGCTGACGGTCGCGGGCGGATTGCCGGACGCGGTCAAGATCGTCGGGCTGGCCACGCGCGGTAACGCCGCTGCGGTGATTGAGCAGGCTAGGCGTTTCGGCGTTGGCGTCGTGGCGGTCGAGGATGCGGCGGCGGCCCGCGAGGCGGCGCGGCTGGCTGCCCCGCACGGGATCGCCGTATGGCCTGGCGCAGAGGGTGTGGCGGCCTTGGCGGCCGTGCCGGCGGCCGACACTGTGGTGTGCGCGCTGGTGGGGCTGGCCGGGTTGCGGCCGGTGCTGTCGGCCATGGATGCCGGGCATGACGTGGCGTTGGCCACCAAAGAGGTGCTGGTTTCCGCGGGCGAGCTGGTGATGCGGCGACGCGCCGAGAAGCGTGTGAACCTGCTGCCGCTGGACAGCGAGCACAGCGCCCTGTTCCAGTGCCTGCAGGCGCCGGGGGCGCAGGTGGCGTGCGTGAGCTGTCCGGATGCCGGCACACCGGCCAAACGCGCGGAAGAACGTGTCGCCCGGCTGTTGCTGACAGCTTCAGGCGGACCGTTCGCGTCCCGCCCGGACCTGGACCTGACGCGCGTCACGCCGGAACAGGCCCTGGCCCATCCGCGCTGGAAGATGGGTAAGAAAGTCACGGTCGACTCCGCGACCATGATGAACAAGGGCCTGGAGCTTTTGGAGGCGCGCTGGCTTTTCGACATGCCGGTGGGCAAGATCGGCGTGGTGGTGCATCCCGAGAGCATCGTGCATTCGCTGGTGACTTTTATTGACGGTTCGACACTGGCGCAGCTTTCCGTGCCTGACATGCGGGTGCCGATCCAGTACGCTTTGACCTGGCCTGAGCGGATGGCGTCCGCCGTGCCGGTCTTGGATCTGGCGCGCCAGGGCAGCCTGACGTTCTTCGAGCCGGACGAGCGGCGCTTCCCGTGCCTGGGACTGATCCGCGCGGCGGCGCGCGAAGGCGGAACCTTGCCGGCGGCACTGAACGCCGCGGACGAAGTGGCGGTCGAGGCGTTTCTGGGTGGCGCCATCTCGTTTGACGGCATCTGGCGAACGGTCGCCAAGGTCATGGAGGCGCACGATGTGCGCCCCTGCACAGACTTCGGAACGGTTTTCGAGGTTGACGCATGGGCGCGCCGTCGGGCGCGTGAACTATGCGACCGGTGAGGTTCTTAGAATAAGACAAGCCAACCGCCCGGGGGGGCTCCGGGCGAAAACGAAGGGATAACTGAAGAGGAATAATGGTATGATGGAATACTGGAATGATGGGCACGCGGTTACAGGCATCAGGCACCGAGGGCTGTTCAGAAACATCATTCCAACATTCCGCTATTCCAACATTCCGGTGAAGTTATAGACAAGAGAAAGACTTTAAATGGAACTAGTCATTTCGATATTGGCGGGCATAGCCGTGGCGCTTTTATTCAGCCTGGCCATTTTCATCCATGAGTTCGGGCATTATCTGGCGGCGCGCCTTTTGGGCCTGCAGGTGGACGCCTTCTCGATCGGGTTCGGCCCGGCGCTGCTGAAACGCACGGTTAACGGCATCGAGTACAAAATCTGCTGCGTTCCTTTCGGCGGCTACGTGGCGCTGCCGCAGCTTGACCCTTCGGGCATGGAAAAGGTCCAGGGCGGGTCGGACGACAAGGGGAAGCGCCAGTTGCCGGACGTGCCGGCGTGGAAAAGGATCGTGGTGTCGTTCGCGGGGCCCTTCGGCAATCTTGTGCTGGCGGTCCTGCTGGCTTACGCGATCTTTTTCGCGCCGGGCGCCAAGACCGGCGTGGTGGCGGCGCGCGTCGGCAGCGTCGCGGAGGATTCCGAGGCCTGGCGCGCCGGCCTGCGCGCGGGCGACCGCATTCTCAGCGTAAATGGACAGAAGGTCGCGACATGGCACGACATGCAGGTCGAGAACCAGCTTGCCGGTGAAGATGGCCGGGCGTTGTTCACGGTGCAGCGCGGCGCGGAAAGGCTTGAGCTGGCGCTGCCTTTCCACACAAACAACATCTTCGGGCTGCGTGTGCTTGCCGGCGTCTACCCGGAGGTCCGGTGCGAGCTTTCCGAGATCATGCCGGACACGCCCGCGGCGCAAAGCGGACTGAAGGTCGCGGACGTGGTGCTGGCGGTTGACGACGTGCCGGTGCTGGGCGCCTATCATTTCGCTTCGATAATCGCCAAGTACGGCAAGTCGCCGGCGGCCTTGCTGGTCAAGCGCGGAACCGAGCGTCTCACGCTCAAGGTCACGCCGGAATATGTCGCGTCAGAGCGCCGGTTCCTGATCGGGGTGCGGTGGCAGGACGAGATCGGTCAGGTGAAGCCGTGGATGATGTACCGAGATCCGTGGGCGCAGATCAAATGGGATTTCATGGCGGTCAAGCGTGTGCTGGAGGCGCTCTTCAAGCCTAAATCCAAAGGCGAGTTCAAGGCGGTGGCTAAAAACGTGGGCGGGCCGGTGGCGATCGTGATGGGGCTGTATGACACGGTGCGCGGCAACATGACGGACGGCATCGGCTTTCTGCGGATGATATGCGTGAACCTGGCGATCCTGAACCTTCTGCCGTTTCCGGTTCTGGACGGCGGGCATATAGTGTTCGCGCTTTATGAGATCATCACCCGGCGCAAGCCGCATCCCCGCGTGGTCTCGGCCCTGGTGAACATATTCGCGGTGTTCCTGATCGGTTTGATGGCGCTTTTGGTTTACAGCGACATAGCCAAGCGCGTCAAGGCGGGACGCGTCTTGCGGGCGGCCGCCCACGAGGCCGCTGAAGCTGGGGAAAAATGAGCGAGCGCAGAAAAACCCGGCGCATCATGGTCGGCCCGGTCGCGGTCGGCGGGGGCGCCTCGGTGAGCGTGCAGAGCATGGCCAAGGCCGATCCGCACGACGCGGAGGCGTTGCTGCGGCAGATCGGGGCTGTGGCGGACGCGGGTTGCGACATCTTCCGGCTGTCGGTGCCGGATCTGGAGGCTGCCGCCGTGTTCAAGGCGGTCCGGCTGAAGTCGCCCTTGCCGCTGGTGGCGGACGTGCATTTCGATTACCGCCTGGCCTTGGCCGCTTTGGAAGCCGGCGCGGACGGCCTGCGGATCAATCCCGGCAACATCGGCGGGGCGGACCGGGTCAAGGCGGTTGTCGCGGCGGCGCGCGGCCGGAAGGTGCCGATCCGCATCGGCGTTAACGGCGGCTCGCTGGAGCGCGACATCTTGGCCAGACACGGCTCGGCCACGGCCGAGGCGCTGGTGGAGAGCGCGCTGCGGCACGTGGCCT
>CAYRZP010000139.1:0-4811 GCA_964428885.1 uncultured Lentisphaeraceae bacterium
CGGTCGAGCGAGCGGTACTGGATTGCTTCGGAGATGTGCTGCGGGCCGATGCTGTCTGAACCGGCCATGTCGGCGATGGTGCGCGCGACCTTGACGATACGGTCGTAGGCGCGCGCGCTGAAATTGAGCTCGCTCATGGCCATCTTGAGCAGTTCGGCGGCGTCATTGCTGAGGGTGCAGCATTTCTGCACCTCGCGCGTTGACATGCCCGCGTTGCAGTTCACGCGCGGCAGATGACTGAAACGCTCACGCTGGATCTGGCGGCACGCCGCGACACGCTTGCGGATCACCTCTGAAGGCTCGCCGCCCGCCAAAGCGCTGAGGTCATGGTAACGCACCGGCGGAACCTCGATATGGATGTCGATGCGGTCCAGCAAAGGCCCCGAAATCTTGTTGCGGTAAGACTGTATCTTCTGCGAGTTGCAGCGACACTCGCGCTTGGGATCGCCGGCGTAACCGCAGGGACAGGGATTCATGGCCGCCACCAGGATGAACTGCGAGGGGAAGTCCAGCGTGGCCACGGCGCGCGAGATCGTGACATGGCCGTCTTCCAGCGGCTGGCGCAAAACCTCCAGAACGTTGCGGTGGAACTCAGGCAGCTCGTCCAGAAACAGCACCCCGCAATGCGCCAGGCTCACCTCGCCCGGCAACGGGTGCGTGCCGCCGCCCAGCAGCCCGGCGTCAGAGATGGTGTGGTGCGGCGCGCGGAAAGGCCGGTGCAGCACCAGCGCCTGATGGCTCTTGAGCGTGCCCGCCACACTGTGCACACGCGTGGCCTCCAGCGCCTCCTCCAGTGTCATTTCCGGCAGGATCGACGCGATGCGCCGCGCCAGCATGGTCTTGCCCGCGCCGGGACTGCCGATCATCAGGATGTTGTGGCCGCCGCTGACCGCCACCTCGATCGCCCGCTTGGCGCTCTCCTGCCCCTTGACGTCGGCGAAATCATCAGTGTGACGGCGCTCGCGCTCCATCAGGTCGGAGATGTCGACCTTGAGCGGGTTCAGGCGGAGCTTGCCGGCCAGGAAATCGATGGCTTCGCGCAGGTGCCGCACGGGATAGACGTCGATGCCGTCCGCAACCGCCGCCTCTTCGGCGTTGTCCGCCGGCACCAGTATGCCGCGCTTGCCCTGCCTCCGCATTTCCAGCGTCACCGGCAAAACCCCGCGCACGCGTCGCACCTCGCCGCTGAGCGCCAGCTCGCCGATCATGGCGAAGCCGTCAAGCTCTGGCAGCTCCGCCGCGCCGGTGGCGGCCAGCAGTCCCGCGGCGATGGGCAAGTCGAAGACCGGCCCCTCCTTTTTGATGTCGGCCGGAGCCAGGTTGATGGTCGTGCGGCCCAGTGTCGGACGAAACCCGGAGTTGTTCATGGCCGTGCAGACGCGGTCTTTGCTTTCGCGCACCGCCGCGTCCGGCAGGCCGACGATCACGAACTGCGAGTCGCCGCGGCCGGCGTTGACCTCGATCTCAACAGAGTAGGCATTGACCCCGTAAACGGCACCGGAATAAACGCGCGACAGCATATGTGATCTCTGCTCCTGTTAACCGGCGAGCGCGCGCAGGGCCGCCTCGTAATCAGGCTCCTCGGTGATCTCCGCCACCAGCCTCGAATATTTCACAATGCCGGTCTCGTCGACGATCACGACCGCGCGTGCGAGCAGTCCGCGCAGCGGCCCCTCGCTGATCGCCACGCCGTAATCACGTCCGAACTCCGGCGCGCGGAACACCGACAGCGGCACGACCTTGTCAAGGCCCTCGACCGAACAGAACCGGCCGTGCGCGAAGGGCAGATCCGCCGACACGCACAGCACCACGGTCTCGCCGAGCGCTGAAGCTTCGGCGTTGAAACGCCGCACCGACGCCGCGCACACGGGCGTGTCGATGCTTGGGAATATGTTCAGCACCACCGTCTTGCCGGCAAATCCCGCCAGTGTGACATCGGACAAGTCATTGCCCGCCAGCGTGAACGCCGGCGCGGCAGCGCCGACCGCAGGCAGATCGCCGACAGTTGTGACCGGACTGCCCTTAAAAGTTACCTTAGCCATAATTAACCCCCTTTACGATCAAATCCGCCGCGGGCGGCCGCCTGCAACCCGGCAGGAAAATTTCAGCGGTCGAACTGCGCGTCGAACGCGATGGCGCTCGGCGTAAAGTCAACTGACTTTACAAAGTCACAGGCTTCCCGCGCGCCGTGGCAGCGGTCCATCCGCGAGTCCTCCCACTCGACCGAGAGCGGCCCCTGATATTTGATGTCGTTGAGCGCGACGATGATATCCTCGAAGTTGATGTCTCCGTGGCCCAGCGAGCGGAAGTCCCAAAAACGGCGCGGGTCGGCGAATTCCGTGTGGCCCCCGAAGACGCCCACCGTGCCGTCGCCGTGGCCCCACCAGGCGTCTTTCATGTGCACATGGAAAATGCGGTCAGGGAAGGTGCGGATGAATTTGACGTAGTCCACGCCCTGGTAGCCTAGGTGCGAGGGGTCATAGTTGAAGCCGAAAGCCGGATGGCCGTCCAGAGCCTCCAGCGCGCGTTGCGCGGAAGCGATGTCGAAGGCGATCTCGGTGGGATGCACCTCCAGCGCGAAGCGCACACCGTTGTCGGCGTACACGTCCAGGATCGGCTTCCAGGTCTTGGCGAACTCCTTATAACCGTTGGCGATCTGGCCCGGCGTGCAGGGCGGGAAAGAGTAAATCAGGTGCCAGATCGGCGAGCCGGTGAAACCGTTCACCACCTTGACGCCGAAATTCTTGGCCGCCTTGGCCGCCTTCTTCTGCATGTCCACCGCCCACTTGCGGACGGCTTTGGGGTCGCCCTTGAGCGCGGCGGGCGCGAAGGCGTAATGGCGCTCGTCGATATTGTCGCAGACGAGCTGCCCCGAGAGATGATTGGAGATCGCCCAGCAGCCCAGTCCGTTCTCTTCCAGCACGGCACGTTTGTCTTCGCAGTAAGTTTTGCTTTTGGACGCCTTGTCCAGCTCGATGTGATCGCCCCAGCAGCAAAGCTCCAGGCCGTCATATCCAAAATCCTTGGCCGTGGCGCATATCTTCTTGAACGGAAGGTCAGCCCATTGACCTGTGAACAACGTGACATTTCTCGACATATCGCTTCCTCCTTATCGTTTGTAATAGCGATCCGTGGGCGGCAACTTCAGCCCGGCGCGCCGCCGCTTAAAAACTTACCATTCGGGTTTTCATGATAAAGCACCCAGTTACCCGCTTCAATCAAAAACTTTGGCAAAGCAGATTTCAGCGCAGGCTCCAGCCGCGCTGTCCTAGGCGTGGTTACGCAGCTTCAGCTCTGACGGGTGCGGGTAGAGATAGTGCTGCTGCATCAGAAAGGCACTCTGGTATTTGAAAATATAGTGGCGGAAAAGCGTTACCGGCACGATCAGCGGCACATGCTCGCGCGCGTACTCTGCGATGATTTCCGAAAGCTCCTGGCGCTCTTCCGCCGTAAGCTTTTCCGTGAAATACCCCTGCATGTGCTGCAGCACATTGACGTGCCGTCCAAGCGTCACCCGCTCGGCCATGACCGCCAGAAAACGCCTTTCATATTCTGTCAGCGTCCGGCTCAGATCGCCGGGCGCGGCCGCCGCCGCCAGCCGCCCCAGCTCATGCAGGCCCTCAGGCCCATGCGCCATGAGCAGATATTTGGCGCGGGCGTGGAACTCCTGCAACGCGCGCACTGAAGGCTGCGCAAGGACATCATCGCGCCAGCGCTTGAGCGCGAAGACGCGCTCGATGAAATTCTCGCGCAGCCCGGCGTCGTTAAGACGCCCCTCCTCCTCGCACGGCAAGGACGGGAAAGCCCGGGTGAACGCCCGCGCGAACAGCCCGCTGGTGTGCTGGCCGGCGGGATTGCCGTCCTCGCTGTACAGCTTCACATGGAACAGGCCGGACGACGGCGACCGCGCCTTGAAAATGAAGCCGTGCAGATTCTTGTCCTTTAGTTCACTTACCGCTCGTTCGCAAAAACGCAACATCTGTTCAGTGTAATCTGTGCCGGTCTTATTACCGACCAGTCGCGGCGCCTCCGGCGAGCCTACCAAGCGCATGGACTCGCGCGGGATCGGCAGCCCACACCCTACCTCCGGGCAGACCGGCACATACTCGAAATACGCGCCGAGTATCCCGGTGAGATACGGGTCATGCTTGTGCTGGCCGTCAAAGCGCACCTTTTCGCCCAACAGACAGGCCGACACCCCGACCGGTATTTTACGCGCCGCCTGCGCATCTAAACCTCGCGCCACACTTTTTGGATCCGGCATAGTCCCTCCCTGTCCTTTGCTTTTTACAACGGAATGATTATGCGTTTGCTCAACGCCGAAAGCAATCCTTGCCGTGGCAGATGTCGGAACATATTAAAGAATTTTCCAAAATAAGGTTGCCGACACCCTTCGCTCCCGCTATCATGCGTTACTGTCAAAAGAAACAGGAGAAGTTTATGCGCACGATACTGATACCTCTGGCAGCCGTCTGCGCCTGCGTGACTTTATGCGGGTGCGGCAAAAAAGAGACCCCCGCCGCCCGTAAGGCCGCGGTCATAACCCTCAACTACGCCAATTTCCCGCCGGCCTCGACATTCCCCTGCGTGCAGATGGAGCGCTGGCGCACGGAGGTAGAGCAGCGCACGGACGGCAAGATCAAGATCAACACATTTCCCGGCGGCACCCTGCTGGGCGCGCGAGACATCTTCGACGGCGTAATCGCCGGCACGGCCGACATCGGGAACTTCGCGATGAGCTACCAGCCTGGCCGCTTCCCGGTCTCTGAGGGCATGGACCTGCCGCACTTTTTTGACAGCGCGAAAACCGC
>CAYRZP010000140.1:0-4757 GCA_964428885.1 uncultured Lentisphaeraceae bacterium
CATCGCGAGATCCTTGATGATGTTGGCGGGGCGGCGATCTACCACCAAGGCGCGCAGCGGGTCGGTCATGATCATGACCTCGTTGATGGCGCTGCGTCCGCGGTATCCGGTGAAGCCGCAGGTGGGGCAGCCGTGTCCGTGGATGAACTGGGCTTCCTGAGCGCGGTCCGGGTAGAACGAGGCGATCTCGTTGCGGATCGCCTCGGGTGGGTCGTAGGCAGCGCGGCAGTTCAGGCACACGCGCCGGACCAGGCGCTGGGCCACGATGCCCTCCACGCAGGATGATATCAGGTACGGCTCGACACCCATGTCTATCAAGCGCGTGACCGCGCTGGGCGCGTCGTTGGTGTGCAGTGTGCTCAGCACCAGATGTCCGGTGAGCGAGGATCGGACCGCGATGTCGGCGGTTTCTGAATCGCGGACTTCGCCGATGAGAATCACGTCCGGGTCATGGCGCAGGATGGAACGCAACACCGTGGCGAAGGTGAGTCCGATCTTGCTGTGGGTCTGGACTTGGCTTATGCCCTGCATCTGGTATTCGACCGGGTCTTCGACGGTGATGATCTTGGTGCCGGTCTTGTTGAGACGCGCCAGCAGTGCGTAAAGGGTGGTGGTCTTGCCGGACCCGGTCGGCCCTGTCATCAGGATCACACCGTGCGGCAGTTCGGTCAGCTTGGCGATTTTCGGCAATTGGTAGGGCGAGAGGCCCAGCGTGTCCAGGTCGATCTTCATGGTGCCGCGGTTGAGGATGCGCAGGCAGCAGGTCTCGCCCCAACCGGTCGGCAAGACCGAGACGCGCAGGTCGTAGTCGTTGTTGCCGCATCGCACCTTGATGCGTCCGTCATGCGGCTTGCGGTGCTCCGCGATATCCATGGCGGCCATGATCTTGACAGCGGAGCTTACGGCATTGCGCAGCTTGTCGACACCTTTGGGCAGGGGTATCTCCTGCAGGATGCCGTCAATGCGGTAACGCAGGCGCAGGGTGTTCTCGAAAGGTTCGATATGGATGTCGGTGCAGTCCATCCGGATCGCTTCGGCGATGATCAGGTTGATGAAGCGCACCATGCCGGTCTCTTGTGACTGGACGGCGATGTCGTCGTCCTGATCATCGTTTTGGCTGCCGATGGCCTCGGCCTCAGCGATCAGCAGGTCGATCGTATCCGCGCCGAGTCCGTAGAAATGGGTCAGGGACATCGAGACATCAGCTTCGGGGCAGAGCACGAAATCGATTCCCACATCCAGCACCATACGCAAACCGTCGACGGTGGTCAGGCTGGGCACGCTGCTGGCGGCCAGCAGCAGGATCCCGTCATGATAAGTCAGAGGTACGATACGGTGACGCAGTGCGAACTTGGCCGAAACTTTCGCGGTGGCATCCGGTTCGATCACGAAATCGCCGATCTTGTGATAAGGGATGTTGCTGGCCTCTGAAAAGGCTTTCAGAAGGTCGTCTTCGTTGATGATCGTTTCCTTCATCATCAGCCGGTCGACGCTCTGAAGGGTCAAGGCGGCGCGCCCCTGCAGCTCCCCCAATTTTTCGATTGTCAGCAGACCGCGGTCAACCAGTTTCTGGGTGACTTCAGCGGTCAGTTCATCAGAGGCGTAACGTATTTGTCGGTGTGATTCCATAGTGGCAAGTCGCGAGCGAAGGTTGAGACATAGTAAAGAGAAGGTTTTTCATTGGGCTTTACGCGGCTTTTTGGCCGCATTCTGAGGCGGTGTTTGAGGTCTGCCCTTTGCGGCCAGCTTTTTCACCGCATCCGTTTTCGCGGCCACTTTCTGTTCAGGCTTGGCGGGGGCCGGTTCAGGCGCTAGTTCTACGCTTTCGCCGATTTTGAGTTTACGGGTAGTCCCGTCCGGGAAACGCACTTCGGCGGTGCTGATGTTCGCATTAAGGATGTCAAGCCCGTGAACGGGATTGCCCGGCTCGTAAAACGTCATAGAGTTGTCGACCGAATTGTGGAACATGGCGGCGCGTGTGCCGTCAGACCGCTGAAAGAAACCGAGGAACGAGATTTTCGGCACGACCATCGGCTTGCCTTCTGAATCAACCAGTGCGCCGGGCACACTCTCTTTTTTGCGAAGGTGCGCGAAAGGGTCCTCTTTTTTCGCGCCGACCTTCTTCCCGCCACCGGCTAAGCCGGTCGCCGAATCTTGAGCGTCTTTCAATGCCTTTAGAAAAGCCGCGCGTTCGGTCGCATTGGTCAAGATCGCCTCGATGGCCGGACGGAAAGGATCTAAAGGGACAGTGAGGGTTTCCGCGCTCAACTGGTTGGAGACGAAATTCAGCGTTCCGATGTTCCAGATCTCAGAGAGCATCGGCATTTTCGATCCGCTGCCGTCCTTAAAAGGCACTAGTGGTGTCTTGTACTTAAATCCGCACCAAGCCGCGGTAACGAAAAAAAGCAAGACCGCCACCAGGCAGAACGCTTTGGCGTTGAGATGCATGATCCATTTCCAGAGTTTATCCATGCTACATCCTCGCAATTCTTAAGGCAGGAGCGTTGTCGTTAGTGTCTTAACCATCAGGCACGCTGATAAAAAGCCAGTTGTTTTTCACACAAAGCCACTAAGGGCACGAAGATTGATATTACGTTTAATAAAATCCTTTGTGAACTTTGTGCCTTTGTGTGAGATGAAATTGGAAAGCGGGCTGTGCCCGCATTAAAACAGCAAAGCTGAAAGTATCGCTTTCACACGCAGTTTCGCGTCAAAGGTCGGCCCTGACTCAACGCGCAGGTTACGGAACGTGAAGACCTGGTTTTCTTCAAACGCGGATTGGAAAAATGTGAAAAGGTTTTCGAAATCGACATCACACTCGACACGCACAGGATACTCTTCGAAAATCAGATGGCCTTTTTTGTCTTTATGCGCGATCGGCTCCAGCGGGTAGATTTCGACCAGCCGCTGAATTTGCCGGTCCAGGGTCAAGTCCGCCAGTTTCTCGACGGCCCGCAACTGTGTCATGCGCACGCGGATCGCGTCACTGCTGGTGAGCGTCTCGTCAAGCCCCAATTCCACCGGCAAGAGTTGGATTTTCAATTCCGCGGATTTAGACTGCAGGCGCTGGCGCAGTTCATAAAGCTCAACCTTGTAGTCGATACGGTTCACCGATGATTCCAGCAGTCCGTCACCGTCAGGGAAGGCCGCCAAGCGCGCCGCGATGCGGTGCCACTCGTTAGACAGGTTCGCAAGGTTGGCGGATTCGTGCTCGGCTATTGCCAGCATGTTCGAAACGGCCAGACTGGCGTACCGGCTGCTTTCGAGTTGCGCCCTGACGGATTTGTTGTTTTCCGCCATTTCACGTTGCGGCAGCATGACGAAGCGGACGCTCAAGAACGCGCTTGTCAGCACAAACAGCAAGATTAACACGACTTGCATCCGCTCGGTCGCCAGAAACTTTAGAGACGGCATTTTCATTAACGTTTTACCTCGATCTCGATCACGAAACGCCGGAAGTTCGGCAGGTTTTCAGATTCCAGACCCGGTATGCCGACCGGCGCCAGCACCCGGTCGTCGCTGCGCAAGTCGACACGGGCGATTTCAGGCGAGGTTTTGAGGCGTTCTATCATCTCCCGCACACTTTTCAGGCTAGGGTTGGGCGTGTATCCCTCTACGATGAAAACGGAGTCAATGTGGTCGAGAATATCTTTTTTGCGTGGCGCCGCTTTGGCTGCGGCGACATCCGGACGCGGTGCGGGCCGCAGCGTCCGGAAGAGCGAGAAGGCTGTGCGGGCAGCGGTTTGCGCCACCTGCGAGTTTGCGTTGTTTTCCTGCTCGGCGGGGTTGTAGATCTTCTCGTCACAAAAAAGGGTGATACCGTCGTTGGGATCTGCCGAGGAAGCCACCAGCCTCAAGACTTCGCGCGCCAAGGGGCCGTTCATCAGAAGGTTGTTCAGTGACACTGAGTTTGTCAGAATCTGCGAGCACATCTCTCTGACGGCCTGTATGCGTTTGTCGATCTGTTCGCGACGCCGCAAATGCTCACGTTCTTCATCGAGCTGCTGTCCGTCCCTTTTGAGCAGGATGACACCGGTTGCCGAATAAACGGCCATGGTGGCGGTTATAAAAAACGCCGCTGCGATCCACCATGGCTTTTTCTCGCGGAACACGACCTCGTCCTTGAGGTCGTCAGGCAACAGCGAGAGGTAAGACGGACCGGCACGCATGGCCGTGACTGCGAGGCCAAAGGCGATGTCGTGACTCGGAGAGTGTTTTTGGGAGCTGTCTTTGATGCCCGGCAGTTCGGTAGAGAGGGTTATTTCAGCAGAAAGTTTTTCGGCAAGATATTCCTTCAGGCCTTTGAGATGCGATCCGCCGCCTGTGAGAACGAGGCGCGACACCGACAGCCTGCGGTCCTGAAACTGACTACGGTATACCCCCATGCAGGCGTTAAACTGTGATAGCCAGCGGTCGGCCGCGGCACGGAGCTGTTCAAAAAAGGCATCGGACGCGTTAAGGCCGCAATCGGAATGTTTGCGCACTTCCGCCTGGACAAGTGGAATGGCCGCGGCTTGGGCGACAGCCTCGGTGAAAAGTTTGCCGCCGACCGGAATCGAGCGGGCGAACAATAAACCGTTATTGAGGCCCACCGCCACTTCGCTTTGCGTGTGTCCGATATTGATGTAGCACCAAGGCGCGTCATGCTGCCCGGCCATGGTCTCGATCGCATTATGCAGAGCCACCGGCGCGGCTATCAGGTCAGCCGGGCGGATGTGATTGAGGCGCGTCTCCAACAGCGCGGCATTTATGGCTGA
>CAYRZP010000141.1:0-4729 GCA_964428885.1 uncultured Lentisphaeraceae bacterium
GCACCTCGGCGGCAGGCACCTTGAAAGCGGCCGCAGCCCCGGAATCCGGCGTGAATACGCTGATGACGCCATCGCTGACGGTGACCCGGCACAGGCCGTTTGACGCGTTCTCCGGCACGCAAAGGTGCAGTCCCATGCCGTTGACAACCGGCAGGCGCACCTTGACCGGACCTGTGATGTCGCCTTTGAACCAGGTCATGCCGTCGGTGAAGGTCACCCATTGCCCCTCGGGCGAGGCCCAGTGCCGCATGAATGGGTCGTTCACATAAAGCGGGTTCTTCTCGAAACGCTCGCTGAGCACAAGATCTCTGGACTGCACATCCGGCGCCGTGAAGAACAAGTCGCCTGGCGCTGAAGCGAGAACGCCCTGCACGCCGCCGGCCCGCATCGAGGAAGATCGGTCATAGCACACCATTTTACCGTCGGCATAGCACCTCAGCTCGTTCGGACGCAAAGCGTCGATCGCCAGCGTCACCCGGTTGCTGCTGAAAGCCGCCGAGTGTTTGTCGAGCAGTGAGGCGCCATCAGGGGTGGCGTGCTCCAGCCGGTACTCCCTGGCCCCGTCGCGTTGGCAACAAGTGAAACGGTACCGGCCTTTTCCGGTATCGCCGGAACCGGTGGTCAGCCCGCACACGAAATCATCTGATGTCGCCACGAACAGGGTTTGCTGTCGCAGCGCCCCGTCCGTGGGGGACCCGTACTCCCAGCAGTTGGTCGCGCCTTCAGACGGCGGGAAGTATACCCATGTTGTGCCTTGCCGCAAAAGCGCGGCCATGCCGGGAGCCTGACGCCGCGTCGCGAAAGCCACGTCTTCGGGCGAGTCGAAAAGCCTGACGCTGTGCGTTTCTGCCAGCACGTCATCGAAGCGTGTGCTCTCCCCGGCGGGCATGCAGGAAAAAAGGCCGAAACGACCGCCCGGGGGCAAAAGCATTTTGCGTCGGATGATCTCGATATTGTCAGCGCGGCAAATGACTCGGTCATCGTGGAGTTGGACTTCAAGCAACAACCACTGCCCCGCAGACAGTTCCGTCTCCACCGTGTCCAGAAATTCGACTGGCGCCCCCGCCTGCCGCGGCCTGCGCCAAAGGTCGAACGTCAGATGATCGCTGGCCGGATGTGTGCGCGTCGTGAACGCCAGATAGCCCCCTTGTTCGTCCGCCATGAAAACCAGCCCGTTGGTTCCGCTGTTGTGCTGCACCGCCGCCCGGAAAACGTAACGGCTGTAAAAAGGCTCGCCGGCCAGCACCACCCCGTTCGTCCCCCCGCCCTCCAAAGTGTAAAAGTTCGGGCTTTTCTCAGGTTTTGGTTGGCGCGCGAGCGCGTACCCGCCCGACGAGCCGCTGACCGATCCGGTGACGGAATGCAGTTTCCATATCCCCGACATTATCTCCCAGGTCGGCGGAAACTCTGATCCGGCCGGCACCAGAAAATTATCCTCGAACTTGAAGCTGCCCAATTTTTGAGTGTAATCGTCCTTTTCCCCTTCGCCGGGAACGTTGCCGGCCGCGTGCCACAGTTCCATGGGGCCAAGCCACATCTCCGGCATTTTCAACACCGGCTGCCCGTCAACATAAACCACCCACGCGTCCGCAGACCGCTTCAGGGCAAACCAGCGGAGGCCGCCTTCGCCCTGCGGACACGGAAACGCCGAAACCCTTTTCCTCAAAGTCTCAGGGAAAAAATCCACCGGAAAAAATCTGCACCGGGTCCCGGACCCGTTGACGCTCACATCAAAACCGTTGCCTTTTTCAGGATCGCGCACCCTGATCCGCGTCTCGCCCTTTTGACCGGCCAGCAGGTTCATGGCGACCAACGCTTCGCGGTCCTGAACCTCAAGACGCTTGATC
Organism: uncultured Lentisphaeraceae bacterium; assembly: GCA_964428885.1. Taxonomy (GTDB): domain Bacteria; phylum Verrucomicrobiota; class Kiritimatiellia; order RFP12; family UBA1067; genus JAQVQN01. Next base: position 1,848 of record CAYRZP010000141.1, read on the forward strand.
CAGTCCCCTTCATCCGCAAGCGCGCCCCAAAAACCTGAAACAAAAACTATCCCAAAAATAAATTGTCCTATAAATTTCACGTTTTTTATTGTAGCATTCATACGCATCGACAATAAAGCGTAATGTGTTTTGCAGAAAGGTGCGCACTATGAAATTCGTGATGACACTTCTAACGCTGTCGGCGCTGGCAGCGATTCCGGCCAGCGCCCAGTTTAAGCCGCGGAACGCGGCGGAGTCCAACGCCGTGGCGGAGGTGCGCGCACTGCTTGCGACAGGCCTCATAAGCGTACCGCCCTGGATGCAGATGCTGGACGGCAACCGTTTGGGCGTGGGCTGGATGACCTCTGCGCCCGCAGACGGAATCGTGGAGTGGACTCAGGATGCCGGCGCGGATTCGAATGCCTGGCGCCAGGCTTGGTTCTCCGAAGACGGCCTGCGCACAGCCAACGGCACCGTGCAAAAGGCCGTCATCGAAGGCTTTGACCCGTCCAAGCCGCTCCGCTTCCGCGCGCGGTCACGCCCGATCACCTCCTTCGGTGCCTACAAGGTCTCTTTCGGAGAGCCTGTCTACTCCCCCGAACTTACATTGCCGCCCCGGCAGCGTGAAGGCGGCAAAGTGTCTTTCGTCGTCTTCAACGACATACACAGCCGAACTTTCCTTTATCCGATGCTGCTGCCGCTGGCGGGCAGCCCGGTCGATCTCGCCGTTTTCAACGGCGACGTCCTGCAAGACCCCGCGAACGAGTCCGAAGTGCGCGATTATCTGCTGCTGCCGATGTCATGGTTCGCGGCACGCTCTATACCATGCTTTTTTCTGCGGGGCAACCACGAGACCCGCGGCGCCGCGGCCCGCGCCCTGCGAGATTACCTGTTGCTGCCTGACAACCGGTATTACGGCGCTCTGACATTAGGCGCCGCCAGGGTGCTGCTGCTGGACTGCGGCGAGGACAAGCCTGACGATAGTAAAGAGTACAGCGGACTGGTGGATTTCACCGCTTACATGCAGACGCAAGCCCGCTGGCTGGAAAAAGAGATTTCCGGCAAGGCTTTCAATGCTGCCGCGTGGCGGATCGCCGTGATACACATACCGCCCGATTGGCGCGAAGACGGACAACCCTTCCGCTTTGGCCAGAAAAGGATTAACTCGCTGCTCGCGCCGCTGCTCGACCACGGTCGGGTTAATGCGGTCATCTCCGGGCACAATCACAAACCGGAGTTGATAGAACCTCGCCCGGACGTGAAAGATGGTTTCCGGTGGCCGGTTTTCATCGGTGGCGCACCGTCTTTTGAGAGTTCTGCCGTCATCCGCGTGGAAGCTGATCCTCAAACCTTATGCGTCAGGATGATAGCTTCCGACGGCAAAATTATACATGCGCGCACATGGCGCCGCTGAACATTGCCGCAGAGTGACCGCCCTTAGCGCCGTCAATCATCATCATCGTGCGAATTCGCGATCGAGAACAGAAGGTCTTTGTAGACTGACGCGAGCTGGTCACAAACCCGATCCGCCGAAAATTTCGCAGCCACAAGCTCTTTTCCGGCGGCGGACAGCCGCGCCACCGTTTCACGGTCGCGCAATAAAGTTACCGCAGTGTCCGCCATGGCCCGCGGGGCGCCGCCACGCACCAGCATCCCCGAAACGCCGTTCTTGATGATGTGCACCGGACCGCCGGACTCAGCAGCTATCACCGGGACCCCCGCCGCCATAGCCTCGCAGATCACGCGCCCGAACGGCTCGCCCATCGCCGGGTGCAGCAAAAGGTCAAACGCCGGCAGAACCTCCATTATATCGTCACACTCCCGCACCCATTGCAGACTCTCTGACAGACCGGCCTGCTCAACCTGTCTCTCAAGTTGCGCCCACCACACGGCATGCTCAAGAAACAGGTCGCGGCCCACAATCACAAACCGCGCGTCGGGCAGGGCGTCACGAATAAAGGCCGCCGCCGCAATGAATGCGTCATGCCGTTTCCAAGTCGCCAGGTTGGCCACCATGCCTATCACCGGCGCGCCGCACGGCAAACGCAATCTGGCGCGGCATCCGTCCCGGTCGCCCACGGCAAAACGTTTGAGGTCGATGCCGTTGCGTACCACCCTGATACGTCCCTGCACCCGCGGTGACAGGATTTCGGTCAGCCACTCGTCAACCGCTTCAGAGACGGCGACGATCCTGTCAGCCATTCTCCCCGCCTCGTGAACTGCCAGCCGCGGCAAGCGCAAGTCGCGCACATGCCAGACCACGGGTATCCGGGTGTGCGTGCCTTTCGCGGCCATTAACGCGGTCAGGCTGTTGGCGTGGATGATGTCGGGTTTGACCGCACGCAATATCTGCGCGAACGGTGAAGGCGAACGCAACAGTTTGGCGGCCGTCACGAAAAAGCCGAACCCGCGCTTGCGCGCGCGCAACGGGGAACCCGGATACACGGTGATACCGGCCTGCGCCAGACGGTCGGCAAGAAACCCCGGCGGTACGGCGGCGACGATCTCGATTCCGCGCTTTGCGAGACCGGCACAAGCCTCAAGCATGCTCATTTGAGCGCCGCCAGGCTCAGAAACAAGGTCCAACCAAAGCACCTTCATGATCTATAAAGTTAGCATACGACCTATCGTGTGTCAATGCCCGGGAAAAATTCATGATCGTCCATTTAGTGGGTTCCGGGACTTCCGGCGATTCGAGGACCCTCTGCGCGGGAGTCTTCGGCTGTTTCTCGAAGCGCTTTCAGAAATATCAAGTGTTGCACTGGCTGGCAGCCTGTGCTATGTAATAAAAACTCGGACTTCTCCGAGTTCAAAAGGAAATTTGGTGGAGGTAAGGAGGTTCGAACTCCTGACCTCTTGAATGCCATTCAAGCGCTCTACCAACTGAGCTATACCCCCACAAG
>CAYRZP010000142.1:0-4718 GCA_964428885.1 uncultured Lentisphaeraceae bacterium
ATCCGCTGTTCTTCATGGCGCATGTCGACTGGACGCAGTCCAACGCCTCCGCGCCGTTCAGCGCGGGCACGCTGTCCGACGGCTCGTTCGCCAGCAACGGCGGCACCCGCTATGAACAGAAAAACGACGGACGGCGCAATCCCTGCTTCGAGCGTTTCGTGATGACACTCTCGCCGCGCTTCGAAGATGTGCTGCCCAACATCCCGAACCCGCCCTCGCCGTGGCGGAATGTCACGGGCACGCGCGTATGGCGCCCGCACGGCGCCGGCGACCGCAGGAGCGACGCCGCCTACTGGCGGGATGTCCACCGCTGGGGCATGCGCCGGATCGTAGTGAACGACCATGAGACCGGCTGGCGCGACGGCAACGAGAGCTTTACCTTCCGCACCGACCCCGCGCCCGGCAAAGGCGGCGACGAGGGACAAAGAGAATACGCGCGCGTGATGCAGGACGAGCTGGGCTTCGTTTACGGCCCCTACAATAACTTCACTGACTTCGCGCCGGTCAACGCCTTCTGGCACATCGACCTGATCTCGCGCACACGGGACAACCAGCTCCAGCGCGCCTGGGAACGCTGCTACGCGCCGAAACCCGCCCGCGCGGTCGAGTTCTGCGAACGGCTCGCGCCCCTGATCCAGAAAAAGTTCGGCTTCAGCACCGCCTATTGCGACGTGCACACCGCAGTGACACCCTGGAGCCGCGTGGATTATGATGCCCGCGTGCCGGGCGCCGGCAGTTTCGCAGCGGTCTTCTACGCCTACGGCGAAATCATGCTGCTACAGAAAGCCGCCTGGAACGGACCGGTCTACTCCGAAGGCAACAACCACTTCAGTTACTGCGGCCTGACCGACGGCAATTACGCGCAAGACCAAAGTTACCGCATCGCCGAAAACCCCTGGCTAGTGGATTTCGACCTGCGCCGGATGCATGACCTCTGCTGCAATTTCGGCATGGGCAGCCCGGACATGTTCTATCCCGGCAAGAGCGCGCCCAAAGACCCCGAAATAGCCAGAGACCGGTTTCTGGCCGCCACCGTCGCTTTCGGTCACCCGGGCTTCCTGCTGCACGGGCGCGAAGGCGAACTGCGCAGCTATTACATGATCCAGGCGCTCGCCAGCCTTTACACGCAGACGTCCGCCGACACCATCCGTTATGCCGGGCCGGACGGCGAGACCCATGACACCTCCGCTGCCGTGGCCAATGACGTTTACAAACGCTCGCAGATCGTCACCCGTTATGCCGACGGCACAATCACCGCCGTCAACGGCCACCCGTCCGAGCGCATGCGCGTGAAGGCCGGCGATGTTTCCCTAGACCTGCCGCCCAACGGCTACTGGGGCAGCGGCACCGGCGGCGCCGTGCGTGTCTTCAGCGGCGATGTGAACGGACGCCGCGCCGATTTGTCGGTCTCGCCCGACTACACCTACATCGACGGGCGCGGCGTGTTCACGCGTTTCGCGGAGGGCGCCAGCGCCGGCGCGGCAATCTGCCGCACCGTCACCAACGACCTGGTCGAGATCCTGACGCACAAGACAACCGAAGCCGGGTTCGCATTCACCATCGCCGAGGCCGTCGCGCTGGACAAGACCAACGGCGTGATCGGCGTGGCGGATGTCCGCGCGGCGCGCGGCCTGAGCTATGTCCAGCCGGTCGAAGGCGCCTTCTCTTACCTTGTGCGCCGCATCCCGCGCCCGCCCGCCACGCTCCTGGCCTGCGACCATGACACGGTCCAGCCCGGCCAGCAGGTGCTGGTCCGCGGCCGGCAGGAGCACCGGCTGACCATACCGGACCGCGTCAAGCCCGGCGACCGCCTGTGGTACGCCCTTGAGCAGGGCTGGATCGATTTCACTGCCGCAAGGCCCGAGCCTTTGACCGTGACACCGATGAATAAGGTTCGTATTTCGGCATTAGACAAATAGTAACCGTTTAGCGGATTCCGGCTCGCTCACGAGGATTCCTTTTTCGGCAGACAGTCCGGGTCGTAGATCGCGTCGAGCGGGGTGTCGCCGGCCTTGAGCAGGACGGTCTTGATCAGTTCGAGCGGATCCCCGTCAGTAGGGACAGGTCCCATCACTCCTTCGTCAGCAGGTCTGGCCAATCATACGCCTTCAGCGCGCCGTAGACGATTGTGCGGAAATCCAATCGGAGGGACGGATCCTTGAGGGCCGCCCGCCAAGACGGCGGGGGATTCGAGATCTCGATCGACTCGAAGAGCTCGGGTCTCAGGAATCGGGCGTGCGCGGCGGCCACAACCTCCTCGCCCGCCGCCTTCAGGATCATGCGCCTTCCTTCGTGCGCCGCCTGAAAGGCCTCGGCCTCCGCGATCAGGTCCGCCACGCGGTTGGCGACATAATTGCGCCCGAGCCAGGCGAGGAGAGCCGCCGTCTGCTCGTCTTCGCCGCCACGGCGGAACCAATAGCCCTGGCGCAACAACTCGTCCCGCGAAAGACCGGCCGGCACCGCCAGCGGCTCGCCGAGAATCTTGCGCACGGCCTCTCGCGTCAACGGATTGCGCAGTCGGCTCAGGCGGTCGGCCTCATCCGAAAGGATATCATAGACGGAACGTTCGTTCGGCAATGCCATCACACCTGCGGAGAGATTCTTCCCATCAGGCGTTTCGGCCAGGACATAGTCCAAGTCGTCCGCACCCTGCCGGACGTTGAGTGCATTCAGCGACTCCCGGTCAAACGGCAAGGCCGTCTCGTCATTGCAGAGCCAGCGCCGCATCCAAAGGACCTGGCCCAGTTTCTCGCTTTCATACCAGCCGTGCCGGCCGGGACACTCCAGCCGGTCGATCTGACGGCTGTGGCCGAACCGTCCGTACAGCGACTCGGCGTCCGCAAACGTCTTCCGGCTGCCGGCATACGGAAAAAAATCATCATAGGTGAAACCCGGACAGATCGGACGGGGATAGCCGCCGACCATGAACGAAAGATGGTTCAGCCCGAACGCCAGCTGACCGAAGACGATCTGTTCGCTGTCCTGCGGACCGCGTCCCTTGGCGAGGGAAGCCATGTCCGTCAGGAACCCCATCGGACAGGCCGCCTTGATCCGTCCGTCCAACAGGAAGAGATAGGCGCTGAGCGTACCGCCGCCGGACATGCCGGCGACCCCGATTCGCGTCCTGTCGATGTCCGTACGGGACTCGAGCACATCGATGCCGCGCATACAGTCCCAGATGCAGAACTGCGCCAGGTTCCATCCGAGCAAGTGCGCCCGCAGCCCCGCGTTGACATGGGCGTGAACGCATCCCTCAGGATGGCTCGCATGTTGGATGCGCTCGCCCTGGTCGATCGGATCGCACAAGAGGGCGGCGAATCCCTCCCGGGCCGCGACGAGCGCCGCGCGCTGGTGATTGCGGGAGAGCTTGCCCTTGAAGTCGTGACCGCACGGCATGAGAATCGCCGGATAAGGAGCCTTCCCCTTCCGCGGCAGGAAGAGATGCGCCGTCACATGATGATTCGGACGACTGGCAAAAAGCAGCTTTTCAACTCGACAGTCCTTGAGATCCACCGTGCCCAGCACACGCACGTCAAGATCACAGCGTTCGGGAAAACCGCCGATCGCCTCGATCATGCGCTCTCGGATCCGATCCCTGTGCGCGACGACCTCCGCCTCGGACTTCAATCCGCTCCACGCGGCGTCCGCGGCGCGGTTCTGACGGACGACCTCATCGACAGCGGCGTCAACGGTCACCGAAGCGCGCGCCGCGAGTTCATTCGCGGGCGACAAAAGCTTCGTCTCGGCAAAGGCGGAAAAACCCAACGCCGCAAGCAACGAAAAGATAATGACGCAATTCTTCATAGAAAGGTGGTCTGGGGACGTATTTCGACATTGGACATTGGTAACCCAAGATGTGGATGCATAGGGGTCGCTCATCCCTAAGCCGACGCTTACTCTCGTTCGGTACACCGACTTGTTGGCGGCTTTCATTTTCAAAACAGATCTGCGTGTGTTCCTGTTCGTTCAAGCAAAAGGGTGTCGCTTCCCGGCGTATAAACAAGAATCCAGTCCGGTTCGACATGGCAGTCTCTCGATGGAGACCATGCGCCTAGAAGCGGATGATCGCGATGCTGGGGGGAGAGTGGACGTCCGTCTGCCAGCAGGCGGACTAGAGCCTGGAGCTTGGACAAATCCTTGCCGCGCTTTCGCATTCGCTTCACATCACGGTGAAACTGCTTGGTTTGCGAAACCCGTTTCACTTCTCCCAACTTTCGAAAAGGTCATCAAGTGAGTCGAACGCTTCCAAGTCTTTCCCGCGGCGACTCTTGGCGAGAGTCGCCGCCGTTCTTGCGTTTGGAATCGAAACGGCGAACGGAAGTCCACGCCGGAGAGTGATTTGGCGATAAAACATGCCGATCGCATCCGTCGGGCTGATTCCGAGACTGTGAAGAACGTCTTCCGCCTGACTCTTCACCTGTGGTTCGATTCGCGCGTGTATAACTGCTGTCTTCACGGGAATATTGTGACACAAATGCAACACGCTCGTCAAGTCGTGTCTTGATCTTTTCTGCCGGTCAACGTCGGCGACCCCTCAGAGATTGCGGAACCGGCCGCGCATGCGGGCATCGAGTCGGACGCCGCGGCCAAGAAAGGCGATCCAGCGCATGAGAAAGCACCTGCCCGGCGACAGGAAACTGAGGTCCATGTTTCGGAAGGTCTCGGTTGAAACAGGCGTGGGGGCAACATGATATGTCTCGATGTCGCGATACGACCCC
>CAYRZP010000143.1:0-4691 GCA_964428885.1 uncultured Lentisphaeraceae bacterium
GGGAAGGGTCCAACGCCGCCCGCGACTGGTCCACGTACGAAACCGCCACCGTCGGCCCGACTGTCAAAGTTCCTGACAGCGTACTCAACTGGCCCGTGATCAACTTGAAAAGCGTGGTCTTGCCCGCGCCGTTGCCGCCGATCACCCCCACGATCCCGCCGCGAGGCAGGTCGAAACTCATGTCCTCGAAGAGCAGCCGCTCGCCAAACCCCATGGCCACCGCTTCCGCCTTGACCACCAGATCGCCGAGCCGCGGACCTGCCGGAATCTGTATGCGCAAGTCGTCTTCACGCGTGCTCACCTCTCCGGCGGCCAGCTCTTCGTAACGGCGCACGCGGGCCTGGTTCTTGGCGCGGCGCCCGGACGGGTTGGTGCGCACCCACGCCAACTCGTTCTCTATCAGCTTACGCCGCGATTCGGCCTGCTTGGACTCGCGCAGCATGGCCTCCCGCTTCTGCGCCAGCCACGCCTCGTAATTGCCCTTGTAAGGATATGTCCGCCCGTTATCAAGCTCCAGTATCCACTCCGTGACGTTGCTGAGAAAGTACCGGTCGTGGGTCACCACAATCAGCGTGCCTTTAAACCCCTTCAGGTAAGCCTCCAGCCACGCCACGGACTCAGCGTCGAGATGGTTGGTCGGCTCGTCCAGCAGCAGCACGTCCGGATTGGATATGAGCAGGCGGCAGAGCGCCACCCGCCGGCGCTCGCCGCCCGAAAGCGGCGCCACCGGCGCGTCTGGCTGCGGCAGCCGCAAAGCATCCATCGCCATCTCGATCTGATGGTCGAGACTCCACAGGTCGTTATGGTCGATAACGTCCTGCAGGCGCCCCATCTCATCGTTGAGCTTTTCCGACTCGTCGTCGCTAAGATCCTCGCCCAGCCGTCCGCAGATCTCGTCATACCGGGCTAGAATGGCCTTGGAGCCTGAGACACCCTCCTCGACACACTGCATGACGGTCTTGGAGTTGTCCAGTTCAGGCTCTTGCGCCAAATACCCCACCCGCGTGTTCTTGGCGATCTGGCACTCGCCCATGAACTCCCGGTCCAGCCCCGCCAGAATCTTGAGCAGCGACGACTTGCCGGAACCATTCGCGCCGATCACCCCGATGTGCGCCCCGTGAAAAAAAGAAAGGTTCACATCCTCAAGAATGGTTTTTTTCTCATGCTGCTTGGTCACGCTTATCAGCGAAAATGCATATTCTCCGGCCATGAATGCCCTTCCGTTCGTGTTCTCTGAAACCGCCCTCCGCCACCGATGCGAATTCCCCGAAAGCATACCAGCCGCCCCCGCCAAAGTCCAGCCAATGGGCTTGTCTGTAACTTGGTTGTTTTGTCACACTAAAGCCGTGTTGAAAACGTTGCGGCCCATTCCCCGAATGGGCCGCAGACGGTCCGGGGAACCGTCTCTACCTATAACATTGAACGTTGAGCGTTGAGCGTTCCGGTCATTTCTCTTTGTCGCACCCCTTGCCATGCTCTCCCCGGTTTAGTATCGTTTGTCCCAGGAGTTTATCATGCGTGTCTTTGAGAAACCTGATGAGATGCGGCAGTGGAGCCGCTCGCAGAAAGCGGCCGGCAAACGCGTCGGCCTCGTGCCCACCATGGGGAGCCTGCACCGCGGCCACCTCTCTCTGGTCGCAGAAGCCCGCAAGCGCGCTGAAGCCGTGGCTGTCACGATCTTTGTGAACCCTGCCCAGTTCGGGCCCGGCGAGGATTTCGGCAAATACCCGCGCTGCCCGGCCCGCGACCTCGACCTCTGCCGCGAGGCGGGGGTCAACGCCGTATTCATGCCGCCGGAAACGGCCATGTACGCCACTGACGCCAGCACCCGCGTCACTGAAGAGCGCCTCAGCGCCGGACTGTGCGGCGCCCGCCGGCCCGGCCACTTTTGCGGGGTCTGCACCGTGGTCGCCAAACTTTTCAATATAGCGCTTCCCGATGTCGCGGTCTTCGGCCAGAAGGATTTCCAGCAGGCCGCGGTCATCCGGCAGATGGCCAGAGACCTTGACTTCCCTGTCGAGATCGTGACCTCCCCGACCGTGCGCGAACCCGACGGCCTGGCGCTGAGTTCACGCAACGCCTACCTTACGGCCTCAGAACGCCAACAGGCGCTGGGCGTCAGCCGCGCCCTGCGCGCCGCCGCCGCCGCGCTGGCAGGCGGCACCGGCGACGCGGACACGCTGCGCCGCATCATGGCCGACGAGCTCGGGCGCCACGGCATGCGCCCCGACTATACCGAGATCGTGAACCCGGCCACCCTCGAACCCGTCAGCGCCGCCCGCCGCGGCGATGTCGCGCTAGTGGCGGCTTTCTGCGGCGCAACACGACTGATCGACAACCTGGTTCTCTGACCCGCGTTTATCGGCAAGCCAGCCGCCAGCGGGGGCTGACGAAAACGAGAGGGAAACTGTAACTCCGAACAATCAATTTTGTGATCCCAATTTCGGTAGGGACCGGAAGACAGGCCACGGAGGGACGAGCGTCTGCTCGTCCGTGAGCACTGCCACCCGGGCAAGCAGACGCTTGCCCCTCCCAGCGGCAGTATCACGCCGCCTTCATACCGGCAACCCCGGTAATTTCGGCGGTAGGGATGCCTCGCCGAGGCGTCCGCGGCTCGTTCGGGGAATGAACCCTACCGTTTCAGCACGACTTTAGCGTGACAAAACTTTCAAGTAATACTCAAAACAAGGATAACATATGCCAGACGCAACAGACGACCTGGACAGTAAAGAGCGGAAACTGCGCGGCCTGCTGCGCTCGTACGGCCGCGTCGCCGTCGGCTTTTCCGGCGGCGTCGACAGCACCCTGCTTCTGCGCGAGTCCGTCAACGTCCTCGGCGCGGAAAACGTGCTGGCGGTCGTCGCTGACACGCCCAGCCTGCCGCGCGCCGAGCTGGAGGAAGCTTTGTCGCTGGCAGCCGGCATGGGCGCCGAGTGCGTCACGGTCAACCCCGACGAACTCAGCGACCCCGACTACGCCGCCAACACTCGGGACCGCTGTTATTTTTGCAAGCGCCGCCTTTTCGGAGCCATCGGCGTCTTGGCCGCGGCCAAGGGCTTCACCCGCATACTCGACGGCAACAACGCCGACGACGAGGGCGACTTCCGCCCCGGCAGGCAGGCCGCGCGCGAACTGGGCGTCAAAAGCCCGCTGCTGGAGGCCGGTCTCACGAAAGCCGAGATCCGGCTGCTCTCGGAACGGCTACTCTTGCCGACCGCGCGTAAGCCGGCCATGGCCTGCCTCGCCTCGCGGGTGCCGTACGGGACGCCGATCAACCGAGAAACGCTCTCCCGGATTGAGCGGGCGGAAGCCTCATTGCGCGCTCTGGGCTTCGCCCATTGCCGGGTACGCCACCACGCTGAAGCGGCACGCATTGAAGTGCCCCCCGAAGAGATCCCGCGCCTGCTGGATCCCGCGGTCCGTGAAAGGGTCGTGCGCGAACTCAAAGACGCTGGTTACACTTTCGTGGCGCTTGACCTGCAGGGCTACCGCACCGGCAGTTTTAACGAAACTGAATCATACCCTGCCGCCCCCGCTCACCATGTGCAGAGGCCGGTGGCCTCTTGCAGGCGGTAGCGTAGAATGCGTAAGCGCGAATCGTCGCGGTATTTGCCGTAGCCGGACGTGTAGACGCGGCCGGTGTTGTTCCAGACCGCGTCGGCATAATCCGCCGCGGCCTGCAGCGCGGGCGCGCCGGCCTTGCCGGACAAGCGCGCGTCGGTCTCCAGATTGTAGTCGCGCAGATTCCGGCGCGTGAAGTTGGCCGATCCCAGAAGCAGATCGGCCGTCCCGTCTTTTCTCGACACCAGCAGCAGCTTGGTGTGCATCTGCTCGCCGTTCGTCACTGCCCAGCGCACCGGCACGCCCGCTTCCGCCAGCTCGCGCGCAACCTGCCGGTTGGGCATGCCGCTTTTCTGCCGGCCAAAAGCGTCTTTGTTCGGGTCCAGCGTCACGCGCAGCGACACGCCGCGCCGCGCCGCGGTCGCGAGCGCGCGCACGATGCCGCGGTCAGCCAGATAAAACATGACCAGGTCGAGCCTGTCCCCCGGCCCGGCGTTGCCGATCATTTCCCCCGCCGCGCGCGCGATCGCCTCTTCCGTAACCACCTGTATCCGCAAGCCTTCCGCGTCCGGCACGCCACCGGCGTGCGCGGCGGCGTCCACGAACTCATTACACAGCGGGACGCCCCGGTAGCCGCTGAAATCCAGCACCGCCTGCTCGGTCTCCAGCACAGCCTGCGCCGCCAGGCCCTGAAACACGAGTGCCACGTTCGAGTGGGCACTGCTGCCGTCATGCGGGTTGGCGGAGGTCACCAGCGCGCGCAGCCTGCCGCGATCGTCCGCCACCACCGCCTTGCGATGGTTGGCCTTGAAGTTCATCAGTGCCAGCCAACTGCGCAGCGTCACCCGGCCCGGCCCGAACGGGTTGGCCAGCCGCCCGCCGACGCGGTTGCCCCACGGACTGACGGCCAGCCGCCAGAAGCACGACCACGCGGGATTGCTGTCGCGCAGCGGCTCCAGCCGGGTGACAACCACCTCGACCCCGGCTGCCTCCAGGCGTTTCAGATGCGGGCTGCCCATGCCGCCGTAGACCGTGTTCACCGGGTCAGTGATCAGCACCGCGCGCAGACCCGGCACCGCCCGCTTGCGCGCGATCAGCGCGGCGGTCAGCTCTTCGCTCAGGCCACGGTG
>CAYRZP010000144.1:0-4614 GCA_964428885.1 uncultured Lentisphaeraceae bacterium
ACATGAACAAACTGGAACAGTTGCGGAACATCATCGCCTCACTGGACGAGACTTTGGTCAAATCTTTTTGCCGCCGGGCGGCTTTCCGCAACAACCGCGGTTTGTATAACGAAACGCAGCCGGCCTTGTCCGCCGCCGAGACCGCCAACCTGTTCGGCAGCAACTCCACCATCGCCGGACGCGTCCAGGCCGTCAGGCCGCTTTACGTCTCCGCCATTCTCCCCGCGTTGTGCGCTGCTGGCGATGACGAAGACCGCCGGAAATGCATCGCCGCCGACGCCAACTGCATGAACGCGCTGGTCCAGCGCCTGAATCTTTCGGTGCATGTGGCGGCATTGAAGATTGAAGAGATGCCGGAGGCGCTCCGTGCCCCGCTGGCCAGGCGCGACCCGGCGCTGCTGGAGAACGCCATCACCAACCATACGGTCGAGAACGAGGTCATAGCGCGCATCCTGGAGATGTCACGCGAAAGCCGGGCCGACAACGACCTCTCGCAAAAAATCGCCGGCATCTATGAGCAATGGGTCATCCCTGTCTCGCGCAAAATACAGGTGCATGACCTTCTAGCCAAACACCGCTTAACCTGAACTACGGCCTACAGCCGTTTCCGGATTCAATCGTTTCCTGTTTTAACACAGGCCTCTGAAACTATCGAGATGGCCATTTTGAGAGTTTCGTTCAAAACTTTCGGCTGCCGACTCAACCGGGCGGAAACCGCGCGATACGAGTCCGAGTTCGCCGCGGCCGGTTGCGAGCCGGTCCCTTTCGGGAGCGTGGCGGACATCGTCGTTTTCCACACATGTGTCGTCACCGCCGCCGCCGAAAAGGAGTGCCTGCGCCTGATCCGCGCGCAGCGCGGGAAGTCGCCGCAGGCGTTCCTGGTCGTTTCGGGGTGCGCGGTTGAAGCGCTGTCCGAGGATCGCTTGAAGTCGCTCGGCGCCGACCTGGTGATCGCGCTGGCTCAGAAGGACGAGCTGGCGTCGCTCGTCTTGAGCCGCATGGGTGCGGCTCCCGGCCATGCGCGCGTCCCTGTCCCGTCGCTGAGTATGCCGCGCGCGTTGCTGAAGGTGCAGGTCGGCTGCGACTTTCTTTGCTCCTATTGCATCGTGCCCCATACCCGCGGCAAGCCGCGCAGCATACCCACGGGCGAATGTCTGGAAAAGGCCGCCGCCTTCATCGCGGCGGGTTTTCAGGAGATCGTGGTCACAGGCTGCAACACTGCCTGTTACCGGCACGGTCACGACCGTCTGCCGCAACTGCTGGACAAGCTGGCCGCGCTGCCCGGCCTGGGGCGTCTGCGGATCGGGTCGATCGAACCCGGCACGGTGGAAATCGAAGTCGCGCGGCTGATGGCGGTCAATGAAAAAATCTGCCGCTTCATGCACCTGCCGGCCCAGAGCGGCGACGATCAGGTGCTGTCACGCATGGGGCGCCGCTACAACGCCTCGCAGCTCGCCCGCACTATCAGCGAGATCGTCCGGCTGTTGCCTGCGATCGGGATCGGCACGGACATCATCACCGGCTTCCCCGGCGAGACGCGCGAAGCCTTCGCCAACACGTGCGCATGGTTAGCCGCGCTGCCTTTCAACAACCTGCACGTCTTTCCATACAGCGAGCGTCCCGGCACACCCGCCGCCGCATATGACGGCCAGGTGCCGCCAGCGGAACGCAAAGAGCGCGCGCGGCAGCTCATAACCTTGGGCGAGGAACTAAAAAACAACTATGCCAAAACCCGTGTCGGCAGCCGCTGCGAACTGCTGGTTGAAAGTTTCGACCGAAACGGCCTGGCTCAAGGATGGAGCGGAGAATACCTGCATTGCGCCGTCAGCGGTGTGCCGCGCGCACGGCTGCGCGGGCTGGCGGCTTTCAAGGCGGACCGCGCCGTAGGCGGCACCTTGCACGGTACCGCTTGCTGACCATCGGCGGTCAGCGCTGAACGCGGGCGTTGCCCTTCCACACGCTCCAAACCTGCTCCTCTTCAGCGGGCAGAGCGTAGTCAACCAGCATGGTGGTTGCCAGCGCGCCGCAGGCCCAGCCGAACTGGATCCACTTCGCGGGCTCCCAGCCTTTAAGGATCGCGTACAGCATGCCGCCCACGAAACCGTCGCCGCCGCCGATGCGGTCCAGCACGGTGATCTCGCGCGGTTCAACCACATGCCACTCGTCACCGGCAGCCATCAGCGCGCCCCAAAGATGACGGTTTGCGTCCACGACCTGCCGCAAGGTGGTGCCGTAGACCTGCGCGTTGGGGAAGGCTTGCTTGACCTGCCCGATCATGCCTTTGAAAGCTTCGATCTTGGCCTTGATGTCCTTGCCGCCCGCATCCGGCCCCTTAACGCCCAAGCACAACTGGAAGTCCTCCTCGTTGCCGACCAGAATGTCAGCGATCCCTGCGATCTCGGCGAAAACAGCCGACAGCTCCCGCTCGCGTCCTTTCCAGAAAGATGCCCTGTAGTTAAGGTCGAAGGATATCTTTGTGCCGTGCCGCTTGGCAGCCCGCGCCAGTTCCAGGCAGAACCGGCTGGTCTCCGGCGAAAGCGCGCCGATCAGACCGGAAAGGTGCACGATCTGCACACCCTCTTGGCCGAAGATCCGCTCCAGGTCGAAATCTTTGACATTCAACGTGCGGCCGACTTCACCGGAGCGGTCGTTCCACACACGCGGCCCGCGCGAGCCGAAACCGCTGTCAGCTATGTTGATCTGATGCCGGTGGCCCCACGGGCCGCCCTGATCCACCTCCGCACCCTCGTAGTCCATGTGCCGCCCGCGCAGGTTGTCTTTGATCAACTGCGCGATCGGGCTGCCCTTCACAAACGTGGTCAGAACCTTTACCGGCAGCCCCAGATACGCCGCCACACTCGCCACGTTGGTCTCGGCGCTGGTGGCCTGCATCATGAACGCGCCGCCGCAATGCACCGGCTGGCCGTTCAAGGGCGTGATCCTGACGCCCATGCTGGTCGGCACCAGCAATGCGTATTTACACCCCTCTTTCAAGTCAATCTTCATCAAATCACCATCAAAACTTTAACGACCAATTAGTGTTAATTCGTGTTCATTCGCTTTTGCGCTTCTGAGGCTCCAACACGCAATTTGGGCGCGCTGCCTTCACACGCCGGCTTTGACGATCGCCGCGAAGGCTTCAGCTTTAAGGGCAGCCCCTCCGATCAGACCTCCGTCAATGTCCGGCTGGGCCAAAAGTTCCTTGGCGTTATCCGGCTTCATGCTGCCGCCGTACTGGAGCCGGATGCTATTGGCAACATCGCCGTCCGACATCTCGGCAAGAGTGCGCCGGATCAAAGCGTGGACTTCCTGAGCCTGCCCGGGCGTAGCCGTGCGCCCCGTGCCGATGGCCCAGACCGGCTCATACGCGATCACCACTTTTGACAGTTCCGCTCCCAGCCCGTCGAGCCCGGTTTTCGTCTGGCGCATCACCACATCCTGCATGCGTCCGGCATCGCGCTCTTCCAGCGTCTCGCCGACACACACGATCGGGGTCAGGCCCGCGGCCAAAGCCGCCTTGGTCCGTTTATTGACTGTCTCGTCGGTCTCGCCGAAATACTGGCGCCGCTCGCTGTGGCCGATGATCACATATTGCACACCGGCCGACCGCAGCATCGCCGCCGATATCTCGCCCGTGAAAGCACCTGCCGCCTCCCAATGCACATTCTGGGCGCCCAGCCTGACATTCGAGCCCGCGCAGGCCGCCGCGGCCGCCTTGAGTTCCGTGAACGGCGGGCAAACCACCACATCAACCTTATCAACATCCGCGACTTCACGCTTGACCGCCTTTATCAGGTCCAGCGCCGCCGCGCCCGTCATATTCATCTTCCAGTTTCCGGCAATGATCTTTGTACGCATCTGCTTCTCCGTTGGTTTCAAAAAGAGAGTTTTATTATGACCATTACCCGCGCTTTATGCAAGCCCGCAAGGATAAATGAATTAGTAGGCCCACACCCCTGCCGGATTTACTCTTGATTCTGCAAGAGCCGCGTGTCAGAATGACAACAATCTTGATTTGAAGGAAGTGGACCGCGAAAAAGGGCTAAGTGTTGCGCTGACGCTGACTATTGGCTAACAAGCAGAAAAAAGCCGGATGGCGTTCGGAATCGGGGCGGCGTCAGTGGCGGCTTCGGCGTAACTGGATCCGACAAAAAGTCCGAGCAGGTCTTCATCGTCGCCCTCTTCGATTTCCTCGTCTGGCTTTGGATAGGGGTCGAGCGTGATAGCGAGGTCAGCAAGGCAGGCGCGGAGATCTGAGGGCAGCGCCGCAAACACGGCCCGCGCCTCTTCGTCCGCCAAGGCGTACCAATCGGTGTCCATGACGGCAGTTTATCAGAAGCAAGGTGAAGGGGGCAACAGCGACACATCCGACACCAGGGCCGATGCATCCGAGTGAAACCGCAACATTGCGGCTTTTGCGTAAAATAAGATGCGTCGGCCCTGCATCCGACCCCGTTGTTCTCAGTGCAGGCGGCAGGCGGGCAGGGCGCGGACGAGGCGGAAGCCTCGCGGACGGCGAAGGCAGCCTATGCCTTGTTACATCTATGGCGCCACTTTACACCCGTCGGAGGGGAAAGCAAGACAAGCAATTGAAGATCTTGGTGCGCGGGGTGC
>CAYRZP010000145.1:0-4492 GCA_964428885.1 uncultured Lentisphaeraceae bacterium
TCAAGGCGCGGGAAGGAGATCGTGTGCGGGCCGATGCCGAACTGCTTTTCGAGATCGCGCGCGTGCATGACCGAGGCCAGCAGCTCGAACTTCCAGTCGTACAGCCCGTACAGCACGCCCATGCCCACATCGTCCACGCCCGCCTCCATGGCGCGGTGGAAGGCGGTCGTGCGCCAGTTGTAGTCGCCCTTGACCGTGCCGGCCGGATGCAGCCTTGCATAGGTGGCGCGGTGGTAGGTTTCCTGAAAAACCTGGAAGGTGCCGATGCCGACCGTTTTCAGCACGCGCAAATCCTCGACCGGCAGGGGGGCGGCGTTGACATTCACGCGCCGGATGCCGACCTCCGTGCCGCGCGGTGATTTGACGATGTGTCCATAGGCGGTGCGGATCGTCTCGGCGATGTATTCGGTAGAGGTTTCGGGATGTTCACCGTAGACAGCTATCAGGCGCTTGTGACCGATCTTGCCGGCCAGCACGGCGATCTCCTCTTTAACCTCCTCCATGCTAAGCACGCGGCGTTTCTGCGCCGCGTTACCGCAGCGGAAACCGCAATACTCACAGCGGTTCACGCACAGGTTGCTCATGTAGAGCGGGGCAAACATCACGATGCGGTTGTCGTAAACCGATTTCTTGATGGCCAGCGCTGTCTGCTCCATTTCCGCCAGCAGGTCCGGGTCGGTGACATTTATCAGTGCGGCTGTCTCCTCAGGCAGCAGTGTCTCGACCGCGCGCGACTTGGCCATGATCTCGCGCACGCGCACCGGGTCGCAGGGAACTTCGGCCGCCTTTTTCAGGCAGCCGTCAATCATGTCCTCGTCGATGAAATGCCTGCCGCCCGGCAGGTGTTTGCCGATCTGCTCAGGGATGATGAAACGGCGTCGGTAATCGTCCGCGTTATTGAACTTGCGTATCTGAATGCTGTCACAGGCTGCCTGCATCTTACTGTTCCTCCGTACTTTGTTCTGAGGCGGAGGAAGCGGGCGCATGACAAAAAAGACACCGCGCGGCGCGTCATTGGGCGCATGCGGCCAATGGCCGGTGATCCGTCTCCTCGGGTCAGAGCCTTGCTCCTCCGCCTCAGAAAAACAGGAGAAATGATACCCGCTTGCGCACTGCCGCGCAAGGGTCAAAAATTCGGGATTTTAAAACCAAAAAATTACGAAACATATTAAGAAACAGAGCCGCATATCCGTATTAAGGGTGAACAGGATACGGAAGGAGGCGGATCATGAACATTCTTGCCCGGCAGACAACGAATAACGCGGCGCTGTATCTGGTTTATGACGAACCGGGGATGTTGCGCCGTCTGGGGATGATGGCACACGGTTTGCGGCAGCCGCGCCAGTCGCGGGCATACAAGGCCGCGCTGATCGAGATGCAGCGGCTCTCGGCGCCGGTCATGGCGTTGCTGTTGCCGATAGCGGTGATTCTGCTGCTGATCGTCATGTCGGGCGATGCCGCGCCGCAAAATGATGTGATCGTGACCAGATTGATAGATGAGCGGCCTGCGCCCCCTCTGATCACGGTCGATCCGCCGAAGTCTGAGCGTCCGGAACGTCCGGAGCTGGCACTGGAGACGCCTTTTCGCCAGCATGATGTCGCTTTTGAGGTCAAAGCTCTTAGCCCCGTGCCGCCTGACGCGCAGATACCGCCGACGCTTCAGATGGAACCGGTGTTCAAGGGCAAGATCAGGTTCACAACCCTGTATGCCGAAAACCGTTCCGGCGACAACCGGCTGACGTTGCTGCGCCAACACAACGGTGATGACCAGACGGAAGCAGCGGTTTTACGCGCTCTGCGCTGGCTGAAACAACAACAGCAGCCGGATGGCGCCTGGCCGCGCAACAAGGTGGCCATGACCGGTCTGGCGTTGCTGACCTTTCTTTCGCACGGCGAGTGTCCCGGCGCTTCGCCTGGGTTCGGAACTACAGTGCAACGGGGTGTCGAGTACCTTCTGCGTGTGCAGAATCAGGAGACCGGCGTTCTGCCGCCCGGTAACTATGAGCATCCGATCGCGGCCTATGCCCTTTGCGAAGCGTACGGCATGACGCGACACCCCAACGTCAAGATTGCCGCCGAGAAAGCGTTGTTGCCGATCATACAGGGACAGCACCCTACGGGAGGCTGGACCTATCACATGAATCCGAATGCGGATAAAGAGACCGGGCAATACCGCGACGACACGTCCTATATGGGGTGGTGCGCCCAGGCCTTGAAAGCCGCGAAACTGGCGGGAGTGCATGCCGAGGGATTGGACAAGGCGATGAAACTGGCTGTTCGCGGGTTCAAAAAAAATGCCGATCCTGACGGCGGGTTCGGTTATACCGGGCCTGGTGCCGGAGGGCTTACCGGCGTAGGCACCCTGTGCCTGCAATTGTTGGGAGCCGCCCAGGCGCCGGAGGTTAAAAAATCCTTGGCCCTCATGGCCGCGTGGATGCCGACCTTCATTCAATGCGAGTTGGCGGAGGCGGATTTGAAACAGGCCCGACTGGCGCAGACGGCAGACGCGGAACAGCGGCGTTTTATCAACGGTTCGGCCCAGTATTATTTCTACTATGTGACGCAATGTAAATTCCATGAAGGCGGCAAGTCATGGGACGCATGGAACGCTGCCATGAAAGAGCGATATGTGAAGGCGCAAAAGATCAAGACGTGTGCCGTTCAAGACGAAAACGGCAGACTTTGCGATGTCGGCTGGTGGGAGAATGGCGATAAGCATAGCGACCGCCCGGTCATGGACACCTGCCTGGCCGCGCTACAGTTAATGGTTTACTACCGCACGTTGCAAACCACCGGAACCGCCGCTGTCAACAGCGAACAAATTATAGTATCTGTTACTGACGAACAGGACATAAAGGTGCTTGTCGGCAACCTGTGACTGGCTGCTGTGAAAAAGCGGGGTGATGTCCGGTGATTGGGAGGTTACGGGAAATGCAAATGTGATATTATGCCTGCCGTGACGGTTCAAAACCACAAATGGGACGGCTTGCAAAAGGTTGTCGAGGCCTTTCAGCCAGCCTTGTTGCGGTATGCGTCGAGGCTGTTGAGCAACGAGACGCTGGCGCAAGATGTTGTGCAGAACGCATGGATCAAGCTGAGCCGCCGCGAGCCTCCGCCTGACGGGCCGAATGACGAGATCCGCAACTGGCTGTTTCGCGTGACGCACAACGAGGCGGTCGACCTGATCCGTTCCGAAGAAAGCAAACGCCGCGCGCAGGAGCGGTTTGCCCGGCAGCAGGCTTCCGAAACGGGGCCGGGCCGTGGTGTTGATGACACCGGAACAGACGACCGCGCGGCGCTTGTGTTGTCGTGCCTGCCGGCGCTAACGCCTTTGCAGCGCCAGGTGGTATTGTTGCGGCTGCAGCAAGGGCTAAATTACGAGACGATCGGCAAGATCATAGGAGAGAAAAGCGGGTATGTCGGCAACCTGTTGCATCACGCCGTCAAGGCATTGGCGGCTGAGGTCAAACGCCGGGAAGGGGGATCGGGCCATGTGTCCTCATGAAGTGAAAGTGACGGCTTGGCTGCTGGGCGACTTGCCGCCGCCGGAGCAGAAGGGAATGGCGGACCATCTGGAGCGTTGTGCGGAGTGCCGTGCGGTGCGGGATGAGTTGGCGGGGGTGCTAGACGCCTTGCGTAACGCGTTGCAGGACGAACACGCGGTCAGGGCGCCTGCCCGTGCCGGGACGCGGCAGGACGTGACGCCCGTGCGTTTCCCGTGGAGCATGTGGGTTCGCTGCGCGGCGCTGCTGGTTCTGTCATGCGGCGCGTTGTTCGCGGCCGTAGCGCTGATTCAGTCGCGGCAGGGCGGTCAGTTGACAGGCACGGTGACGCATATCACGTTTCAGCGTGACGCGGGCGGGAGCGCGCCTGCGCTGCTGCCTTCGCCCGCAGGGAAGGAGGAGGCGCTTTCGCCACTGGCGGACTTTCATCCGGAATTGCCGGAGGGGACAGGCGGTGTGACGGTGCGGGTGGAGGAGCCGGGCTTGCCGTTATACAGTCCGCAAATGCCACAGTTCCCGACCTTGAAACGGATGTTTGACATGCGCCTGGTTATGCCGCAAAAAAAAGGCATTGCTCCGTCGCTGGCTCATGCCGATACGCATGATCGACGGGAGCGCGCGAAAGCGAAAGGTCGGCAGGCTAACCGGCTCTCTGAGCCGCCGTCAACTCTGGTCGTCAAGCCCTTTGTGTTGGGGACGGCAAACCCGGATTTAAACTCGCTCACGAACACGCCCGTAAACACAAACACGCCAGCCGCGGGACCTGCGGCAATGCCTGTGCCGCAGAAGAGGATGGAGCGCGGGGCCGCGTCGGCCTGCATGGCCTCGCATACCGCCACCGCGCCGTCGTAATACGGGCGGTCCTGACCCTCGGCCTTGCTGTGGTCGGTCACCTCGTATCCCCGCTCTTTCAGGAACGCTACGATCTGATCCTTAAGCGGCACCGCGAACGGGTCTGCCGCCACCAGGATCTTTTTGTTGTCCGCCAT
>CAYRZP010000146.1:0-4347 GCA_964428885.1 uncultured Lentisphaeraceae bacterium
AGACGCCGCGATATTTGCCGTTGTCGAACTGCACGTTGATCGTCTTGTTGCCGCCGTCGTAGACGCCATTGAACGAGACGTTCTCGGCAGTGCCGATGCCGGCCCAGGCGGTGAGCGTGATGTCCGCCGTCTGGAGGAAGTTGCTGGCGCTGTACGACGCACTAGCGTCGACCTGCGTCTTGAGAGCGGCGAGGTCTGCTGCCGTTGCGATCTGGTACGGATCCGCAACCGAACCGGAACCGGACCACGGAGCAGCTTCAAGCACATTCGATGCGAGCACAAACATTGATACCAACACCAACATTTTTCTCATGGCACACTCCTATCACTTGTCGATAACTTGAACGTTGAGCGTTGAAAGTTGAACGTTGAGCGTTCCCGTTATCCTCTCGTTTATTCCCGGCTCAGCCAGACGGGGGGCTTACAATCAATCATCTGATTTAAAAAAATTAGCTCATGACAATGAAAACGATACACTATTTTCCGCAGACAAAAAATCGCCGAGGATTGATATAACTACAACACAAAATAATTTCATCAGCAAGAAAAATTTCCCGGGATTTTTGGAACGGTTCGTTGACATGCGCCGACGTTCACGGTAGGCACGGCTCGCCGAGCCGTCCGCACATCGGCGCGACGCGCGTCCGTCGTTTTCGCGTACGAAAATCAACGGAATTAGAATTCTATCCGTTGCCGCGTGGTGTTTTGCAAAAAGTAGAACTGCGGTTCCTTAGGCGCACCCCGTTTGCCACCGCTTCAAGCCTTGCTAAAATAAGACTGGGCGTCCGCCGGGCGTATCTCGGTCAAGGTGCCTTTGTAATGGCGCAGCGAGACCGGCTGATACGGATATTTGGCGATCGCGGCCTCGTCGATCTCCACGCCGATGCCGGGGGTGTCCGGGATGTGCATGTGACCGTCGCGCAGCGTGACACGCTCGTTGCAAATCTCGCGCCGGTACGGCACGTCGCTGGCCATGGTCTCGAGCAGATAGAAGCCCGGCTGCGAGGCGGCCAGTTGCAGCGTGGCAGCGTTGGCCACCGGCCCGCTGGGGTTGTGCGGGCAAAAAGGAATATGGTGCGTCTCGGCGACTGCCGCGATCTTGCGCAGTTCGCTGATGCCGCCCGCGTGCGAGACATCCGGCTGCACAAAGTCCGCCGCGCGCGCCTCCAGCAGCGTGCGGAACTGCCAGGCGCTGTACAGACGCTCCCCGAAAGATAACGGCACTTTGACGCGGGCGCGCAAATCGGCCAACGCCTCGATCGTGTCCGGGATGATCGGCTCTTCGAACCAGAGGATGTTGAAATCCTCCAGCGCGTTGGCGACGCGCAGGGCGGTCGGCAGGTCGAACCGGCCGTGCCCCTCGATCAGAATTTCGGCGCGCCCGTCCACCGCCTCATAGACCTTCTCGACGCAGCGGATGGCCTTGCGGAACGCCTGCGGCTCCAGTTGGCGGTAGGCCGACCCGAAGGGATCCCACTTAAGCCCCTTCCATCCTGCCGTCTCAACCGCCTCGACCGCTTTCGCGCCGAACTCCTCCGGCTCTTTCGCCCCGGCGAACCAGCCGTTGGCGTAGCAGGGCACCTTGTCGCGCACCTGCCCGCCCAGCAGCCGCCAGACCGGCACGCCCAGGCTTTTGCCCAGAATGTCCCAAAGCGCGATATCAACCGCCGAGATCGCGCTCATCAGCACCGGCCCGCCGCGCCAGTAGGCGTCACGGTAGTTGCCGTGCCAGATCGCTTCGATGTCGCGCGGGTCCTTGCCGATCAGGTCCCGTTCCAGATCCATGCAGGCGGCAACGATCGTGCGCTCCTTGTATTCCAAGGTCGCCTCGCCGACTCCCCACAACCCCGGCTCGTCAGTCAAGACTTTGACGAACACCCAGTTGGTGCGGTACGCGTTACAGACAAACGTTTTGATTCCAGTGATTTTCATGATTTTCTAACTCCGTCCCAAGAGTGACAGTACTCTTTTTGTTCACACACCCACATACCCACACACACACACACATATTCTCACGCCTGTATCTCAGTCTGCCACGCGGTCACGGTTGAACGTGAACAGCATTGAGCAGAATATGGCGATCGCGCCCAGAATGTAGGCGCAGGCCAGCACCGTGAAGCCCTGCTGAATGCCTGCCACCTTCCCGTGCAGGTCACAGAACCTGCCGATCAATCTTGGCGGTATCGTGCCGAGAATGAAAGCCGTCATCGTCATCAGCCCGACCGCCGATGATCGGAATTTCGGCGGGACCACGTCAAACAGCGACGCATGGGTGTTGACCTCGAAGAGCCCGCGGAACACGCCGTACCCCGCCATCGCGATCCATGTCGCGGTCACACCGTCCGCCACCCCGATCCAGTAAATCATCGGTGCGCCCAGCACCAGCGCGGACCCTTGAAGAAAAAGGCGAAAGCGCGGGTGCCGGGCGACAAGCCGGTCAGTCAGCAAGCCGCCGGCCATGATCGCCACGAACGCCGCGAGATGGTGGTACAGCATCGCCCCGCCGGCCGCCTGCGTGAGTGTCATCGGCGTTGAGGATCCTTTGAATCTTTCCATCACGAACGCGGGCGCCCAGAACACGTAGGCGTTGTTGACGAAGACCACCGCGCAAAAGCCTGCGGTCGCCAGCAGCACACTCGGCGTTTTGACCAAGATCCGGATCGACTGCAAGACTTTCGGCTTGTCGGAAGCCGTAACCACTTTCGGCGACTCCGTCATGGAAGCGTCTTTCAGACGGAAAATGAAAACAAGGCCGAGCAGGACGCCGGCTCCGCCGAAAAGATAGAAGACCGTCCGCCAGCCAAAGGCCGCCTCGACCATGCCTGCCAGGTAGCCGCTGCACATCAGGCCGATGTACAACGCAGCCTGGTGGATGGAGAGCGCCACGGAACGCGTCTCCTTGTGGTGCGAAGCCAGCAGCGCGTAGGCGGACGGCGCGTAAAAGGACTCGCCTCCGCCCGTCGCCACGCTCCGGAACAGAATGAGCCCGATCAGCCCCGTGGCCATGCCCGTGATCGAGGTGGCGCAGCTCCAGAACAGCAAACTGCAGGTGATGATCCATTTGCGGCTGAGGCGGTCGCCCAAAAATCCGGCGATCGGCACCATCACCGCCAGCGTCGCGAACATCCACGAGCCGATTTCGCCCATCTGGCCGTCGGTCAGCCCGAGTTCCGTTTGGATCGGGATCAGCACGACGCTGAAGAGCGCGCGGTCAGCCTGGTGGAAAAAGAACGCGCACGACAGCAGCGCGAGCAACTCCCACTTGTACGCTTTCGATGTTTGCATGCTCTTGCTGTCAGACCGGCCCGACCGGTCCGACAAGTCCGACTAGTCCGACACTCTCTTAAAAAGCCTCACAAATCAACGTCAACCGGCATGTGCTGCGCGCTGCATCCGGCGTCCACCACCAGGCGCTCGCCGCAGATGTTGCGCGACGCGTCGGACGCCATGAAAGCCACCGCCTGCGCGATGTCGTCGCCGGCGGCCTCGAACCCCAGCGGGCAGTTCAGCCTGCGGCGCGCGCGCGCCGCCTCGCTGATCTTCTCCCAGCGGTCGGTGAAGATATACCCGGGAGCGACCATGTTCACCCGTATGCCCTTCGGCCCCAGATCCACCGCCATCGAGCGGGTCAGCGCGTCCAGTCCGCCCTTGCTCGCCACATAAGCCGTGCGGTTGCGGATCGCCCGCATCGAGACGTTCGATCCGAGGTTCACGATCACGCCCCCGCTCTCTTGTTGGAGCATCATCTTAACAGCTTCCTGCGAAACTTGGAAAGTGCCGATAAGGTTAGTCCGCACGACCGACAGGAAATACTCCGGATCCATCTCCTCGAAAGCCGGGCCGATGCCCTGGTTGCAGGCGTTGTTGACCACAATGTCGATGCGTCCGTGAACCTCGCGGATCTTGGCGAACAACGCCCGCACCTGCCCCGTGTCGCCGATGTCGGCCGGCGCCTCCAGGAATCCGTCCAGCCCCATCCCGCGCAGGGTTGCGCCGCCCCGCGCCGTGCTCGCCGGGGTCGAACCGCTCACACACACCTTCGCGCCCTCGCGGATGAACAGCGCCGCGATGCTCACGCCCGTGTTGCGGCTCGCGCCGGTAACCAAAACCACTTTTCCCTTAAAACGCATTTATGGACCTCGTCTCTTTCTTTACATACCATGATGATGCACCATAGTCGACATCACCGTCAAGAGCGGATGGTAATCGGTGGTGGCCGGGGTATAGCGAGGTTCGTGCGTTGCCTGTGCGGAGCGGCAAGCGCGGACGGCCTCGTCCGTGTTCAAAGGGCATCCTCTGCCACGCGCAAGATCGGGTACGGCGGGACGTCTCGGACCGCCGGACGAA
>CAYRZP010000147.1:0-4184 GCA_964428885.1 uncultured Lentisphaeraceae bacterium
TGGAATGATGGGGTTGAGACCGAAGAAGCCGCAGTATGTTCCATTATTCCAGTATCCCACCACTCCAAAACAACTTGTTTTTGTGTCCGTGGTGAAACGATTTGTTTTTATCCTTCGTTTGGGCGCTCAAGCACTGACAGCCTAAATGCTAAACACCCAAGCGTCCTATGGACGCTACGGCCGGAGGTTATCAATGAAGAGCGAAACCGATCTGCCGGAAGTGGCGCGGCTTTATGAGGTGATGAAGAGACTGCGGGGACCGGACGGCTGCCCCTGGGACCGTGAACAGACCATGCAGACCCTAAAGCCCTGCCTGCTGGAGGAGACCTACGAGCTGCTGGACGCCATGGACGGCCCGGATCTGGCGCTGCACCTGGAAGAGCTGGGCGACGTGCTGCTGCAGGTGGTCTTTCAGTGCGTTATCCGCGAGGAAGAGGGCCTGTTCGGTCTCAACGCCGTGGCCGCCGCCCTGACCGAGAAACTGATCCGGCGCCATCCCCACGTGTTCGGCGACACGGTGGCCGACTCGGCCGGTGCCGTCTTGCGCAACTGGGAGGCGATCAAAAGCACGGAGCGCGGCAAGGAGCCGGGCCGGTCCGCGCTGGACGGGGTGCCCGCGACTCTGCCGGCCCTGCTGAAGGCGCAGCGCGTCCAGGAGAAGGCGGCGCGCGTGGGATTCGACTGGGAAGACGCCTCCGGCGCCACGGAGAAACTGGCCGAGGAGCTCGGCGAGGTGCGGGAGGCCGTGGCCGCGGACGACCCGCGGCGCGTCCGCGAAGAGGTCGGCGACCTGCTTTTTTCGGTTGTGAACTACTGCCGGTTCCTGGGCGTGGACGCCGAAAGCGCGCTTGAGGCCGCCAACCAGAAGTTCGCGCGACGCTTCCGGTCGGTCGAGCTGCGCGCCGCGCAACAGAGCAAGCGCCTGACCGAGATGGATCTGGCCGGCATGGACGCCCTGTGGGACGAAGTCAAGGCCGCTGAAGCGCGTTCCAAGGTTTGATTACAAAACCGTCATGAAGGATTCCTTGAAAAACCCTCATGAAAATGGCATCCTTGCCTTGATCTTATGGATGTTAGGCTTTAGCTTTTTCTAGGAGAAGTATGGCTGATCGGGAAACGGAGCACAACCTGCCCAGGCCGTTGATTGACGCGGACGAGTGCAAAGGTTGCGGACGCTGTATCCAAGCCTGCCCCCGCAAATGCCTGCGCCTCTCGGACAAGCTAAACCGGCGCGGGATGCGTCCGGCCGAATACACGGGCGAAGGCTGCACCGGCTGCGCGGTCTGCTTTTACAACTGCCCGGAGCCGTATGTGATCATGATCGAGAAGCCTTGAAAACGCGCCTGGCGCGGAACCGTTGATTGGGGAGAGACCGGGAGATAATGACAAAATTCGTCAAGGGGAACGAAGCGGTGGTGATCGGCGCCCTGTATGCCGGCTGCGACGTCTATTTCGGCTACCCCATAACCCCCGCCAGTGAGATCGCGCATGCGGCGGCCCGGTGGTTTCCCGCGGTCGGGCGGGATTTCCTGCAGGCGGAATGCGAGACGGCCTCGATCAACATGGTTTACGGCGCGGCGGCGGCCGGCGGACTGGCCATGACCGCCACCTCCGGCCCCGGCATGAGCCTGATGCAGGAAGGCCTCTCATACATGGCCGGCGCCGAACTGCCCGGCGTGGTCGTCAACATCATGCGCTCCGGTCCCGGGCTGGGCAACGTCTACCCGGAACAGGGCGACTACAACCAGTCGGTCAAGGGCGGCGGCCACGGCAACTACCGCTGCGTGGTCCTCGCGCCCGCCAGCGTTCAGGAAATGTGCGACATGACCATGCGCGCCTTCGAACTCTCTTTCAAGCACAGGATCCCCGCGATCGTGCTGGCCGACGGGCTGCTGGGCCAGATGATGGAAACGCTGACCCTGCCTGAGCGCGAGACGCCGAAACCTGACACGAGCGCCTGGGCGGTGCACGGCACCGCCGCCACCCGCCAGAACCTGATCACCTCGATCTATCTCGACGCCGCCACGCAGGAAGAGCACAACCTGCGCTTGCAGGCCAAATACGAAGGGATGCGGGAGGAAGCCCGCCACGAGGCGTATCTTTGCGACGACGCCGACCTGGTGCTGGTGGCCTACGGCATATCAAGCCGCATCGCCAGGACCGCCGCTGACACCCTGCGCGCTGAGGGCGCGAAGGTCGGCGTGTTCCGCCCGCTCACGCTCAGCCCCTTCCCCGACCAAGATTTATGCGGTGCGCTGGACGGGCGCAAGGCCATGGTCGTGGAACTCAGCGCGGGGCAGTTCCGCGATGATGTCATCTTCCGCATGGCCAGCGCCTGCGGACGCTGTGTCACGCCGGCCCTCTGCAACCGCATGGGCGGGGTCATCGTCACGGTCAACGAGGTTTTGGAAAAGGCCCGCGCCTTGCTGAGGCGTTAGCGGAAAAGAACCAATGGCACTAAAGAGAACAGTCGGCATGTACGAGTCGTTCGGCCGCAGCGGCCGGGCGACACGCTCGACCCACTATTGCGCGGGCTGCGGCCACGGCATCATCCATAAACTGATCGCCGAGGCCATGCACGAGCTGGGCCTGCAAGACCGCGCGATCATGATCAACCCGATCGGCTGCTCGGTTTTCGGCTACTATTATTGGGATTGCGCCAACATCGGCGCCGCCCACGGCCGCGCCCAGGCCGCCGGCACCGCCGTCAACCGCCTGCGCCGCGACGCGGTGCTGTCTGTGTACCAGGGCGACGGCGATCTCGCCGCCAGCGGCTTCAACCACACCTTCCAGGCCGCCAGCCGCGGCGAGCACATGGCGGTGTTCTTCGTCAACAACGCGATCTACGGCATGACCGGCGGGCAGATGGCGCCCACCACCCTGGCCGGGGCCAAAACCATGACCACGCCCTACGGCCGCGACCCCCTGACGGACGGCTACCCGCTGCACGTCTGCGAGGTGCTCAACCAGCTCAAGGCGCCGGTCTACATCGAGCGGGTCTCTGTGGCCGACACCCGCCGGATCATGCAGGCCAAGCGCGCCATACGCAAGGCTTTCGAGATCCAGCGCGACGGCAAGGGTTATGCCTTCATCGAATTCTTGTCGCCGTGCCCCACGAATCTGGGCAGCGACGCGGTCGGCGCCGCCCGGTTCTGCATCGACCAGATGGAGCAAGAGTTTCCGCTCGGCTGCCTGCGTGACAACAGCGCCGCCGCCGCCGCCCGCGCGCCGCGGGCCAAGGCCGTGTCGGCCGACGAGTTCTTCAAGCGTTCCGACTCCGGCCAGGCGCCGGCTGCGGAGATTGACCGCGGTTTCGCGGAGCGCCAACTGAAATTCGCCGGCTTCGGCGGCCAGGGCGTCTTGAGCCTCGGCCTCTGCGTGGCCGAGGCCGCCCGGCTGGAAAGCCGTTTCACGACCTGGTTTCCCTCCTACGGCCCCGAGCAGCGTGGCGGGTCTGCCGCGTGTTCAGTCGTTATCTCAGGCACCCCGATCGGATCGCCGGTCGTCGAGCGCCCGCATGTGCTGGTCTGCATGAACCAGCCGTCATACGAGCGCTTTGCCGGCACGGCGCGCCCCGGCGGCACTGTGATCGTTGACTCCTCCGTGCCGCTTAACGTCAAGGCACCCGAAGGCGTCCGCGTCTTCCGGATGCCCGCCGTCGACCTGTCGATCCGGTTGGGCAGCCCAAAGTCGGCCAACACCATCATGCTGGCGGCCTTGGCGCGGCTGGGGGTCACGGGCGTGAGCGAGGAGCATTTGCTGGCGGCGCTTGACTTCAGCTTCCGCCGCAAGCCCGAACTGATGGAGTCCAACCGGAAGCTGTTCCGCGAGGCCCAGGCCTGGATGGAAGCAAACATGCCGCCGGTGTACGGCTACGGTCGATACCGGTTGGGGGATTGAGCGGCAGGCGCGGGCGTGGCGGCTACAACCCGCAGGGAGCGTGAACAAGATATTTACGGGGACGCTCATGATGCGCTTCTTGAGCGAAAAGGGAAGCGCAATCGGTTGGTGGCCGGGGTACGCGATCATGATGCGTTGCGCGTGCGAAGGCATCGGCGGAGGGAACGCCAGGAAGCGCCGCACCCACCCCGCCATGTACCGTCTGTGTTTCTCGTCCGCAAGCCGATTCTTCAGCAGGTGGTCCGCGAACGCGGCCAGTAGCCGTTCCCGATCCTGATCCGCCA
>CAYRZP010000148.1:0-4002 GCA_964428885.1 uncultured Lentisphaeraceae bacterium
TAGGGCGCGCCCGCCGGGCGCGCCGTGAATCGGAGCAAATGAAAACGCCCTGGGACAGCCGCGCGGCGTCACTGACAGATCCGCCCGCGCACGGTTCGACAACCGGCTCATCACCCCGCTTGTATTCCGTTTGACCGGTGCCGCGCGCTGCGTTACCCTATATGCATGAATATTTTTAAGAAATCTCAAGTCGTCCCACGCGTCGGCAGGATGGAGCAGCTCGCCTCGATCCGGCGCATGACGTACGACGACGGCAAAGGGCGCGGCATGCGCGTGATCGACGTCAATAACGGCAGCGGCCTGATGTTCAGCGTCTTGCCGGACCGCGGCATGGACATAGCGCAGGCATCATATAAAGGCACCGGACTGGCTTGGCTCTCATGCAACGGCGACGTGGCCCCGCACTTTTATGACTCCTACGGCATCGAATGGCTGCGCACCTGGAGCGGCGGCCTGTTGACCGGCTGCGGCCTCGCCAATGTCGGCGCGCCGAATGAGCGCGACGGCGAGCGCCACGGCCTGCACGGGCGCATCAGCCACATCCCGGCCGAGGAGGTCAACACCGCTGCGGTTTGGTCAGAGGACGGTTCGGCTTACAAGCTGCGCGTCAGCGGTGCCGTGCGCCACAGCCGCGTCTTCGGCGAGAAGCTGGTCTGCACCCGCGAAATCTCCACCGCGCTGGGCGACGACTCCATCACCGTGCGTGACACGATCGAGAATCAGGGTTCAGCGCCGTCGCCCTTCATGCTGCTCTATCATATCAACCTCGGTTGGCCGCTGATCGACGACGGCGTCACGCTGCACGCGCCTGAACACAGGATCACGCCCCAGTCCGAGTGCGCGGCCGCCGGTCTCGCGACATGGAACCATGCCTCCGCGCCCGTCGCGGGTTTCTCCGAACAGGTTTACTACCATGAGCTGCCAGCCGACAAGAACGGACTGGCCGCAATGCGCGTTGTGAACAAACGCCTGGGGCTGGAGTTCGAAGTGGCCTACCGCGCGGCGGAGCTGCCCTACCTCATCCAATGGAGAATGATGGGCCAGGGCGAATACGTCATGGGTCTGGAACCGGCCAACTGTTATCCCGAAGGCCAGACCCGCATTGCCGGGCGCGGCCTGCTGCGCCAGCTCGAACCGGGCTGTAAAACTGAGACTTTCCTGAGGCTCTCGGTCTCTGCCGCCAAATGAGGCCACCGTCTTAACGTGTCACCTTCAAAACATGTTCTTGCCCTGCACACCCGACGAGATCGAACGGCTGGGATGGGACGCGCCGGACATCATCCTTGTCTCGGGCGACGCCTACATCGACTCGCCTTTCTCGGGCACGGCCGTGATCGGCAGGGTGCTGACAGCCGCTGGTTTCCGCGTGGCCATGCTGCCGCAGCCAACGCTTGAGACACATGACGACATCCGCAGGCTGGGCCAGCCGCGTCTGTTCTGGGGCGTCTCCGGGGGCTGCGTCGACTCGATGGTGGCCAACCGCACCGCCAACGGCAAGAAACGCATGCAGGACGACTTCACCCCCGGCGGCCAGAACACCCGGCGACCCGACCGCGCGGTCATCGCCTACTGCAACCTGATACGCGCGGCATTCAAACCATGCAAGCCGCTGGTGATCGGAGGTGTCGAGGCCAGCCTGCGGCGCATCTCGCATTATGATTTCTGGTCGGACTCGGTCCGGCGCCCGCTGCTGTTCGACGCCAAGGCCGACATCCTCATATACGGCATGGCCGAGCATACCGTCACAGCTGTCGCGCGCGCCCTGCGCGACGGTCACGATTGGCGCGGACTGCGCGGTCTCTGCTATGCCGCTCCCGCCGACAGCCCCGGCCTGCCAGCCGACGCGGTCAGGCTGCCTGATTTCAAGGCCGTCTCACCGCGCACGACACACGGGTTCCAGACTTTCATCGACATGTTCCGCGCCTTTGCCGCCAATCAGTCCCCGTATACCGCGCGGACTCTGCTGCAGCAGGTGGA
This sequence comes from uncultured Lentisphaeraceae bacterium, assembly GCA_964428885.1. Lineage (GTDB taxonomy): Bacteria > Verrucomicrobiota > Kiritimatiellia > RFP12 > UBA1067 > JAQVQN01. The sequence goes on from CAYRZP010000148.1 coordinate 1,978, forward strand.
CACCCGCCTGCTGGTGCACAATCCGCCCGCTTACCCTCTTTCGGCAGCGGAGCTTGACGCGGCACATGAGTTGCCGTACATGCTCGACGCCCACCCCGCGCATGCCCGGCAGGGCCAAGTCCGCGCCCTGGACACAATCCGTTTTTCGATCACCACCCACCGCGGCTGCTACGGAGAGTGCAATTTCTGTTCGATCTCAATGCACCAGGGCCGCGTCGTGGTCGGCCGCAGCGAGGCCTCGATCCTGGCAGAGGCCAAACGGCTGACACGCCACCCGAAATTCACCGGGATCATCCAGGATGTCGGCGGCCCAACCGCCAACATGTACGGGTTCACGTGCCGGCGGATGGCCAAGACCGGCGGCTGCGCCGAACGCCGCTGCCTCTTTCCAGAGTGCTGCCATTCGCTCAGGCCAGACCACAGCGCACAGATCGAACTGCTGAACAAACTGCGCCATCTGCCGGGTGTCCGTAAGGTCTTCGTCGCCTCGGGCATACGTCCCGACCTTGTCGCGGCTGACACGAAACACGGCGACACGTATATCGAGACGATCGTCACGAACCATGTCTCTGGACAGATCAAGCTCGCCCCCGAACACTGCGCGCCGGGGGTGCTCGATGCCATGGGCAAACCCGGAACCGCCTCGCTGCTCAGGTTCAAGAAGTCCTTCGACGAGTTCAACCGGCGCCACGGCCTGAAGCAGTTCATGTCCTACTACTTTATCGCGGCGCATCCCGGGTGCGACGATAGCGACATGCTCAAACTCAAAAAATTCGCCTTGAACACGCTGCATCTCAAGCCTGAACAGGTGCAGGTGTTCACCCCCACCCCCTCCACCTGGTCCACCGCGATGTACTATACGGGCATCAACCCCTTCACCGGCAAACCCATTCACGTCACGCGCGGGCTGCGGGACAAACAGCTTCAGAAAGAGATTGTCACCGGCGGACCGACAAGCTGACCCCAAAACCCGGAACCCTTAACCGGCTCCGCGCGAATCTGCAATATGAAGCCTCTTATTGATCCCGCCAAATTCACTTGCCTGCACTGCGGCGCCTGTTGCCGGGTGCCGGGTTATGTCGCGCTTGAGCCTGGAGAGGCGGAATCCATCGCCGCTCACCTGGAGCTCGACACCTACGAATTCACTGAAAAGTATACCCGCATCACGCTTAACCGCAAATCCTTGTCGCTGACTGAAGGACCGGACGGCCGCTGCGTCTTTCTGCAGCCGGACAACACCTGCAAGATCCAGCCGGTCAAACCCGCGCAGTGCCGCGGCTTCCCGTTCTTGTGGCGCAGCAAACAGCTTGAACACCGTTGCCCGGCCATCCGGGATCTTATTTAGTGCCTTACAAGCCAACAAACACAATAAAAACAAGTTGTTTTGGAATGGTGGAATACTGGAATAATGGAACATACTGCGGCTTCTTCGGTCTCAACCCCCATCATTCCATCATTCCATCATTCCACCATTCCACCATTCCATCATTCCACCATTCCATCATTCCACCATTCCACCATTCTACCATTCCAGTTGGGTTGCGGGCTTCGCTCGCGTTGGACATTAGGTTGCGCTGAAAAAGTCGGGCGGCAAGCGGCTTAGCCGCAAGCCGCACTTCTTTATTTCCGTTTCTTTGCCTTGACCGGCGGCGGAGCCGCCCGGACAAGGTGAAGCTCCTTGCGGTCGAGCAGTTCCCAAGACACCTCCTCGCCACCCTCGACGCCCAGCGCCGCCGCGAGCGGCATGGGGATGTAGACGAAGAACCTCACGTTCTGCCCCTTGGTCCTGATGGCCTGTATCCGCAGCGGGTAGGACGCGGCTGACGCCTTTTCCTTCAGGATCTCGTTCAAACGCATGTAAAACGGATGTCCGGGCGACACCGCGCCACGTCCGCCGTCGCTATCCAGATGTCCTCCTGCCGTTCCCCGCTGTGCCGCCTCATCGCCATCGCGCTCTCCCTCATACGCTCCCGTTAAGGAACTTTTAAAATCAGCGGAAAAGGAGAAGAACCCCCTTCGCAGGCG
>CAYRZP010000149.1:0-3894 GCA_964428885.1 uncultured Lentisphaeraceae bacterium
GAGTGCTCTTCGCGTTCAGCGGGTTCACGGCCAAGACACCCTCGATCCGCATGGATGTGGATCGTTTGAAGTGCGAGATGCTGGACGTGCCGGTGGCTTCGGTTTTCACCACGCTGCAGAGTTACTTCGGCTCGTACTACGTGAACGACGTCAATCTCGACACGCAGGTAAACCAGGTGATTGTGCAGTCGGACTGGTCGGGCCGCCGCACGCCGGAGGACGCGCTCAAACTCTATGTCCAAAGCACGCGCGGCGCCATGGTGCCGCTGGGCAGTCTGGTCTCGCTTGCCAAGCAGGTGGGGCCCCGCCTCTACCCCCGCTACAATCAATTCCCGAGCGCCGGCATCACGGCGCAGCTCTTGCCCGGCGCCAGCAGCGGCGAGGTCATGGCGCGCGTCGAGGCGCTGGCGAAGCGCACACTGCCCAAAAACTACGTCTTTGAGTGGTCGGGCTTGAGTTTTCAGGAGCAGCGCGCCTCGGGTCAGACCGTGCTTCTGGTGATCGCGGCTCTGGTTTTCGGCTATCTCTTCCTGGTGGCCCAGTATGAGAGCTGGACCATTCCTTTGCCGGTGATGTTCTCGATTTTCGTGGCCATGGCTGGCGCGCTGATCGGGCTGCGGTGCTCGGGCATGTCGCTGAGCATCTACGCGCAGCTCGGCCTGCTGCTGCTGATCGCCCTGGCCAGCAAGAACGCGATTCTGATCGTCGAGTTCTCTAAAACCAAGCGGGAGGAGGGCGAGACTATAGTGGAAGCCGCCGCCGACGGCGCCGGGCAGCGCTATCGGGCGGTGCTGATGACCGCGCTCACCTTTGTGTTGGGCGTGGTGCCCATGGTGGTCGCGACCGGCGCCGGCGCCGCCAGCCGACGCGCGATCGGCGCCACGACGCTATGGGGCATGGTCGCGGCCACGGTTTTCGGCATCATTCTGGTGCCGGGGCTTTACGCGCTGTTCCAGACGATCCGCGAGAAGGTGACGGCTTTGCGCAGGCGGTTCTTAGGTGTAGGCGTTGCATCCGGGGTCTCGATGGTGCTGGCGCTGTGTGTTCTTTCAGGCTGCAAGGCGGTCGGGCCGGATTACCGGGCGCCGGAAATGGCGGCGTCGTCAGCCGTGTTGCCGCAGACCGTCGCCGACGGCGTCGCGATCGCGCCGGAAGAGGCGGCGGCCTGGTGGGGCGTTTTCAATGATCCGCGGCTGACCGCTCTGGTGGAACGCGCCTTGTCGGGGAACCGCACCATGCGCGCGGCGCTGGCCCGCGTGCGCGAGGCGCGCGCCCGTCTGGGCGTCAGCCGGGCCGGCCTGCTGCCTGAGGTTGATGTCGCGGGGGCCTATACCCGTTACCGCAACAGTGACAACGCGGGCGCTCCGGGGCAGGGCGATCACTACCGCGCCGGCTTTGACGCGGCGTGGGAAATTGATTTCTTCGGCCGCCGCCGGCGGGCGGTCGAAGCCGCGCAGTCGTCTTTCGAGGCCGAGTGCGCGACACTCGAGCACGCCTGGGTCAGCCTGGCGGCCGAAACCGCGCGCGTGTATGTCGAGCTGCAGACAGTCCGGCGCTGTCTGCAAGTGGCGCAGAACAATCTGGAACTGCAGTCGCAGACTCTGGATCTGGTCAAGTCGCATTTCGACAGCGGCCTGGGCAACGAGTTGGCGGTGGAGCAGGCGCGCTATAATCTGGAGCGCACGCGCGCGACCATCCCGGCGCTCAAGCGTGACGAGGTGAGCGCGCTGAACGCGCTGGCCGTGTTGACCGGCACGATGCCCGGCGAGATGCCGGGAGAGACGGTCGCCGCCGCGCCGATCCCTTCGGCCGCGCCGCGCGTGCTGATCGGCATACCGGCGGAGTTTTTGCGCAGGCGGCCCGACGTACGGGCCGCAGAGCGCCGTCTGGCCGCGCAGACCGCACGTATCGGAGAGGCCCGCGCGGACCTTTACCCGACTTTCCGACTGGCCGGGTCGGTCGGCCTCGAGTCTTTGGAAGGCAGCGATTTCTTCAAATATGACAGCCGCTTTTTCGGCATCACCCCGCAAGTGGTGTGGCCGCTTTTCCGCGCTGGCTCGATACGCGCCGGGATCGAGGTTCAGAACGCCCTGCAGGAGCAGGCGCTGGCCGCTTACGAGCAGACGGTTCTGGAGTCCGTGGGCGAACTGCGCGACGCCTTGTCGGCTTACGGACGTGAATATGAGCGCCGGCAGGCGCTGATTGACGCCGCTGACGCGGCGCGCAACGCGGTCAAGCTGGCGGACGAGCAGTACAAGAACGGGCTGGTGGATTTCAACACCGTGCTGGACTCTCAGCGCTCACTGCTGGCCTTTGAGGAGACGTTGGCGCTCAGCGACGGCCTGATCAGCGGCAGCCTGATCCGGGTTTTCAAGGCCTTGGGCGGCGGCTGGAAGGTCTTTGAGGAGCGGGAAAATGCACCGGCGGTTCCTGAACGGCTGCTCCGTGAAGATTAGCAATTACGTGGCAGGGTCACGCAAAAGACCGAACCCTTTCCTGCGGCATCTGTCAAGGTGACGGTGCCTTTGTGCGCCGCCACGATCACCTGCACGATGTTCAACCCCAAGCCCAGTCCTTTTTCCGATTCGCGCGCCTGATTGCCGCGATACAGCCTTTGCCAGATCAGCTCCTTCTCGGCATCCGGGATGCCGATGCCGTTGTCCTCGATGCAGGTGGCCACGGAATCGGGAAGCGCTTTGAAGGTCACGCTGACCGAACCGTTCTTGCCTGTGTATTTCACGGCGTTGTCAATCAGGTTGGCGAAGACGCGGGCAAGCCTTTGCCGGTCACCCTCGATGAAGATCTCGTCGCAATTATGGACGATTTGGAGCGAGATGCGCTTTTCCTCGGCCGCCAGCGAATACATGTCGACTATCTCCGTGAGCAGGCCCGACAGGCTGAAGCGCTGGAGGTTGATTTTGACAAAACCGGATTCCATCTCTCGCGCGTCCATGATGTTCTGCAGCTGCAGTTTGGCGCGGTCGCAGTCCTCGATTATGTCGGCCAGGGCTTCGGAAACGTTCTCGGGCAGTTGATGACTGTTCAGCGCCAGCTCTGCCGCGCCGCGGATGCGGGTCAGCGGGGTCCGGAAATCGTGCGCCACATTGTCCATGGTCTGGCGCATGGCCTGAATCAGGTTGGCGTATTTTTCGGTCATGACCGCGAAAAGATTGCCGAGCGTGTTGATCTCGGTGATCATGCTTGGCACGGACGGCGCGCCTTCCGCGAAGGCGCCGGTCTGGATGATGCGCGACATTGACGCCGTGATGCGCCGGATGGGCCGCAGCGTGACTGCCATCATGAAAACGCTTGAGACGGCCGAGAAGAGCGTGGAGAGCGCCACAAACACCAAGAGCATGCGCCCCATCATCTTCTTCTGGTTAACCTCGAGGAAAGAGCCTTTGCCGACCTGCAGCAGGCGGCCGTCGTGCAGCCTTGTGGTTTTGATCTGGATGTGCCGCTGCAAAGGCCGGATATAGTACTCGCTCAAGCCGTTCTCATCCGGTGCGGACTCTTCTTCAGACGCATAATGACCCCATTCCGGCAAATCGATCTTTTTAGGCCAGGTGATGGTGTACTCGACATGGCCCTTGCGGTTGATCACGCGCACGATGAAAATGGTCGAAGGCGGATAACGTCCTGTGGTCACCTGCTCCGCCAGCCAGTTGCCGGCCGGGTTCTGGTTCAGCAGATCCACCAGTTCCTCGCTTTCGGCGCGCACGTCCTGACGGTCGTATTTTCTGGTGGTCGAGGTTATGACCCGGCTGCTGAATAAATACAGCAAGCCTGTGCAGACCGCGTAAACCGCGAGATATCCCATGCCGAGATAAAAGGCGAAGGAACGGAACCGCTTATTCATGCGACCGGAAGACATAGCCGACTCCACGCATGGTT
>CAYRZP010000150.1:0-3835 GCA_964428885.1 uncultured Lentisphaeraceae bacterium
CTAAAAACCGGCAGCCCTATAGGACGCTGGTGAACTACTGATTCCTAACTCCTGCTTTCACACATACCCCCACCCCCCCACACACACACTTGTTATCCGTGTCCAGCCGCGTCTCCTGATCAGGGCGCGACCAACCCCGCGTCCTTTGACGCCAGCCAGCAGCGGCACATGCGCCCGGCAGACGTCTTCTCCGGCGGCTGCGCTTGTCCGCAGCGCGGCACGGTCTGGGCGCAGCGCGGCGCGAAGGCGCACCCCTCCGGCCAACGCGCGGCGGAGGGCACGGTGCCGGGAATGTCTTTGAGCGGGGCGCCACGCGGCGTGTCCAGCATGGGCACCGCCGCCAGCAGTCCGCGCGTGTAAGGGTGTGCGGGCCGCGCCAGGACCTCGCTGACCGGACCTGCCTCCGCCACCTCTCCGGCATACATGACATACACGCGCGCGGCGCGCCCCGCCACGATGCCGAGATTGTGCGTGATCAGCAAGACCGCCATGCCGTTGGCCCCGGCCAGGCTTTCGATCAGGTCCAAGACCTGGCTTTGCGTGGTGACGTCCAGCGCGGTGGTCGGCTCGTCCGCCACCAGCAGTTTAGGGCGCGCGGCCAGGGCCATGGCCAGCATCACGCGCTGCTGCTGGCCGCCGCTCAGCTCGCAAGGATAGGCGCGCGCGGCATCCGGCAACCCCGTCTGCGCCAGCAGCCGCCGCGCCGCCGCCTCCTGCTGCTTGCGCCCCATGCCGCGCAGGCACTCCTTGATCTGGACGCCCACGCGCATGACCGGATTGAGCGAAGCGGAAGGGTCCTGGAAAACATAGGCGATGCCGCGTCCGCGCACCTCGGCGAGCTGCCGCGCCTTCAGCCGCAAGATGTCCGCGCCCTCGAAAATGACGCTGCCGCCGCAGCGCGCCCGGTCGGTCGGCGCCAGCCGCGTCAGGGCCATGGCGGTGAGACTCTTGCCGCAACCGCTCTCGCCAACCATAGCTACCCGTTCGCCGGGCGCGACGTGGAGCGATACAGAGCGCACCGGCACGGTCTCGACACCGTCCTGACGGAAAGCTACTGATAGATTCTCGACCTGTAAGAGCGGAAAAGACATTTACGGCAAGATTGTACATGCAAGGCGCCGGAACCGGAACATAAAACACAAAGCCAACACGGGAAAAGGCGTGTTTACGTCTGGCGGGAACTGTGGCAGATCAAGGGGCCGGTCTCCGGCGCGGCGTCACGGTGCCAGAGCCGCGGGCGGAACCGCGCGGCAATGCCTCGCGGAGCGGAGCCCGTCCCCGCAGGGGCGGCCCGGAGGGACAAGGGCGAGGGTGCAGTTTGTAACGGGTTCACGATGCGGCGAGCGCGTCCAGCGGGCTGACCGTCGTCGAGCCGAGACCTCTCATGACGTGCGTGAAAATCATGGTGGTCTCGACGCTGTTATGGCCGAGCAGGTCCTGCACCTCGCGGATATTCGGCAACATCATGCAGGTCAATGGGTTGAAGGCCGTTCATAATGGATCCTCCATGTTCGCAGACTGACGCATAACACCGGAAAAAGGGGGTAAGACCGACACGATAAACGTTCAAAAGCATCCATTTGTTGGGCTTTCCCGCCCGAAAGTCCGATTGGACGCATATCATAGGGTTTCCCGGTGTTATGCGTCATGAGGCGTCCGGCGCAGTTTCCGGCTGTTCCGCTTCTGTTCGGAGGTAACGCATTGACATAGAAAAACATACACCCTCGCTTGACGAACAATCAGGGATGTGCCAGACTTTCGGCCAAACGTGGGGCGGATCGTAAAAACCGGTTTTTACCCGAGTTTTGCGATTGGACACCCATACAAAGTTCGCTGACAAGATGAAGACACTAACGGCCATACTGATGATCTGCTTGGCGAGTACGGCACATTCAGCGTCCCCAAAAGCGGAGAAGATATCCGTCTACACGGGCACATGGCTCATCGACTTCTATCCAAACGGTCGCGCAAGTGCTCAGTACGGTTCCAACCCGGGAGATTCAGGATACGTGGATGAAGGCACAATCGACTTCACGGTACTGCTCGACGGCGTGAACCAAGCCCAGAAGAAGAACACACGGGAACCCGCAGATAGGTTCCAGATCGCAATTCAACTCGAAGGACAGACGACGACAATAGGATTCGTCTTGACCGATGACTCATTCATTGAGCGGACGCTTGCAGAACTCGACGAGAAATGGAAACAACATCCTGTCGGGCATCGATTCTTCGAATTGAAGACGAAATACCCAATAATTCCGAAGAAAGAAGAAAGCAGCGAACCAGCGGGTGGAGCGTACGTCGCACCCGCGGTGGGCGCGCCGTCCGCTCACCCGTAACGTTGGACAATGGACAATGTTGGATAAAAGGCTTGCCCCTAAGGAATGAGTACCATGAAAATCAAACTTCTCTATTGTTTCCTTTGTTGTCTTGCGGCATTGGCGATATCCGGTTGCGCCACAATGATTCACGGCAGAACTCAAAAGGTATTTATTTCTTCGGCACCGAGTGGAGCCATCGCCAAGGTGGACGGACAAATCATCACCACGCCTGGATTTGTGGTGCTGAACCGCAAGGACCCCTGCACCATCTTACTCACCAAAGAGGGGTATCTGCCGCAAACGGTCGATCTTCATCAACAGATGGGCGGGCTGATCTGGCTCAATCTGATTGAGCTGGTGCCGTTTTGCGCAATTGGCATGCAGTTGGATGACCGGTGGGGCGGCGCTTATGTCATTGAGCCGTCTGACATCAATGTTGCTCTGAATGTGGTGCCGCCGGAAACCCCTCTATCGGCTTTTCTGGAACGGCTCCCCAAACCTCTGCCGACCTTGACCAAAGCGGACATTTTCAATTCCGGCACAACTACCGAGCGGTCGAGAATATGCGTTATGCAGAAGGAATCGGTTAATTCAAACCGCTTGCGGGTGCTTGACGGAGGGCATGCGGTCGGGCTGACTTCACCGAAAACCGGTATGTGCTGGGAACGTCAGGCCGGTCTTGTCCGACTAACATGCGACACCGGATATCAGAGTGCCAGCAAGGAAATCCATGTTGAAGCGGGACGGACTTGTTTTGTTTCGGTGGTTTTTGACAGGTTTGCCGAGATCAAGATTGTGGTGCTGGGCGAACAGGAGGCGAAGGCATTGCTCAACGATATCACCTTGATTTCGCCAGATGATTACATTCTTGTTGAGTAACGGCGAACCAGAAGAGAAGGTCGTGCGGCATGAGAAATCGTTGCGCGTTAAACAGTTTTATGGGAGGGCTTGTTTTGTTGGCATGCTCGGGCTGCGCCACCATGATTAAAGGCACACGGCAAGCAGTTAAAGTTGAAACATCTCCTAGCGGGGCAATGGTTAAAGGGAACTTTCAGACAATAAAAACCCCGGGTATTTTAAAACTCAAGCGAAGCGAATTTTACACTCTCGATATTTCGATGCCAGGGTATCAGTCCACAACCATTCGATTAGACAAGGAAGACAACAAGTTGATGTGGCTTGATGTGCTTATTTTTCCGCTGATCATCCCGGGCCTTATTGTCGACAGCCATACAGACGCCGGGTTCGATTTCACTCCATCGAACATTTTTCTTAAACTTGATCCCGTCGATTCTTCAATCAACAGAGAATAGACTGATTTCCAACACCGGCGTGAGGCGACGGGATACCGCGCCTCCGCCGGCCGTTGTGCATCCCCGTTCCCCTGACCGGCGAGGGTTTCGGGTTCGATATCGATGTCCCAGCGCGTGCTGCATGACTTAGTTGTCCGGGGTGCCGTCAGGGCGTTTTCATTTGCTCCGATTCACGGCGCGCCCGGCGGGCGCGCCCTACCA
>CAYRZP010000151.1:0-3830 GCA_964428885.1 uncultured Lentisphaeraceae bacterium
CGCGCGGCGGCAAGGAGGATATGGACATCCTGCTTGAAGACCGCGCGGCCGAAGCGGTGGCGCGTTCGTTCCGCGGGGCGCCGAAGCGGCTGGGGATCAAGTGCGATCTCTACAGCGCGACGGCCGGCCACGGCGCGGATTTTGTCGGAGGGGCCTACTTCCCCGAGGCTCTGTCCGGCTTGATCCTGCGGCGCCGCGTGCGTTGGCAGGGTGAGTTTTTTGTGCCGTGCGACGGCGATCTCTACTTTTCGCTGCTCTATCATCTGGCTTACCATAAGGCGGAGACGTGCCGCGCGGATGCCACGGACCCGCTCGCTTTCCGGGCTTACAAGCGCTACGGCTTCGTCAAGGAGCTGGCGCTTCGGCTCGGGCTGCCGTACGACCTCTCGCTTTTCGAAATGCACCGCCTGCTGGAGGAGCAGGGGTTCGCAATCGATCCCGGCACGGCGGTCCGCTACCTCCAGAATCAGTTCAAGCACCTTTTCAAAAGCCGGTTTTTCGCGCTGCTGCTGGCGGCGCGGCAACCCGGCGAACTGAACCTGTTCGTATTGCGCGCCAAGGCGGTACGCCGCGGCTTCCGGCAAGTCATGCTCGACGAGCTCGCCCGCCACTACACGCTGCTGGCCGTCAAGGACATCCCGTGGCTGACGCGGCTGACGTGCGCGAAATACATGCGCGGCAACAAGTGGCGGTGGGGAGGCTGGCCGGTGGTGGCGGTGGCGGTCTTCGACCCGGAGCCGCGCTGGCTTTCGGCGGAAGAACGAGAAAAGGCGCATCCGCTGGTCTTCAACAGCCGGCAGTTTTTCAAGCGCGAGCTGCGCGACCGGATCGTGCGCGAGGGGCGGCTCTACCACAAGGACAACGCCCTGCACTCGACCGACAACGAGGCGGAGGCGGTGGGACACCTCGACCTCTTTTTCACGCCTGAGGAGGAGTGCGCGATCTACGCGCGCGCGGCGGAGCTGCGCGCCGCGCTCACTTCGCCCGCCTTCCCGGCCGGGGAGTGAGCATCGTGGTTGCGGTTAGCGCCTGCCGGGCTTGGAACGGCAATAAAACAAGTTGTTTGCCAAACGAAGGTCGCGAAGGCGGAAACGATTGCTAAAAAAGCCCTTGCGTCCGTTGTGCCTTTGTGTGAGATTGTATCGGGTTGCGGGCTTTGCCAGCATTAGTGAACTGTGAAGTAGTGACGTAATGGAGGATGTTATGCTAGACACCAAAATCGCCCCTAAAGCCACTTTGCGACGTGATTTCAAGCCGCCGATCACCTTTCTGAAAGAGCTGCGTGAACACGCGAAGGCCACCGGCAAGGTTTTGGCCATCGCCTGGGAACGCGAGAACGGATATGTCGCGCGGTATGACATGCCGCTGCCGGCGCGCGGCGCCGACTCGCCCGAGGTGGCCCTGCTCGCCGAGCGCATCGTCAAGTTCCTGCTCTGGTCGAATGGCGGCTGGCGCTTGACACTCGCCGGACCGATGAACCTCTGCCAGGCGATCAAGAGCCAGTACTCCAAGACCGGCAAGCGCAAATTTGACGTCGCGTTCATGGAGGGAGTCTACGGTCACCCGCTGGTGGTGGAGCGCCGCCCGCTGGCGGCGATGCCGCAGGCTTACGAGCGTTCCCTGCTGATCGACAACCGATCCAACGGCTGCCGTCTGGGCTTCGACCTCGGCGCCAGCGACTTCAAGATCAGCGCCGTCAGGCGCGGTAAGGTGGTTTTCAGTGAGGAGTTCCCCTGGGATCCGCGCAACCAGCCCGACCCCGAGTATCATTATTCCAAACTGAACGATGGTCTTAAGAAAGCGGCCGCCGCGCTGCCGCGGGTGGACGCCATCGGCGGCAGCACCGCCGGCGTGGTCGTGGACAACAGCATCAAGGTCGCCTCGCTCTTCCGCGCCGTTCCGCCCGAGCGCTACCAGCAGGCGCAGGACATGTTCATGCGCCTGCGTAAGGAGTGGAACGTGCCGGTGGAAGTCGCGAACGACGGTGACGTCACGGCCTTGGCGGGCCTGATGTCGCTGGGCAAGAAGGGCATCCTCGGCGTGGCCATGGGCTCCAGCGAGGCCGCGGGTTTCATCGACCGCAAGGGCTGTCTCACCGGGCGCCTCTCGGAGCTGGCCTTCGCGCCGGTCGACCTGCACCCTTCCGCGCCGGCGGACGAATGGTCGGGCGACATCGGCGTGGGCGCGATGTATTTCTCGCAGCAGGCCGTGAACCATCTGGCCCAGAAGAAGGGCATGCGCTTCCCGGCCAAGATGCCGCTGCCCGAAAGGCTGAAACGGGTGCAGGAACGGATGCTGGACGGCGACGTGACAGCCTTGAACATTTTCCAGAAGATCGGCCTATACCTGGGTTACAGCGTGCCCTGGTACCGCGAATTCTACGGCTTTGACAGCATGATGATCCTGGGGCGCGTCACCTCCGGCCCCGGCGGGGTGATGATCCTCGAGACCGCGCGCCTGATCCTGGCCGACCAGTTCCCGGAGCTGGCCGATGAGGTCGAGGTCTTCATGCCGGACGAGAAGGCCCGGCGGGTCGGCCAGTCGGTGGCCGCGGCATCGCTGCCGCTGATCTGACAGCACTGTTTTTCTAACCTCGAATGCCGCAAATGAGAAACTCAGAACGCCTAGGACCATAACCACGGATACACACGGATGTTTTTTTTCGAATGTTGTTGCCCCCTGAACCCTGAACCCTTTCCACTGCATACTCGACTAAGGAGAATGACACGATGACATTGACCAAACCAACAGCGGATGTTTTTGTGCCGGACGGCAAGGATGTCGCCGCGGCGCTGGCGCGCACCACCCACCTGGGTGTCGGCGCGCATCAGGACGATCTGGAATTCATGGCCGTGCACGGCATACTGGCCTGCTTCGGCCAGCCCGACAAGGCGTTCACCGGCGTCACGTGCACGGACGGGGCGGGCAGCTCCCGCGCCGGCGTTTACGCTGGATACACCGACGAGCAGATGAAGCAGGTGCGCCGGATCGAGCAGCGCACCGCCGCGATGGTGGGACGCTACGGCGCCATGCTGCAGCTTGACTTCACCAGCAAAGAGGTCAAGGCGCGCGACAACGAGGCCGTGGTCCGGGACTTGTTCGAGATCTTTAAGGCCGCGCGTCCGGAGGCCGTCTACACCCACGGTCCTGCCGACAAGCACGACACGCATGTCGGCGTTGTCCGGGCGGTGATAGCGGCGGTGCGGCGCATGCCCGTCGGCGAGCGTCCGACGCGGATTTACGGCTGCGAGATCTGGCGCGACCTCGACTGGCTGCCGGACAGCCGCAAGGTGGTGCTGGACGTCAGCGACCGCGCCAACATCTCCGCGGCGCTGTCCGGAGTCTTCGACTCGCAGATCTCCGGCGGCAAACGCTATGACGACGCGGTGATGGGCCGCCGCCGCGCGCACGCGACCTTTTTCGAGTCGCACGCCGTCGACGCCGCGACGTTGCTGACGTTCGCCATGGATCTCACGCCTTTGGCGCAGGATGACAAGCTTTCCCTCGCCGACTATGTCGCGACGCTTATTGACGAGCTGAAAGCGGACGTGATCAAGCGTGTAAATTGTGAATAGTGAATCGTAAATGGTGAATCAGGTTGGGAATGACGCTGGAGCGCTAGCGTCCCCGCGAGCCGCCGGTAGGGCGCGATCGCCGGGTGCGCCGCTCTGCGGACGGCTCGGCGAGCCGTCCCTACCGCACGGGAGGGGCAAGCGTCTGCTTGCCCGGGTGGCAGGTAGAAGCGGCGTTGGAAGTCACGAAGAAGGGAGAGCACGGGAGGGGCAAGCGTCTGCTTGCCCGGGGGGCAGTGCTCACGGACGAGCGGACGC
>CAYRZP010000152.1:0-3626 GCA_964428885.1 uncultured Lentisphaeraceae bacterium
CGCATTAGTTAAGAGGGGGCGTTGATATGGTATACGCGAAGATACCCGAGAAAGAGGCGGTGCTGCTGGTGCGCGCCCTGGGACTTCTGTTCAATCAGGCCGGGGTTTATGGCTCGGCCCACAAAGTCACGCAGAGCGCGGCCTGCGCGGTTTTTGCCGAAGTGCAGAGGGCGGTCGCTGAATATGGGCCGGTCGAGTTCACGGTAATGAACGGCAATGTTCTGGTGAATGGATTGTCGGACGGCATCGACAGCGCCACAGGGCGCAATCTGCGCGACAAGCTGCAGATATACCGTCTGGGCGGGTTGCTGTTCCTGGATCCGCTGCGGCAGGAAGATTTCGTTTTCTGTATCAAGCTGTTCGGGCTGCCCCCCGCGAATCTTTTGCAGCAGGGCGGTTTAGAGGAGGTTTTGCGGAAGGCTGACCTCAAGAGCGTCCGCAGCGTGTCGGTGTCATACCAGCGTGTCGGCGAAAACATTGCGATGAAAAAGGCGCCGGCGCCATCTGTCCCCGCTATTCCTACTGAACCGGCTTCGTGTCCGGCGGTCCCCGGAGTGCCGCGCCCGGCTGGCGGCGTGGGGGTCTTGGATCTCAGTTCCGCTTTAAACGGCGCGGAGGATGAGCAAGAGCCGGGGCATGATGACGCCGCGTCGTCCTCATCAGAGGAGCGGAAGAAACATGCCGCCGAGATGGCCGCCCTCTTGCGCGAGGCGGCGGCGCTGCTGGAGCAGGACGCCGCAAGCGCGGACGGCGCCGGGCACCAGCGCATGTTGAAGACGCTGAAGAACGTGCGGGATATGCTGGATCGCGCCACCACCAGATCCGAGAAGAGCATCGCGACCTTGGCGGACCAGGTTGGTGAAGACAGCAAGACGATCGCGAGCATTGAATCGGCGGCCAGGCGGCGCGGCATCGGATTGAAGCTGACGCGCGGTGAATTGGTCGAACGTTACGCTGAGCTGAACCAAGAGATTGTGCAGCCGCTGACGGTCTCGACCGGTGTCATCGACATGCTGCACGCCGGCAAGGGCGGGCCGTTGACCGATGCGCAGCGCGACATGCTGCGGCTGGCGGCGGAGAGCGTGGACAGGGTCAACCAGCTTGTCGCGTATATGAGCCGCATCGCCGGCCTGCCGACAAACTACACGCCGGACTCGGGGATCATCTCCGAAACCTATCGGTAGGGACGGCTCGCCGAGCCGTCCGCGGCTCGTTCGGCGAACGAGCCCTACCGTTTTCAGCACGACTTAAGTATGGCAAAACGGCCATGCTATAAAAAAAGCAAGGCATCCCGTTAAGGATGCCTTGCTTTTTTCAGGCGCGGTCAGCAGACCGCGCCAGCCATGACCGGGCTATTAACCCTCCGCCGGTGCCGCAGCCGGCAGTACGTGCGCATACGGCGCACCGCCGGGGTTCGGGCAGGTCGGGTCGGTGTCGGCATCGCCAATCTCATAATCAGCTTGGGTTGCCGGACACTTAGGCGTGACCTTAATGTATTTGTCAGCCCCGAACAGGTCGTCCGCGGTCACGCCGCCGCCAGCCAGGAGCGACTGCTCCTTCGCGCCCTGAATCTGCTTCATGTTGGCGATGCAGGCATTCTTCTGCGATTCCTTCCTGGACTTCAGGAAGTTCGGGATCGCGATGGCGGCCAGAATGCCGATAATCGCGACCACGATCATGATTTCTACAAGTGTGAAACCTTTACGGTCGATTTTCATTTGTATTTCCTCTTTTGTAGTGTTTACAGTTACCGGCAACCATGTCGGTGAGCGAGTGATATTTAAGCAGACGCTGTGCCAAAAAGCCATTGATAATAGTTTAGTCGGTTAAAATAAGGCGGCCAGGGTTTGCCGAGGCGGTAGGGAATCCTTTTTAAAGCCTGAACATTCTCAAAAATGACAGAACCGATTTGCATAAGTGCAAAAAAGGCGGGGTTTTCAACCCGGATTGTCAGGCGGCGTGTCATTTTTTGCGGCTGCGGGCGGCGTCTCCTCGGAAAGTTTCCGGTAGAGCGTGGCCAGGCTGACCTGCAGGGTCTGGGCGGCTCTTTCCTTGTCGCCGTGGGTGGAGGTCAGGATCTGGTCCAGGTACTCTTTCTCCTTGAGCTTGAGGAACCCTTTCAGGGAGGTGTTGGCGCTGGACGGCTGCTGGGCGGTCTGCTGGGCCTGATTTTCTTTGGCCCGGCTGACGATGCGCGGCGGCAGGAGGTCCGGCGTTATGACATCATCCTGCAGGAAGGTTATGGCGTGCTTGATGGCGTTCTCGAGTTCGCGCACGTTGCCGGGCCATTTGTAGGCCACCAGCATGTCGGCGGCCTCCTGCGAAAGTTTGGGCTGGGTCTTGAAATCGGATGTCTCGGCGCGGATGAAGTGGCGCGCCAGCGGAAGGATGTCTTCGGGGCGGTCGCGCAGGGCTGGTATGTCCAGGGTGATCACGGCGAAACGGTAGTACAGGTCGGCGCGGAAAGATCCCTGCGCCACGCGCTGCTCGAGATTGGTGTTGCTGGCGACGATCACGCGCACGTCAACCGGTATGTTCTTGGTGCCGCCGACGCGCCGGATCTCCTTTTCTTGCAGCACGCGCAGGAGTTTGCCCTGCAAGACCAGCGGCATCGACGAGATCTCGTCCAGAAAAAGGGTGCCGTTGTTGGCGGTCTCGAACAGGCCCTCCTTGTCGACGACGGCGCCGGTGAAAGCGCCTTTGACATGGCCGAACATTTCAGATTCGAGCAGGTGCTCGGGCAGCGCGGCGCAGTTGACCGCGACCCAGGGCTTGTCCTTGCGGGGGCTGTTGTTGTGTATGGTTCTGGCGATGACCTCTTTGCCTGTGCCGCTTTCGCCATTAATCAGCACTGTTGCGGCCGTGGGCCCCACGCGCTGTATCATATCGCAGACCTGCAGCATAGAACTGTTCGAGGCGATCAGGTTCTCGAACTGGTAACGCAGCGGCGCGTTGGGGTCGGCCGAGACCAAAGAGGCGGCGGCCTTGACTTGTTCCTCGGCCCGGTTGACAGCGGCCAGCAGCTCGTCGACCTTGAAGGGTTTGGTCAGGTAGTCGAAGGCGCCGCACTTCATGGCTTCGATGGCGGTCTCGACCGAGGCGTAGGCGGTCAGCAGGATCACCGGCATTTCGGGACGCAGGCTTTTGATCTCGTGGAACAGGGTCATTCCGTCCATCGGGGCCATACGCAGGTCGGTTATTACCAGGTCTAGCGTCGCGTCGTTTCTGACGTGATCAAGCGCCCCGTTGCCGTCTTTGGCGGTAAGGGTTTCGTGTCCGTTGGCTCTCAGAAGGCTCTGAAGCAACAGCAGGATGCGCGCTTCGTCGTCGACAATTAGGATTTTAGACATAGCACCGAAAATACACGTTTTACGAGGAGATGGTTATAAGTATACGAGAAGCGCTGGCAAAAGACAATATCGGTGTTAAACAATATGAAAAGGCGGGGTGCATGGCGTTTTACCTGGCTTGCGAGGCACGTGAAGAACGGGCGGCTCGGCGGGCCGTCCGTTCCATAAACGCCTGCCATACCACAGGCGGCTGCCTAATACATACGGCAGGGCGCGACCGCCGGGCGTGCCGTGATCCGGGCAAATGAAAGCTTTTTGGCGTTAGCCGCTGACCAC
>CAYRZP010000153.1:0-3526 GCA_964428885.1 uncultured Lentisphaeraceae bacterium
GTTAAAGGGACGGCGCAAGGAAAGTAAGGGATCGGGGGATCGGGCGGTAAGTTCATTAGGTTTGCTCATGGGGCGGCGATGTGTTTTAATAAAGGCGATTTTGGCATATAACCTAAAGGACGAAGTATATGGCGGGCAACAATTACGAAATGGCCGGGGCGATAAAGACGCTTTTCGAGCCGATGACTTTTGCGAGCGGCTTCACAAAGCGCGAGTTTGTGCTGACGATGGACGACGAGTATCCGCAGGACGTTAAGTTCGCCTGTGTGAAAGACCGTATCGCGCTGCTCGACCGCGTGAATCCAGGTGACCGGGTCAAGGTCGGGTTCCGGATCAGAAGCAGGGAGTACAAGGAGCGCTTCTATACCGATCTTGAGGCTTTCCGGATCGACAGTCTGGAAGGGGACGGATCATCGGTTTCGTATGACGACGTGGAGCCGCCGCTGGAGGATGCCCCCACGCCGTTCTGATGTTGGCAGGGGTGCGACTGATGGCGGGCGGTGAAAGAACGCTTAAAGAACTTTTATCCCTCGGGGAGGGGTATCTGTCGCGGTACGAGGTGCCTGACGCGCGCGTGGCGTGTGAACTGTTGGCGGCGCGGCTTTTCAAATGCGGACGGATGGAGTTGTACAGGCATGCCGACGCTGTGCCGCCGGAACGCCTGGTGGATGCGATGCGGCGCGGGCTGCGGCGTGTGGCGGGCGGCGAGCCGGTGCAGTATGTCTTAGGGCAGTGGGATTTCAGGCGGTTGACGCTTAAGGTTGACCGCCGGGCGCTGATACCGCGCCCGGAGACAGAGCAGTTGGTCGACCTTGTCTTGAAGTCGCAGCAGGCGGCCGGCTGTGACAAGCCTTTGGTGGTTGATGTTGGCACCGGCACCGGCTGCATAATCCTAAGTCTGGCGCAAGAACTCGGGCGGGGTGTTTTTGTGGGGCTTGACAAAAGCGCCGAAGCATTGTCGCTGGCCAGAGAGAACGCGGTTTTCACGGGTCTGGAGCGGCGCGTGCTTTTTGCGGAGAGTGACGGGTGCGGCGAGTTTGACCCGGCGAGCGTGGACGTGCTGGTGTCCAATCCGCCTTACATTCGGTCGCGGATGGTGGACGGATTGGACAGGCATATCCGTGAGCACGAGCCGCGGATGGCGCTGGACGGCGGAGAGGACGGCCTGGACGTTTACAGGGCTTTGTTGCTGGACGCGGTGATGGTGCTCAAGCCCGGGGGCGGCGTTTTCTTTGAGATCGGGGACGAGCAGGGCGCTGCGTTGCGTGATCTGTTGGATGAATACGGCTTCACGGCGGTGGCGGTCATTAAAGATTACGCCGGCAAAGACCGCTTCGCGACGGCTGTTCAAAGCCTATAGACTCTGTTTTGACAGCACCGCGGTTTGGCGTGATCGAGCCTGCTCCATGCCGGATTGCCACCGGCCCGCGCCTGAACTTTGCGGGGCACGGATTTTATAATCCTTCATTCAGTGGCGCGTCTGCGATTTTTTTTGTTAGGTGTGCCCATCCACTTCTCATGATAACTGGATGGGCCTGCCGATAAGTTTTGACTCTAGTTTGCTGGAGTGTTACCATATCCACATCTCATGAGAAGTGGATTAAAAGTTTTGCATCCTTCGCTGTGGCGGACGTGCCGGGCTCTGATGAATGATAGTCGGCTGTCCTGTATGGCGGCTGTTCTGGATACCGCGGGTTTGTCTGTCGGTGAAATCGCCAAGGCGGCAGCGATCCCCGAGAATCAGGCCAGCGTTAATCTGCGGGCTTTGCAGTCACGCGGATTGCTGACCGCCCGGCGCGATGGGCGATTTATCAGGTATTTTCCGGAAGCCGATCCGCTTGTCGAGCATGCGGCTATTGCGCTGGTTGCGGTTCGGCGGGAACTGGCCGGCGTGGGCGGGCTTCGTCAAGCGCGTCTGGCAAGAACATTGCGGGCGTTCTCGCACTCGCGGCGCCTGACGATTTTGAGATGCCTGTTGCTGGAAAAGGATGCTACTTGCGAAGAAATTGTTGCAGCTACAAGGATTAGCCAGCCCGCTGTGTCGCGTCATTTGGAAACGCTGCGCTTGGCCGGCCTGATAATTTCATTGAACAACGGAGCTTGGAGACTGGTCGAAGACAAGAAACTGCCTGCCATCGCCCGAACATTTTTAAACGAGTTCTTGCGCTGACTGACCTCCATCCGCTTCTCATGAGAAGTGGATGGAGAAGCATGATTAAGAAACGGTTGGCTGTCGGCGGCGGTTCAGGACAACATATCGCCCTGTGCGGGAACCCGAGATCGACGGTATGCGCGAGTAGGTTACGTAAGAGCGGCAGGAGCAATTAAATTACGAAAGAAAGCAAAAAGAAACAAACCCGTATCTCCGCTCTTCTTAATTAGTAGGTCTTATGGGCCTCTAAAGGCCCCGGCTAACTTCTTAACAGGCGTGCGGTGATGCTTATATCAGGAATGTCATGTACTTTATAGGGCCACATGTGTCGATCAGTGGCGGGGTGTCAAATGCGCCCAAGTCCGCGAAGGCGCTGGGGGCGACAGGTTTCGGGATGTTCGTCAAGAATCAGCGTCAGTGGACCGCGTCACCGTACGCCGAATCGGACATACTGGATTTTAAGAAACGGATGGCAGCGGACGGTTACACGGCGCAACAGGTTCTGCCCCATGCCGGGTACCTGATAAATCTGGCGAACCCGGATGAGGACGCGCACGCGAAATCCATGAAGTCACTGCTGGATGAGTTGAGACGTTGCATGGCGCTGGGGCTAGACAGGCTGAATCTCCATCCCGGCAGTCATCTGCGGCTGATCACTGTGGAAGAGGCGTGCGGCCGCGTGGCGCAGTCGATCAACGCGGCCTTGTCAGAGACGCATGGCGTGACAGTCGTGGTCGAGAACACGGCTGGCAGCGGCGGCAATCTCGGCTCGACGTTTGAAGAACTGCGCATGATCCTTGACGGCGTTGACGACAAAGCTCGTGTCGGTTTCTGCCTCGACACCATGCACGCTTTCGCCGCCGGTTTCGATCTGCGTACGCGCGACGGATTCTTGAAGACCATGGATCATTTCGACCGGACGGTAGGTATGCATCACTTGCGCGGCATGCATCTCAACGACTCAAAGGTCGAGTTCAACTCGCACAAGGACCGGCATGAGTCGCTCGGTTCCGGTCTGTTGGGGATCGAGGTTTTCCGCTGCGTTATGAATGACGCGCGTTTCGAGAACATCCCGCTGGTGCTGGAGACGCCGGACGAATCGTTATGGGCGCAAGAGATCCTTCAATTGATGGAGATGGCGGGGCGCTGAAGAAAACGCTCCTCAAACGATGGATAAAAAATCTTAAAGCCGCAAGATTGGAACCAAGGATGAACACGCATACACTCGAAAAGGCGAATTGCCAGGTGTTTTAATTGCAGATGCCGGTTTGTTTCGGTTTGACGGCGGCGGAGTCTCCTGTTAAATTCTGACATCACTTTTTCAACGGGGCGTAGCGCAGCCTGGTAGCGCGTTTGCTTGGGGTGCAAAAGGTC
>CAYRZP010000154.1:0-3458 GCA_964428885.1 uncultured Lentisphaeraceae bacterium
GCCACCACATCGGCGGTGGCGAACTGGGCGTCGGAGGGCCAGACGTTTGCGGTCTCGACAACCACACCCGGCGCGCCTTCTTCCGCCGGCCCGTCAGGCAGACGGGCGTCGCCACCGAGCAGCCGCGTCCAGCGCTCCAGCCAGAGCGGATAATCGTGCTCCCCCTGACCGTGGTCTTTGGGCGCGGCCAGCAACACGATGCGCAGCGGACGCCGAGCGGATCCCTTGCGCTGCGGCAGGTCGGCTGCGGCCATCACCGCCGCAGCAGCGAACAAGCATGCGGCAAATGCCCCAAAAAAGCTTTTAGTTCGCATGTTCGTCACCTGTCGTCACTGTAGCCGCCTGTCGGACGGAACCGACAGGCGTCAAGCCTTATGCGCTCACCCCTCCAGTTTCCATCCGTTGTGCATCGGACGCGTGAGCATGGCGTTGGCCAGATCGTTGCCGACGAAACGCTCGCTCTTCCAGTCCCACTTGAGCTTCTGCTGCAGCCGCGCCGCGATACCGGCGATCATGCCCAGCGTTGAGGCCACATGCGTCGCGTCGATGCCCGCGATCGGCTCCTTGCGGCTGCGCACGCTGTCAATCAGTCCGCCCCAGTGATCCACCTTCTTGTAGGCGACACGCTCGCCCGCCTTGGTCTTAAGCGCCGTCACATCATCAAAGGTGCAGCCGTCCGGCAGGAGCCGCTTGTCGCCCGCCTTCGGCCGGATTTTGAGCAGGTCGCCGGAGGCCGTAATCTGGTCGCCCCGGTTCACATACACCCAGCCCGTCTCGCCGATGAACTTCGTACCGCAGGGCTGTTTGCTGTCATCAGTGAAAACCATCCTCAACCCGCTCTCGAAAGTGAAGGTCGCCTTCCATCTCTCGATATTGTCGGCGAATCCCTTGTTCATGTAGTAAGTGCCTTCGCACTCCACGTCAAACGCCTCTTTGCCGATCGCCGGGCAACCCCAGTGGGCGATGTCGAGATGGTGCACGCCCCAGTTGGTGGTCCACCCCTCGCAGTAGTCGTTGAGCAGGTACCAGTCCGGATACGCGACCCGTCCGGGGTTGAACGGGCTGAAGCGCGCGGGCCCCTGCCACATCGCCCAGTCGAAACCCTCCGGCACCGGCTGAGGGTCGTACGGCCCTTTGTACACGGGCTGGAAGTGCGGCCCTTCCACCGCCACCTGTATCTCGCTGATTTTGCCGAGACGACCGTTTAGAGCGAGCTCGGCGCCCTGCCGGAAGTTGCCCAAAGAGCGTTGCCACATGCCTGACTGGAAAACGCGCTTGTTTTCACGCACCGCAGCGCGTATCGCCAGGCCGTCATTGACGCAGACGCCGGTCGGCTTTTCGCAGAACATGTCCTTGCCCGCCTTCGCCGCCGCCGTGGCGATCAGCGAGTGCCAGTGATCCTGCGCCGCTATCATCACGGCGTCGATGTCCTTGCGCGCCAGCAGCTCACGGAAGTCGCCGTACATCGCGCAGCCAGTGTCACCATACTTCCGGTCCGCCAGCGCCTTGGCCTTCTCCGCACGGGCGCGCTGCACATCGCAGACCGCCACGATCCGGCAGCCGTCGCCCCCCATCAAATTGCGCATGTTCAGCGTGCCGCGGTCCCCGACCCCGATGCAGCCGAGCGCGATCCGCTCGTTCGCGCCGAATGCCGCAGAAGGAATGATCGCCGGGAAACCCATCGCCGCCGCCGCAAAGGACGTGCGCGTGATAAACTGTCGTCTGTTGATAGTCATTCTGATTAGCCTCATTGTTGATAAAACATCCATCACTTAAACAACATCATGATCGCCTTAACAGTCCGTTCCACCAGCGCCTGCCCTCCCTCCGGCCCCACAAGGCTGGATTCCGGCACAGCACTATAACCGCCGCCCTTCACCGCGCGCTCCGACGGCAGATAGCTAGATTTGTCTACAGGGCTGGCAAGTTGAATCAACATCGTCTGCCCAGCCGGGCTGCGCGCCTGGATGCGCATCGCATAATCAACATAAAGCTCAAACGGGTTGGTCGCGATCGCGAGCTCGCCCAGCCGGATCGTGTGCATCTCGACAGCATAGAGCGGCTCGGTCTTGGCTTGCGCCTCATAACGCTTAACCGTATATTTCTTCCAGTTCTTTGTAGCCGGTTCACCGCCAACGAGTTTTTCTTTGGCAAGCAACTGTTCGAGGTGCTTCTTGGCGCTCTCATATTCCGGATCGGTGATTTTGCGGCCCGGCAGATCAAAGCGCTCCACGTTATGCGCGAACACGACATCCGAGCGCACATCATTCTGCACGGCTTCCCAGGTCGACTCGTGTGCGCGGATGATCCGGCGGGCCACCTCTTGCCGCCGGTTCAATTTCCGCAGCGACTCCATACGGCCTTCCGCCTGCCGTCGCAGCATGGGACGGGGCGCAAGATCGCCAGCGGGCCCGCAAAACCCCAGCACCGCCAAATCCGACCCGAATTTCTGCCGCAGACCGCTTCGTACATCATCCCAGTAATCCGCGTGCACCCGCGATAACCCTTCGTCAACCTGAGACGGTGCCGCCAAGGCTATCATAACCGCGACGGGCTTTTTTTCAGCGTCAAGAAAATACACAAAGTCGACGGCATGGTCCTCGCCACCTTCAAGATTGCGGAATTCCTTGCTGTTGGTTCCCCCGTACATCACCGCGGTCCCGTCCGCGTAGACTGCTCGACGGTTCTGGCTGGTCACCGCGTGCCCCAGTCCCCACGCCACGGATCCGCGCGCGCGGCCATCCCATGCCTTCACGGCCGCTTCCGTCAACCGTTCGAAGAAAAAGGCGACATACTCCTGCGGCGGCATCGCGTTTCCCAAGTCATCATACCAGCTTTGGTCCAGCGCGGGGCCCGTATGCGTGTGCGTGGCCGTAAGAAACAGTTTTTTGGTGTCAAACCCCTTCAGACGGCTGCCCAGATGATCGCGGAAACGCTGCTGAATGTCAGCCGGCACAACACAAACGTCACAAGAAATCATCAGCGCGCAATCCTTGGCGGTGCCGTTTTCACGTGACTCCAGCGCCAGCACATTCGCTTTGCAGCGGCTGAGGACATTCGAGGGATTCGAGACGCGGACATGGAACTGACCGGTCAATGAGACCGGCCGATCCGGCGTGATGTCCGCTTCCGCCGCGCCGATCCACAGCTCCGCCGCCATCCCGTCCGCAGCCATCGCGAGTATCAAAGCCCCAATCATGATCCCATATTTGTTCATAGCCTTCCCCCTTTTTTACGCTTCTTGCCCCATGCGCCTGCAGGGACTGCCCCCAGTCCCCGGGCGCCAGGCTAATTGACAAAAACAGTTAAGTCACGCATTCCCGTCCGCCTCCGACGCGCACCCGGAAACCGCGATCTCTTCGACCATGTCTTCCGACCCCTCGCGTGCAAATGCCAAGGGGTAGGATTGCATGAGTCTTGACCTACACAAGCTTACTCAAGTGCGCCAGACTCTTGGC
>CAYRZP010000155.1:0-3371 GCA_964428885.1 uncultured Lentisphaeraceae bacterium
CGTTGTAGGCGGACTCCTTCGTGATCTGGAGCGCCTTGCGCTTGCGGTCGCCGGGACCGACACGGACCTCGGCCACCCGGTCGGGCGCGGCCAGTAGCGGCGCCCTCGGCGATTTCATGGCGATGGCGGGGAGGCGCTCGTCAAGGGCCACGCGAGCCAGGGGGGAATCGGGATGGGCGGCGGCGAAGGCCTTGTGGAGCCTTTCGGCCTCGGCCCACTTGCGCTCGCGCCAGGCCAGCGTGGCGGTGTAGAACTCCGCCGCCACGGCCTCGCGCGTGCCGGGTTGATTCTGAATCGTCAGCGCGAACCATTCGCGCGCTTTCTTGAAGTCGCCGGCGCGGGGGCCGGCGCAGAGCGCTCCGGCAGGATATGGACGCGCCGATCTCATTAGTGATGACCAAAGCATAACCGGCGCGATATGTCAACTATTTTTTGAAAAATTAAAATCAAATTTCCCGGTGCGCATTTTTTATCGTTTTCCAGTGCCACCAGAACGGGCGAAAACGCGGGACAGATCCTGCCATTGCGCGCCCGTCAGCCGCTCCGGCCGGTCCCGCGGGTCGACGCCCGCCTCGGCAAGCATCCCCGCCAACCGCTCTTCCTCACAACCTGAAAGCTGCGGCGCCTTGCGCAGCAAAGCCCCGAACTGTTTCCTACGGTGCATGAAAGCGTGGCGGGTCAGATCGAAGAACCACCGCCTTTCAGCCGGCGAGAGCGTGTTCGCGCGCCGCTCCAGACGCACGACCGCCGACCCCACTTCCGGCTTGGGCCAGAAGCACGAGGCCCTGACCTCGCGCAGCACAGAGACTTCATAATCCAGTTGCAGCCACACCCCCGACTGCGCCCGCGCCTCAGTGCCGGGGCCGGCGCGGAACCTTTCCGCGACCTCGCTCTGCACCAGCACCACGAAACGTCGCGGCGCCGCAGGATGCATGGCCAGATCCAGCAGGATGCGGGTGCCGACGGAATACGGCAGGTTCGACACGACGGCGTCGAAGCCCGCCGCCAGAAACCCGTCAAGATCGAGAGACAGCGCGTCCGCCTCGATCACCTTCAGCGCGGGCGGCGCGCCCAGCGCCTCGTACAGCCGCGCGGCGAGACGGCCGTCCTTCTCGACCGCGGTCACACACGCCCCGCGCCGCAGCAGCGCCTCGGTCAGCACGCCGAGACCGGGGCCGATCTCCAAAACGCGCTCACCCGCGCTGATGCCGGCCGCGTCCGCGATGATGTTCAGGATGTTCAGGTCCACCAGAAAATTCTGGCCCAGTGTCTTGTTCGGATGGAACCCGTTCTCGATGCACCAGTTTTTGACCTGCGTCGGCGAGGTCAGCTTCACGCGCCACCTCAATTCGCCGCTGGCAGCTCGAACACCTTGATGTAGGCTTCCGAGCGCAGGCGTTCTGTCCACTCCTTGTAGATCTTCTCGGCCAGACGCATGCGCAGGTGACTCTCGACATACGGCGCGGCCTCATCAAAATTCAACATGCGGGAATCCTGCTGCTCGTCCTTGCGCACGATGTAGCCGTAACCGTCAAGAATCACGACCGGGGCGACCTCACCGGGTTTCAGACGGGCCAGCGCCTCCACGATCTCGGCGCGGAAGACGTCCTCGGGGTTGACCTTGCCCCAAGAGCCGCCCTGCGCGGCCTTGGCGTCCTTTGAGAAAGTCTTGGCCAGCGAGGCGAAGGACGTGCCTTCCTTCAGCGCGGCCGCGATCTTGGCCGCGCGATCCGCGACCGACGGGTCGCCGTCCCGCTCAGGCGGGTCGAGAATGATCATGCTTACGGCGACCGCCGTCTCGGTCTGATAACGCCCCCGGTTGGCCTCGTACTCCGCGCGCACCTCGGTGGGTGTCGGCGCGATGCGCTTCTCGACCTGCTGGTAGCGCATGGCGGTAATCATCAGGTCCTCCTCGATGCCCTTGCGCCACTCTTCGTAGGCAATCTTGCGTTCCGCCAGCAAGGCGTGCAGCTTGGTCTGATCCCGCTCGAAATTGTTGGCGACAATCTCCCTGATGCGGTTGTCGACCGCCCACGACTGCAGCTCCATTTTTGATTTCTGCGCCGCCGCCAAGATCAGCTTGCGGTCGATCAGCGCGTTCAGCGTGGCCGTGTAAAGCTCGCGCAGACGCTTCTCGCGCAGTTCCGGCGAGACTTCCGCCCACGGGCTGCGCCGCACCTCGCTCATGACCTCGGCGATCGTGATCATCTCGGTGTTGACGTAAGCCGCCACTCCGTCCAGCAAGACCGCCGGATTTTTTTTGGCCGGCAGCCCTTGCGCCGAAGCCCGTCCGGCCAGCATAGCGCAGGCACAGATAATGGTGATATGTGACTTGAACATCGTTAGCTTCCTTTCCAAAACATTAGCGCCGGATTATATCGCATTGCCTCCGGCATGACCAAGCGCTAAAAAGTCCGGTCAGATTTTCCCCAGTATGCGCCATCGGATCAATGTTCCCGCGATGCTGCCGAAATAGGCCGTATAGATGACCAGCAGCAGCGGCAGCCGCATCAGGCCGGTTTTACGGCGCAGGGCGACATGCGCGGCTGACGGCACGGCCGCGGCCAGAGCTATGACGCAAAGATCCACCCGCGTCTTCGGGTACTCGTCCCAAAGGTTGGTCAGCATAACCCAGAGCAAAGCCAGGCTGATGCAAATGAACAGGGCGCGCCAACGCCACCCCATCTTGCTGTCAAGCGGCGCCAGAACCTGCTGTGTGCCGATCACCCAAGTCCCCAGCATGAACCCGCAAAAAAAGACCCAGTGCCCCAAATGGTCGTCCAAATACTCCATTGTGCGCCCAACCGCGGGCGGCAGCATGCTTGCCGGATACACTGTCTGCATGCGGTTGATGGGATCGTGCATGCCCATGCCGCACGCGATGAAATACACGGCCAGCACCATCGGCACCTGCAACGCCAGCGGCATCCTGCCCCTGCCGATCGCGTGCGCGTTCAACCAGAACAGCAACACGACGGCAGGCGCGAAAACGAACATGGACAAGGCCTCGCGCACACGCAGCGCATCCCCGAAAGTCCGCAACTGCCAGGACGGCGCCGCCATGCGGCTGGCGCCAGCGCACAGACAGACCAAAGCGAAAGCGGCCATCAGGATTGAAATCCGCCTCAATACTTCGCGGTCAGATTGACCGCTTATGCGCTCACCATCCATGAATACTAATGCGGGCGCAGCCCGCAACCCAATATTCTCACCACGAAATCACGAAGGACATGAAGAAGAAAAAATGATTAAAAAACTTCGTGCTCTTCGTGCCTTCGTGGTGAAACAACTTGTTTTTTATTGCTGTTGTTGGTTCGTAAGGCACTTCTATGAGAAGGCTTGTCAAGGGCACCCGCATGGCGGACTTCCAC
>CAYRZP010000156.1:0-3352 GCA_964428885.1 uncultured Lentisphaeraceae bacterium
CGCCCTACCATTACATGCATGCTTCAGACAAAGAGATGGCGTTTTCGGTAGGGACAGCTCGCCGAGCCGTCCGTTTATACGCATCGCAAAGCCAAATAGAAACGCCTTGGGCCAGATTATGCGATGTTGGCACATTCTGGGGAATCTGCGGATTGCCTTGCCTATACGGAATACCAGCCTTTATAATTCAGGCGTTCGGTTAAACTCGGACAAATGGAGACCCGCCCATGGACATGCGAAATAACGGTTCCGTGCGGAAACCGGCGATCTCGTTCACGGAACGCCAGCAGGGCATTGTGGCGGCCGGCCTCACCGTGTTGTGCGCGACACTGGTGGCTGGCTTCGCCGCATTGCTGCTTTGGGCGGTCTACCAGCTTGTTTCATCGGTCTCCGTGGTGGTCACGCCCCTGCTGGTCGCGCTGATTCTGGCGCTGCTTTTGAGGCCCTACCACCAATGGCTGCACCGTCATCTGCGCCGATCCAACCTGCTGGCGATACCGGCTCTTTTTCTGTCGGTCCTGATCCCGGTCGCGGCCCTGCTGTTCTTCTTCGGATCGCTGTTCGCTTCACAACTTGTCTCTCTCACCGATTATCTGCCAGCCCTGGCCGAACGCATATCGGCCGCGCTAACCGAGGCCAACCCGGGGCTCGAGGCGTTCCTTGCTAAATACGGGCTGGCAGAGAAACTGCCGCTGCTGAACGCGCCGCACGACCTCATCGCCGCAGCGCTCGATCGGATATCCTTCGACGACGTCGGCGGCAAAGCCCTTTCGGTGGGCGTGGGCGCCATCCGGTATGTCGCCTCCCTGATCGGCTGGCTGGTGGTCCCGGTCTATCTGATCTACTTCCTCACGGCCAAGCCGTTCTCCGGACGCAACGCCGAGAACTTCATGCCCTTCCTCAAGCCTGACACACGCCGCGACGTCACCTATCTGATCGACGAGTTTCTAGCCATTATCGTGGCTTTCTTCCGGGGCCAGATATTGATCGCCTTCATTCAAGGACTGCTTTTCGGTCTGGGGTTCTGGATGGTCGGGCTGCCCTATGGTTTTTTGATAGGCTTGACCCTGGGCTGTTTCAATCTGGTGCCCTACCTGGGCAACATCATCGGGCTGGCCGTGACCCTGCCGATGTCCTTTTTCGGCGAGGGCGGCAGCGCTGTCCGGCTCGTCCTGGTGTCGGCGGTTTTCTGCGTGGTGCAATCCGTGGACAGCTATTTTATCACGCCGAGGATCCAAGGCAAAAAAACCGGCCTGAGCGATCCGGCCATCATCTTCTCCCTGCTCTTCTGGGGCGTGGTTTTCAAAGGCATGCTGGGCGTGCTGCTGGCGATCCCGCTCAGCGCCTTCATCGTTGTCTTCTGGCGTTTGCTAAAAAACAAATACATCAAAGAGTTGATTTGACAGCTTTGTTTCAAAACGGAATCTGCCGCGAATCTCGGCTTTTAGTGCACAGACGTGTCCCATTTCATCCAGAAATCGTTTTTTTTGACGGCCAACGGGAAACGGTTGGCCGCCACATGCGTGCTGCCTGAGGCGGCTACGGGCGGCGCGCTCCTGATCCAGCCTTTTGTCGAAGAGCGCAAAGGCACCTTGCCGGTTTTTGTCCAGACCGCGCGCGCCTTGTCCGACGCGGGGATTGCCGCGCTGCTTTTTGATTTCTCCGGTTGCGGCGATTCGGATGGCGATTTCGCGTCAACCGAACCCTCCGCCTTTGACGGCGAATGCGATGCCGCGTTCGACTGGCTGGCCGCGGTCTTGCCCGGACTGCCGCTCTTCGCCATCGGGGTGCGCTCCGGCGCCCTGCTGGCCGCGCGGCTGGCCGAAACGCGCCGCGACATCGCGGCGTCCGCGCTCTGGTCGCCGGTCAGCGGCGCGGACATGGTCCGGCAGTTGCTGCAGCGCCGCATGGTCAACGACATGGTGGCCTACGGCAAGGCGCGGGAGAGCCGCGCCGAATTGGAGGCGCGCCTGCGGCAGGGCCAGACCGTCGACCTGGACGGCTATCCGGTCTCAGGCGCGTTTTACGCGTGGCTGCAAGAATTGCGGCCGCAACCGCTTGCCGCGCCGGCGCTGGTTTTCTCAGGCGGACACGACGAGAAAACGGCGGCGGCGTTTTGCGTCGGCGGTCACGCCGCCTTGTCTGATCTGCGTTACCCGCCCTTCTGGAACACCGTCGGGCACGTCGACACGTGCGAGCTGGCAGCCGCGACCGTCGCTTGGCTCCGCGCCCACGCACAAGTCCGGCCGTGCGCGCCCCGCCTCCCGCCCGGCCTGACCGCAGCCGCGCCGAGCGCCGAGCTGGCGGCTTTCGGCGATCCGGCAAAACCTCTGAGCGCCATCTGGGATCTGGCGGAGATCCCCGTGCGCGGCGGGGCGCTCTTCCTGCACGGCTGGTCCGGCGACCGCACCGGACCGCACCGCCTCTTCACGCAGTGCGCGCGGCTGCTGGCCCGAAAAAGCTTTCTGTGCCTGCGCCCGGACTTCATCGGGCGCGGCCTGAGCGGCGGCGAGAGCGGCGACGCATCGATAGCGCTGATGACGGAGAACGCCCAGACCGCGCTGGACGCCCTGCGACGGCGTATGCCATCCGGGGCGCCGGTCGCGGTCATAGGCATCTGCTCCGGCTGCAAGGTCGCCGTGACGCTGGCCGCCCGCAACCTTGACATCGCAAGGCTGTTGCTGTGGTCGCCAGAGTCCATGGGCTCCCTGCGCAGCCCGGCCACCGGCCCGCGCCAGACCCTCGCCGCGCTGCGTTCGTACATGCTGAAACTGCTGCGGCCGGAAACCTGGCGCAAGCTCGCCGCAGGCAAGGTACAAGGCGGGATGGTGGCCAAAGCGCTGGTTAAGCAGGAAAAACGCAGCGCCGCAGAGGCTTTCCAGGAAGATGCCGCGCTGAAGCTTTTCCGCGGCTTCCGCAACCCGGTCTGCTTCGTCTTCGGTGGCTCCGATCCGGACGCGCCGGGTTCAAACGCCGCGTATGCGCGTTATTGCCGTGCGCATGGTATCCCGCACGAGACGCATCTGATCGCCCATGCCGGCCACAGCTTCTACAGCGAGCGCTGGACCCGCGAGCTTTTCGCGGCCAGCATCCCTTTCCTGACAAGAATTTGAGTTCTGCGGCGCGGGTGGCGCCGCGCCCTCCGTGTCGCCTGCCGCGGCAATCGCGGCTCGAAGGGACGTTCGCCCCAAAAAACGCCTGTCGCGGGAAGGATCATCTTGCTTCCCTTTGTGGCCGCTGTGTCTTTGAGTGTGATTGAACTTTGTTTGCGGGCCATGCCCGCATTAGAAGCCCAGATTGAAGCCGAGCAGGAAGCGGTGGTCGATATACTCGCGCAAGGCCATGATGTTGG
>CAYRZP010000157.1:0-3298 GCA_964428885.1 uncultured Lentisphaeraceae bacterium
CCAGCGTGTGGATCAGCAGGCCGGAGCGCAGCTTGGGCTCGAACCAGGTGCTCTTAGGCGGCATGATCTGGCCGGCGTCCGCGATGTCCATCATCTGTTCCACGGTCACCGGGAACATCGAGAAAGCCACGGCGTCACGTCCGCTCAGCACCCGCCGCTCCAGTTCGTCGGTGCCCCTGATGCCGCCGATGAATGATATGCGGGTGTTGGTGCGCGGGTCGTCGATGCCCAAAAGCGGCGCGAGCAGGCGGTCCTGCAAGACGCTGACGTCCAGCCTGCCCGCCGGATCGGCCTCGAACTCTTCCCAGGACAGCTTGTGCCAGCGGCCGGCAAGAAACATTCTCACCTCGCGCGCCCCGGAAGGCGCGGCGCCGTCGGCCGGGGCGGTCTTGAAGACGTTGCCGACCTTGGACAGGAATGCCTCCGGCGACATGCCGTTCAGGTCCGCGACGCAGCGGTTATAGGGCATGATGCTCAGGCTGGAGGCCGGGAAGATCACGGCCAGGAACCAGTTGTACTCCTCGCGGCCGGTGTGGCAGGGGTTGGCCGCGCGCATGTCCATGCCGGTGCGGAAAGCGGCGGCGGCGCGGTGGTGCCCGTCCGCGACATAGGCCAGCGGCACATGTCGGAAGGCCTCGGACCAAGCCGCGTTGTCATCAGCCGCGCGCCACACGGTGTGCCGCACTCCGTCGTCCGCAGTGAAGTCATACAGCGGCGCGGTCCGCTCGGCGTCTTTGATCATGCGTCCGAGCTCGGCGGTGTCGCGGCAGGTGAGGAAGACCGGCCCGGCATTGGCTTTCAGCTCTGTGCAATGGCGGGTGCGGTCGTCTTCCTTGTCTTTGCGGGTCTTCTCGTGCTTGCGGATGATGTCCCGCGCGTAATCGTCGATACTGCAGCACGCCACCACGCCGGTCTGGCTGTGACTGCCCATGATCTGGCGGTAGAGGTAAAAGCTCTCGGCCTCTTCCCGGATCAGCGTACCGTTGCGGCGCAGGCCGGCGAGGGCCTTGGCGGCCTGCGCGTAGACCGCGTCGCTGTGAATGTCGGTGCCGTCGGGCAGGTCAATCTCGGGACGCGTGACGTGCAGGAAACTGTGGGGGTTGCCGTCGGCCAGAGCGCGGGCCTCGTCGGTGTCCACCACATCATAAGGCACGGCCGCGACAGAGCGCGCTTTTTCGGGGGCGGGGCGCAAAGGGGCGAAAGGTTTGGTTTGCATGAAAGCTCCTTTATGGCAAGAAAGGATTGAGCGGGTAATAATTGTTTACAGGACGTGAGGGGGTGAAAAGCGCAGGATCTTAAATTGAAAACGCAAAGCCCTCCTCGCAGGCTGGCTTTGCGTTTTTTTGTCTGCCTGCGCCGCTTCAGAAACCGATATTTACGATCGGGCAGAAGGGCACCGTGCTGCCGCGGATGACGTTGATCAGGCCGATCTGGAAGCCGTACATGTCTTCAGCCCGGTTGATCACGCCGACCTGGAAGCCATTGGCGTAGTCGGCCAGATTGACCAGCCCGGCCTGGAAGCCGTACATGGTTTTGGTCTCGTTCCACAAGCCGGCCTGCAAACCGACCATGTCGCCGAGCCCGGCCGAGTTGTAGCAGCCTATCTGGAAACCGGCCAGCGCGTCCTTGACGTCGTTGCGCAAAACGTTGATCTGGATGCCGTTGAAATACTGGGAGCGTCCGATCAGGCCTATATCCAGACCCGTCACCTGTTCGCAATACCCGGAGGGCAGCGTCACGCGCAAGCCGATCACGTCGATATCTTCCGAGTCATTGAACGCGAACCATACCGGCCATCTGACTCGATCCGCCGCCGAGGCCCCGCTGATCACCAAGCCCGCCAAAGCCAAACCCAACAATATTCTTTTCATGGTAACCCTCTTGATTGTTTGACCGGTCCGCGCCCCGCTTCATTTCAGGTACAGACCGTGATTTCGTCTTTACTATACCCGATTATCCCGCGCAGCGCAAACACGAGAATCTGGGGTTCGTTATTTTTCAGCGGTAAAAAGCGCCCTTGAAGCGGAAGCGCGCAAAGGTGTAGTATAATCATCAAATGATGGAGTTGGCGTTGCCAGAAGATTGCTCATCCGAGAATGTCGCCCGCCTCTGGCAGGCGGTCATGCCGGGAATCGCGCGGTTGAGCGAGAAGGACGAGCTGGTGATCGGCGCGGATGATGTCAAAACCTGCGCGGGAGCCGGCGAGGCGCTGATTTTGGAGTTACACCGGCGTTCCGCCGCGCAGGGCTTCTCGATCGTCTGCCGCGACCGCCGCGGGGTGGTGGCGCGCACCTTGCGGGTTTTCGATGTGCGCCGTTTCCCGAATGAAGCGGCCGGGGCCGGTAACGCGGCGCGCCACACCGAGACCGCGGTGCAGGTCGGCCAAGCGGTGGCGGGGCTTTGCGACAACATCCGCGCGCAATTGGCTTTTTTGGGCGAGGTGACGGTTTCGGGCTGCCGGCTGCTGGCGCGGCCGGGGTGCCTGCGTTGGCGCGACACAATGCTGCACTTTGAGCGCGCCGGGGTGGACGCCCTGCCGATAACCCTGCTGATCGGGTTCCTGCTGGGTGTCATACTGGCCTTCATGTCGGCCACCTCATTCCGCCAGTTCGGCGTGGAGGTTTATGTGGCGGACCTGATCGCCATCGGCCTCTTCCGCGAACTCGGCGCGCTGATCACCGCGATCATCCTGGCCGGGAGGTCGGGATCGGCCTTTGCCGCGGAACTGGGCAGCATGAAGGTCAATGAAGAGATCGACGCGCTGGTCACCCTCGGGCTGCCGCCGGTGGTGTTCCTGGCCATGCCCCGCGTCATAGCGGCGACCCTGGTGATGCCGTTCCTGACGGTTTTCACGATCCTTGCCGGCTTGACGGGAGGTGTGCTGGTGCTGATGTCGGTAGGCATACCGGCCACGACCTGCTGGCAGCACGTGTTCAACGCGACGCCGCTGAGCAATGTCCTGCTGGGGCTTTTCAAGGCAGCGGCCTTCGGCCTGGTGGTCGGGCTGGTCGGCTGTTCGCAGGGCCTGCGCGCCAGCCGCACGGCGGACGCGGTGGGCCGCGCCGCCACCGCCGCGGTGGTCGGCAGCCTGGTGCTGATCACGGCCTTCGACGGTGTTTTCGCCGTCTTGTCCTATATCTTGGGGATCTGACGCGGGCCGCGCCCGCAACCTGAAATTCTCACCACGAAGTCACGAAGGGCACAAAGAATAATCGAGTCATTAAAAAACTTCGTGCTCTTCGTGCCTTCGTGGTGAAAGAACTTGTTTTTTATTGCTGTTATTAGTTTGTAAGGCACT
>CAYRZP010000158.1:0-3240 GCA_964428885.1 uncultured Lentisphaeraceae bacterium
GCGGCGCTCAAGGTGGTCGGCGATCTCCTATACGACCCCGTGCTCAACCAGCATGACATCCGCCTCGAAGACGGCTACGGCTGGCTGGACCTGCGCCAGGCCAACCTGCTCTTGCGCCCCGCCTCATTCATGGACCTCAAGCTAGGCCGCCAGATCAACACCTGGGGCACGGGCGACATGCTCTTCATCAATGACCTCTTCCCGAAAGACTGGAACTCTTACTTCATCGGCCGAGACGATGAATACCTGAAGGCGCCGTCAGACTCGCTCAAGACCTCGCTCTTCAGCGACTGGGCCAACCTCGACCTGATTTACTCGCCGCGTTTCGACAGCGACCGCTTCATCGACGGCCGCCGCATTTCTTATTGGAACGGCTCTCTCGGACGCCGCGCGGGACGCGACGCCACGGTCGATGCCGACAAACCGGACGACACCTTCCGCGACGACGAATGGGCGGCGCGCCTCTACCGTTCCCTCGGATCTTACGAGATCGCGGCCTACGGCTACGACGGTTTCTGGAAAAGCCCAGCCGGCAGCGACCCGCAGAGCGGCCGCGCGACATTCCCGCGCCTGCAAGCCTTCGGCGCCAGCGGGCGCGGCCCGCTCGCCAAGGGCATCCTGAGCCTGGAGACCGGCTGGTACCGCTCAGCCGACGACCTCTCCGGCGAAGACCCCTTCGTCCGCAACAGCGAGGTGCGCTACCTGATAGGCTACGAGCAGGAGCTGGCGCGCGACCTCACCGGCGGCATCCAGTACTACGTCGAACAGATGCTGGATTACGACGACTACCGGCGCACCCTGCCGCCCGCCATGCGCGCGGCAGACGAAATCCGGCAGGTCGTCACGCTGCGCCTCACCAAGCTGCTGATGAGCCAGAACCTGCAGCTCGGAATTTTCCTGTACTTGTCGCCGACCGACCGCGACGCCTACCTCAGGCCCAAGGCCAGCTACAAGATCGACGACCGCTGGATCGCGGAGATCGGCGGCAACCTCTTCTTCGGCGAGGACGACCACACCTTCTTCGGCCAGTTCGAGCGCGACAACAATATCTACGCCAGCCTGCGCTACGGCTTCTGATGATAGGGGGAGAGTGCGTTGGCGGGCAATCGGCAGTAGGCACACATGCGGCGCGGGTGGCACCGTTCCCCTAGAAACGCTAGTCGCCTGTCGCGGGTCGCGCGGCGCGTATCATCACCAGGATCATCTTGAAGCGCGGCTTGGCTTTCAGCGAGTGCGGCTTGCCGGCCGGCATGATGATCATCTCGCCAGCTTTGACGATGTGCGGCTTGTGCCCGATCATGATCTCGGCCGCCCCGTCGATCACCTGCACCAACGCGTCATACGGCGCGGTGTGCTCGCTCAGCCCCTGATCCTCATCAAAGGCGAAAACCGTCACCGTGCCCACGTTTTTGTCAATGACCGTCCGGCTGACCACCGCGCCGGGCTGATAGGCGACCAGCCCGTTCATGTCCAACACGCTCCCGACCAGATCTGATTTATCCGACATGCTCTGCCTCCTTCCGGAGTTAACGTTCAGCGCTTAACCCTGCCATGTTTTTTACTCTCGCCCCGGCGGCCTCTGCGCGGCCGCAATAATCAGGACACAGGACCCAGGTCCCAGGCAGTGCCCTATTCCCCCCCGGTCCACGCCTGCTGACGGCGTGGCAGCCTTCACTCCGTGACTTGCGACGGGCGACCCGCGACCAGCGTTTTTGTGGGCGCGTGTCTCGGAGGGCGCGGTGCCACCCGCGCCGCAGAAGGGCCCATGACCCAAGACCCAGGACTCCGGCACAGCCGGACCCAAAAAACCTTCGTGTCCTTCGTGCCTTCGTGGTTAAATTCCCCGCTCCCTGCCAACTAATGCACTAACGCACTTATCCCGCAAGCGCCGCATGGCGGTCGCGTATGGTGTCGGCCAGAGCGTCCAGCTCGGCCAGCGTCTCGCCCTTCGGCAGCCCTTTGCACAAGACCGCGCCCAGCACCTCGACCTTGAGGTTGGGGATCAGCCCGGTGAGCTGCTCCACCGCCTTGGTGCCCCAGCCGTACGAGCCTATGATCGCGGCGTGCTTGAGCTTGGGCCGCAGGGCATTGGCCAGATGCGTCGCGGAAAAGACCGCCGGGTGCGGCCCCACGTGCACCGTCGGCGTGCCGATCACGATCGTCGCGGCGTCCACCAGACTCATGGCCAGCTTGCCGATGTCAGTGACGGCGAGGTCGAACAACTGCGTCTTGACGCCGCGCGCGTCCAGCGCCGCGACCAGATGCCGCACCATCCGCTCGGTGCTGCCGTGCATGGAGATGTAAGGCAGAACCACCGTGTTGGTGACCGCGTCCGAGATCCATCCGTCGTAAGCCGCGAGGATCGTCTCCGGGGCGTCATGGACCGGCCCGTGGCTGGGCGCGATCAGGTCGAATTCACAGGCGCGCACCTTTTTCATGTTGTTGCGGATGACGGATCTGAACGGCATCATGATCTCGGCGTAATAACGCTTTGCCGCTTCCGCCACACACGGATCGTCACCCGCGAAAAGATCAGTGGTCGCAAGATGCGAGCCGAAAAAATCGCATGAGAAAAGAATGCGGTCCTCAGGCAGGTGCGTCACCATCGTCTCGGGCCAATGCACCCACGGGGTGTGGATGAACTTGAGCGTCTTGTTGCCCAGCGAGAGCGTCTCTCCGTCCTCGACCGTCTTGATGCGCGCTTCCGGCACCCACAAGTGGTCCATGATCAAAGGCTTCGCCTTGGGTGAGCAGACCAGGACCGCTTCGGGATAACGCTCCAAGACGGCCGGAATCGAGCCCGCGTGATCCTGCTCGGCATGATGCGCGA
Organism: uncultured Lentisphaeraceae bacterium; assembly: GCA_964428885.1. GTDB lineage: Bacteria > Verrucomicrobiota > Kiritimatiellia > RFP12 > UBA1067 > JAQVQN01. The sequence continues at coordinate 2,831 of CAYRZP010000158.1, forward strand.
TCAGGTAATCCAGGCGCTTGACGCTGTCGAGCTGCCGCGACAGCTCGTCCCACATGGCCGGATCGACAGTGTCGAGCAGCGCGGTCTTCTCAGAGCCGCGCACACAATACGCGTTGTAGCTGGTGCCGTCCGGCAAAGGGATCAGCGAATCAAAGAGCCTGCGGTTCCAATCCACCGCACCCATCCATTGAACATCGCGCGTGATCTGTCTCGGATGCATATCGTCCGCTCCTTTCTCACGCGGGCTACGCCCGCAAACCGAAAATCTCTCAACTAAGACGCGAATGGCGCTAAACTGTGATTGGCCCAACAAACACGTTTCGCGACATTCGCGTCTTCGTGGTGAAAACATCGCATATTTCACCGATCAGATCAAGCTGTTGTTCGCAGCGGGGAGGGACGAGCGTCGC
>CAYRZP010000159.1:0-3159 GCA_964428885.1 uncultured Lentisphaeraceae bacterium
CTGGTCCGTGTCTGCCAGCTTAAAGTGCGGCAGGGCGATGTGGCGGCGAACGCTGATGCGGTGGCGCGCGCGCTTGAGTCGGCGCGCGGCTGCGGCGTACGCTTTGTCGTGTTCCCGGAACTGGTGCTGACCGGTGTGATGGAGGCTGCCGAGTGGCGGCGGGAATCGTTCATGGTCGACTGCGAGGCGGCCTTGCGGCGCGTGACAGCGGCGACAAGCGGCATGGCGGTGGTGTTGGGCACGGTCATGCGTTATCGCGGGCGGGCGGTCAGTGCGGCGGTGGCGATTGAGGACGGGCGTTTGGTGGTGCCGGAAGGGTCACCGGTGCCGTTTGTTCCCAAAAGGGTTTCCGAAGCCAACCGCTTTGACCGCCACTGCGGTTTTTTGTGTGCCGGGGCGGTGGCCGGGATCGAGGGCGTGAAACAGGACGCACTGGCCGCCCCGTTCGTTCTGGGCGGATTGCGGGTCGGGGTGTGGCTGGGCGGCGTAGAGCCGGGCGCGGCGCAATCGCTGGCCAGGCACGGCGCGCGGCTGCTGGTCAACCTCGATACCGTCCCTTACGTCCGTAATGCCGATAGGCCGGATGCGGGCGCGGACATTGCCGCTGAGACCGGGGTGCCAGTGGCGCGGTGTGGAGCGGCGGGGGTGGTCGACACCGGCAAGGCGCTTTTCATACTGGTCGGCGGCAGTGCCCTGGCCCTGCCTGGCCGGCGCATCCGGCGCGCTCCGCTTTTCGAAGAAGCCGTGGTTGACGGTGGTGCCAGAACCATTGCCGACGGGACGGATCGGCATGATTCGGCGGCCGTAACGGTGCGGGCCGTCGAGACGGCCTGCCGCGCGCAAATGGAGCGGCTTGGGCTGGAGCGTGTGGTTGTGGGGGCTTCGGGAGGCATTGATTCGGCTCTGACCGCCGCCGTTTACAGCCGGGTTGTGGGACCGGAGCGGCTGCTGCTGGTGAACATGCCCAGCCGGCACAATTCCAAGGTCACGGTGGGGTTGGCAAGGGAACTGGCCGAAAATTTAGGCTGTCATTACACCGAGATCGCGATTGAAGAGAGTGTGCGGCACACGCTCGCGCAGGTTTGCGGCGCGGTTTGCCGTCGCCGCGGAGCTGGCAGCTTGAAGCTGGATCTGACGGACGCCGCTGTTGAGAACGTACAGGCGCGCGACCGTTCGGGGCGGGTGCTGTCCGCGGTCAGCAGCGCCTTCAACGGGGTTTTCACCTGCAACGCCAACAAGTCGGAGTGTATGATCGGCTACGGCACTATGTACGGAGACATCGCGGGCTTCTTCGCCGCGCTCGCGGATTTATGGAAGACGGAGATATGGGAGCTGGCGCGCTGCTACAACCGGGAGATTTTTGGAAAGCCTGTGATCCCGCAAGGATCGATCGACATTGTGCCATCTGCGGAGTTGAGCCGCGAGCAGAACGTGGAGGAGGGCAAGGGCGACCCGATCATATACGCTTGGCATGACCGGCTTTTCGCGGCATGGGCGGAAAGGACACCGCAGGCTTCACCGGAGGATCTGCTGGAATGGTATGAGGCCGGAGCCGTCTGCCGGGAGACCGGCTACCAAGGCGACATCCGGGCACTGTTCCCGTCCGGTCTGCAGTTCTGCGAAGACCTTGAGAAAATGTGGGGTCTGTATAACGGGCTGGCCCGCGCCAAGCGCTTGCAGGCGCCGCCGGTTCTTTCTCTCAAAAACCGTACCTTCGGCTTCGACCTTGGCGGGGCGCAGATCCCGGTCGGCTTTTCGCCGCGTTATGAGTTGGCCAGAAGGCCGCTCATTTATCAGTCTTAGGCTTATCGGCTTTAGGACATTTTTCCTTGTCCTTGCCTTCGCCAATACCCTTCTCCTTGCGTTGCTGCTGGCGTTCTTGGGCACGGGCTTTAGCCATTTCACGCATGCGTTTATCGAATGCTTCAGGATCTTTCTCGCGGAGCTCGGAGAGTTCCTTGTAAAGGGCTTCGTCCTTCTCCTTGATCCGCGCCATGCGTTTATCCGTCATGGCTTTTTTCATCTCGGGTGTCATGGGGCCGCGTTCGGGGCGTTCCCGTTTGACTTGTTTGGCTTTGCCGGCTTCGTCGGCCGACGCGTTTTCTTTCGCCATCCCGCCAAGAGTGATGGCGGTCATAAGGGCACATGCCAACAGAATCGGACTCTTCATGATAGGTTACTCCTTTAACAGCCGTGATTGAGGCTGTGATTCATATAAACGGGAGAAGCCTGAAAATATTGCTGGGGCATGACAGCAGTTTTTCGGCCAACTGGCGGCGTTGCCGCGCGATTTCTTGACGGTTCTTTGCTAAAGCGGGTTTTTCAAGGGCGCCAGCGCGCAGGGAGCGGTAGCGCCGGTAAAGGCGCAGGGCGCGTTTTAGCCATGCCAGCGGCACCCCGAGCCGGGTGCGGGCGCACGGATAATCAAGCAGCATGAATTGCCGCGGCATGAAGACGCGCCGCCAGGCCAGCGCCAACTTTCCCATGGCCGATGCCTGCCTGAAGTCCATGAGCGTGGACTCGCCGGCGCGTTCCCGGGCGTCAGGCAGGTTGAAAAGGGCGGTCATGGCGGTTTCAGCCTCCTCCGGCGCGGTTTCGGCGACGCACGCCTCGAGTTGGCGCGGGAGGGGGGCGTCAAGCAGATTGGCGGTCATGTGAAGAAGAAAGGGGACGGCATGGCCGGTGCGCCAGTGCGCTGACGCAACGCTGACAGTTTCCGCGGAGAGTTTATGGCCGTGCTTCTTCAAGAGCAGGGCTATGTCCAAATACCCGCGCAGGGGAGAGGCGAAAAGGTGGTGCAGGACGTGTTGGGCAATATGTGCCAATTGATCGGCCGGCGGCATGGCCTTGACCGGCGTGCCGTGCCAGGCGCTGTCGACAGCGTTGCGCCAGACGGCTGCGATATCGGGCACGGGGGCTGCGGGGGTGAGTTCTGAGGTCACATGCCAGTGCAGTTCCAAGGGCAGGGGCAGGCGGGGGTGCCGGTAGCGCTGGTCATAGGCGAAGCGGTTGTGCAACACGTCCTTATCGGCGGCGAACCCGTCAGCGCTGAGCTCGCGGTGGACGGCGTCCAGATCGTCCTCGCGGACCAGGATGTCGATGTCGCTCATCAGGCGCTGCGCCGGATCGTCATAGACCGTCGCGGCCAGCCAGGCGCCT
>CAYRZP010000160.1:0-3135 GCA_964428885.1 uncultured Lentisphaeraceae bacterium
CGACCTGCGCCAGATGCCGCTGGTGATACCGACGCGGCAGCAGGAGCGCCAACTGAAAACGCTCGCCGAACTCTGCCTGGAGGCCAAGCGGCTGTCCTTGGACGCGAAGCCTGCGACGCAGGAACTCGCGGCGACCGCGCGGCAGTGGATCGGGGAGCTGCGCGCCGCCGCGCCGCAGTACCTCCAGCCGCCCGCGCAGACGTGTACGCTTCAATCTCCTGAAGACTGCCTCGCCGTCTTCGAACTCGCCGTCAACTGGCACGTCGAAAAGCTCTACGGTGTCGAGGGCCTCGGCCCCTTCGACGATTTTTGACGGCGCGCCGCTGGCTACGGCGTGTTGCGCCGGATGAACTCCGCCATCTCGTCGGTGAATCTCTGCCAGCCGTTCTCCAACGGGATCACATGGCCTATGTCCGGCAGGACGTGTATCTCCTTCGTGCCGCCGCATTCCTCCAGCCAGCGCAGGGCCGCCGCGGTGTCGACGACCGCGTCTTTCTCGGCTGTGACCGCGAACAGCGGGCAGAACACGGCATGACCCTTTCCGCGCAGATCGCGTACCAGCCGGAAAAGCCCGCGGTAAACCGCGAACGGGATGAAGCGGTCGCGCGGGTAAGTGAAGTCCGGGTCGTCAACGGCCGCGCCCTCGGACGAGAAAGGCGACTCGAAAGTCGGCGAAAGGCAGAGCGCCACGCGCGCGGCGGCGAACCACACGGCGGGCGGCAGCACCGGCGAGCGTCGGCGCGACACCGCCAGCAGAGGCGCGAACACCGCCACGCCGTCAACCATGTCCGGCATCCTGACCGCCGCGTCCAACGCCAGGGCGCCGCCCATCGAGTGTCCGGCGATCCACACCCTCGCGCGCCGGCCCTTCAAATTGATCAGCTCGTCCGCCACGCTCGCGCGCCAGCGCCGCAATGACTGCAGGCGGGCGGTGTCCGCGGGCTCGCCGCTGCCCGGCAGCCGCATGACGCGGCAGGTGAAGCGACCGGTCGCGGCCAGCCGCGTGGCCATGCGCCGCCACACGTGCGGAGTGTCGGCGAAACCGTGGATGAAGAGCACTGCCACCGGGCCTTTGCCGACGGTGTATGACACGGCGCCTGCCAAAAGTCCGCCCTTTTCGCGCTTGACGCGCCTTTCCCATAAAAAACGCCGCGCGCCGACCCATCCGGCGTGCAGAAGGTTCACGCCCAGCCAGAGAGCCAAAACTGCTGCGCATATCTGCGGCAGCCCCTCGCCCGCCAAAGTTTTATGAAATATGTTGAGCATGGAACAAAACAGCACGAAGCTAAAACACAAAGGTTACTACGCATGGCATGAACCCGTCCAGCTAAATGCGGCGCGGATTTTAGCGATAGCCAAAGGGGCAGGTTTTTGACAATATAATAACTTGATCGGTTTCACGATGATGGTAAAAGCATAAAAGAGGGGAGTTCGCGATGAGTCTCAGCAAGTTTTGGATGGCGGCCGGCGCGGCGGTTGTGGTGGTTTATGCGGTCAGGGCGGGGCTTTATGGCGACACGCCGGACGCGAGGCACGCCTGGGCGGTTCACGACCGCAACCGTCCGAACCCGCCCAAGGTCACGGCGGAGCCCGGTCAGCCGCCGTCAGACGCGATTATTTTGTTTGACGGGACGTCGCTGGAGAATTGGGAGAGCACTAAAGGCGAACCCACAAAATGGGTTCTGGAAAACGGCGCAATGTATCCGGTGAAGAATTCAGGGGCGATCAAGACCAAGCAGTCGTTCGGCGACTGCCAGTTGCATATCGAGTGGGCCTCTCCTTCGGAGGTTAAAGGCACGGGGCAGGGACGCGGCAACAGCGGCGTTTTTCTGATGGGGAGCTACGAGATCCAGGTTCTCGACTCGTACGAAACCTACGCGCGCGAAGACGGCAGCAACGCCAATCCCAATTACGCCGACGGTCAGGCCGCGGCGATCTATGCTGAGAATCCGCCGCTGGTCAACGCCAGCCGCAAGCCTGGCGAGTGGCAGACCTACGACATTATCTTTCACCAGCCGGTCTGGGAAAACAACAAGCTTAAGCACCCGGGATCGGTCACGCTGCTGCACAACGGCGTGCTGGCGCAGGACCACTGGGAGATGGAGGGGCTGACCACGCACTGCACGCGTCGCCCGCTTAGTCCGCATGCCGACAAACTTCCTCTGCAGTTGCAGGATCATGGCAACCCGACGCGTTTCCGCAACATCTGGATCCGCGAGATCCCCTCGCGGTACGCCAACACGACCCACGGCGGGCCGGCGGCGAACGAGGCGGATGTGATGGCGCTGCGCAAAAAGACGGCGGCGAAGCTTTTCGAGGCGGCCAATCCCGGCGACGCGAACAAGTGCGCCGCGTTGAGCCGCATGCTGGAGATCCTTTCATATGCCCAAGAAGAAGCGCACATGCAGGTTTTCAAGAAGCTGGCGGACGCTTACATGCAGGAGCTGGGCACGCTCAGCCCCACGCAGTTGCAGGAACGCAAAGGCGACATCATCGGCCTGCGCAACGAGTGCAATGTTCTGATACGCAACAAGGTGTTCCCGGAAGATTGCAAGCTGCGCGCCGAACTGCAGAGGATCGTCCAGGAGAACAACCTCGAAAAGAAAAAATGACGGAGCCGCAAGGTGACCAACAGCCTCGAGGACTATCTTGAGACCATCTATATGCTGACGCAGGCCAACGGCCATGCGCGTGTGCGCGATGTCGCGTCGGCCCTGCATGTCAAGATGCCGTCGGTGATCAAAGCCGTACTCGAGCTCAAGCGCTACGGGTATGTCACGCAGGAGCCTTACGGCAAGCTCGATCTGACCGTGGAGGGAGTCAAGGCCGCGAGCCTGATACTAGGCCGCCACACCCTGCTGAAAGAGTTTCTGGTGCTGCTGGGGGTCACGGAGGAGACGGCCGAAAAAGACGCCTGCGGCATGGAGCATTTCCTCGGCGCGGAAACGTTGGCGCGCATCACGGATTTTGTGCGGCGCAAGCGCAAGCGCAAATCCGCGCGCGCGTAATCGGGCGAGTCGGGAGCGCGGGCGCTCCCGACTTCACGCACACCCACTTACTCACACATGCTCTCTCTCAGTCCAGCGTGTGGATCAGCAGGCCGGAGCGCAGCTTGGGCTCGAACCAGGTGCTCTT
>CAYRZP010000161.1:0-3026 GCA_964428885.1 uncultured Lentisphaeraceae bacterium
CCAGCCTTATGTCGACGCGCGCCTGCCGGACGGCTCGCGCGTCAACGCCATCATCCCGCCGCTCTCGCTGATCGGCCCGTGCGTCACCATCCGCAAGTTCGCCAAGCAGGCGCTGACTTCGCAGAAGCTGATCGAGCTGGGCACATGGACGCGCAACGCCGCGGAGTTCCTGCGGTTGTGTGTGATGATGCGCAAGAACATCGTGGTGGCGGGCGGCACGGGTTCCGGCAAAACCACACTGCTGAACGTGCTCAGCGGCTTCATCCCCCCCACCGACCGCATCGTGACCATCGAGGACGCGGCGGAACTGCGGCTGGCCCAGCCGCATGTGATCCGCCTTGAAGCGCGCCCGCCCAACATCGAGGGGCGCGGCGCGGTCGCCATCCGCGATCTCGTGCGCAACTCTCTGCGCATGCGCCCGGACCGCGTCATCGTCGGCGAATGCCGCGGCGGCGAGGCGCTGGACATGCTGCAGGCCATGAACACCGGCCACGACGGTTCGCTGACCACGGTGCACGCCAACTCGCCGCGCGACGTGATCTCGCGGCTGGAGACGATGGTGCTGATGTCCGGCATGGAGCTGCCTTCGCGCGCGATCCGCGAGCAGATCGCCTCGGCCATCGACATCGTGGTCCACGAGTCGCGCATGAGCGACGGTTCGCGCAAGGTGGTGTGCGTCTCCGAGGTGGTCGGGCTGGAAGGCCAGCAGATCGTGATGCAGGACATCTTCGAATTCGTGCAGTCCGGTCTAGACGAGCGCGGCAAGGTCATAGGCAAATTCATGCCCACCGGCGCGGTGCCGACCTTCTACGAAAACCTGCGGAGCCGCGGCCTGCACATCGATCCGTCGGTGTTCGACCCGGCGCGGCAAGGCGGTGACGCATGAGCCCGGGCGCCCTGGAAACGGTCAGGTGGGCGGCGACGGCGCTGTCGGCGCTGGCTTTCGCCGGGTGTGCCTATACCATCATCCGCAGCCTCGGCGCGGGCGCGGCGGCTTACACCGAATCCATGTCCGAGGAGACCGCGCGGCGCTTCGAGGACATTTTTCTGTTTGTCTCGGCCAAACGCATCGCCGACATCGGCAGGGCCTCGGCGGCCGTAGTTTTCCTCGTCTGCTTCATCCCGCTTTTCGACTACCGCAACCCGGTCTCTACGGCCGCGGGGCTGATCCTCGGGACGTGTTTTGGCGCCATGGCCTTGATGGCCCCGTACCGGCTGGTCGACCTGCTGCGGAACCGCCGCCGACAGTTGTTCAACGTGCAGCTTGTGGACGCGCTCGGCAGCATGAGCAACGCTTTGCGGGCCGGGTTCAGCATCAACCAGGCTTTCGAGAGTGTCGTGCAGAACGGCGAGAAGCCGATCGCTCAGGAGTTTGGCGTGATGCTGCAGCAGATGCGGGTGGGCATGAGTTTCTATGACGCGCTGCAGAGTCTGGACAAGCGTGTCGGCAGCGACGACCTGACTCTGGTCGTGACCGCCATTGACATCGCGCGCCGCACCGGCGGCAACCTGACCGAGGTATTCGACAAGATCAGCGAGACCATCCGCGAGCGCATGCGCATCGAGCGGCGCGTCATGACCCTGACCGCGCAGGGCCGGTTGCAGGGCATCATCGTGGCCTGCATGCCGGCGGTGCTGGGCGCGGCCATGACCTTCATCAAGCCCGATATGATGCTGCCTTTTTTCCGCTCGACCGACGGCATGGCGGCGATAGCGTTGACCCTCGTGCTGATCGCGGCCGGCTGGTTCTTCATCCGGCGCATCATACGCATCGACGTCTGACGCGGGCAGCGCCCGCATCAGACAGTGAATAGTGAATAGGGAAGAGAGAAGCGGAAGATGGAATGGGGAGGGCGGTCAGGCCCAGCGGATGACCATGGCGCCGAAAGTCAGGCCGGCGCCGAAGGCGTCGATCACCAGCACGTCGCCCCGCTTCAGCCGGCCCTGCTCGACCGCCTCGCAGAGGGCGATCGGGATTGTGGCGGAAGAGGTGTTGCCGTAATCCGCGATGTTGACGAAAACCTTCTCGTCCGGCAACCCCAGGCGCTTGGAGACAGCGCCGATGATGCGGGTGTTGGCCTGATGCGGGATCAACAGCGACACGTCAGCGGCGGTCAGACCGGCGCTTTCCAGGGCGCTGACGGCGCACTCGTACATATTGCGCACGGCCTGCTTGAACGTTTCGTTGCCCTGCATGAAGATGTACCGGCCTGAAGCCTCTGGGAAGGGGCGGCAACCGCTGTTGGCCAGATAAAGCAGCTCGTCGAAATTGCCGTCGCCGCCCAATTTCATTGAGAGTACGCCTTCGGTCTCGGACTCGTGCGCGCTGAAGACCGCCGCGCCCGCGCCGTCACCGAAGAGGATGCAGGTGTCGCGGTCCTTCCAGTCCACGACCGAGCTGTTGACCTCGGCGCCGATGACCAGCACGTGCCGCATCAGGCCTGACCGGATCATGCCCCACGCCACGCTGGCGGCGTATATGAAACCAGTGCAGGCCGCGCTGACGTCCAGCACCCCGGCGTTGACCGCGCCGAGCGCTTTTTGCACAAGGCAGGCCACCGAGGGGTAGACCGTGTCCGGCGTGGATGTCCCAACCAGAATCAGGTCAATGTCCCCGGCCTTCAGCCCGGACATTTTCAAGGCGTCCGCGGCTGCGCGGATGGCTAAGTGCGAGGTGTATTCACCCTCTGCGGCGATCCGGCGCTCTTTGATCCCGACGCGCTGGGTGATCCACTCGTCGCTGGTGTCCACCATCTTTTCGAGGTCGGCGTTGGTCAGGCGCCGCTCCGGCAAAGCCTTACCCACGCCCGCCACCCTGGCCGTCAGTTTACGTCCGCTCATTTCGTTTCCCGTAATTGTTTCTTCTGAAAGAAAGAAGGCTATTATATGACATTTGCGGCCGTGTAACAATAGGAGCGTTTTTATTCTCAGCGCAGCGGCGTCTGCGCGTATGAGTAGACGCGCCGGCATGCCTTAGGTAAGATGAGAAGGCTGTTCTCCTAGTGAAAGGTTTTCTGGCAAAATAC
>CAYRZP010000162.1:0-1727 GCA_964428885.1 uncultured Lentisphaeraceae bacterium
AGGGGTAATAGAAGATGTTGCGGGTGATGACGTTGCCGCGCATGACCGTGCCGTCAGGCAGGAAGGGGTCGGCGGGCGAGACATGCATGCCGCGCATCGCGGCCCAGGCGGGGTTGGCCAGCAGGCGCTGGTGCTCCTTGAGCATTTTCGGCTGGCGGTCGCTCAGGAAGACGCCTTTGGGCGAGTTGTCCCATGTCTGCAGCGACAACTGGTGGGTCTTGCCCTGCGGCCCGGCGTTGTTGGCGAAGATGTTGTTGTAGATGTGGTTCTCCCTCGCGTTATGCAGGTGCATGGCGCCGACCTGGCAGCGCTCGACGATGTTGCCGTAGACATCGTTGCCGCAGCCGCTCTCGTCGAGGTAGATGCCCCAGGCGAAGACAAAGAATTTGCCGTGGTTGTTGAAGCCGATGCTGTCTGTGCAGTGGTTGTAGCGGATGGTCTGCCAGCCAAAGCTCCAGCCGCCGGTGTAGGTGCAGCCGGTGTCCTCCATCTCGAGGTTGCAGTGGCGGATGCGGTTGTACTCGATGGTGTGCAGCACGCCGAAATGGAAGATGCCGCAGCGCGGCATGTCGTGGATCAGGTTGTGCGCGACGCGCATGCCGGCGCCGCCGTTGAGTATGACGCCGATGCCATGGCGGTTGAACTGGCCGACGTGGTGGATGTAGCAGTTCTCGACCACGTGTCCGCAGGTTTCCATTTTGACCGTGTTGCCCCCGCTGAGCGCGACACCGTGTCCGCCGATGTTCCAGATGTCGCAGCCGCGCACCGAACCGTTTTTGCCGCGCTCCAACGCTATGGCGGCCCCGTGGAAATAACCGAGGTCATGGACCAAGCATTTTTCCACCGCAAAGTCTTCGCAGTCGCTGAACCTGGCCGCGTGCCGCTCGGCGCAGGTCATCTCGATGCCGCTGACGCGGACATGGCGGGTACGGCTGAAGGTCAGGATGTCGTTGACCGTCGGCACTGTGACCGTGGCCGCCGAGAGGTCAGTGCCGAGGGGAGGGATCAGGTAGAGCTTTTGGTTTGCGACATCCTGATACCACTCGCCGGGCGCGTCGAGTTCTTCACGCATTCCCATGACGCAGAAACGGTCTTCCGGCCGTGCGGCATACTGCATTTTTTCCGAGAGTGTGATCGTGCGGGACGCGGGATCGTATCCCGAAATCTTCATGATGTGGTTCCACCAGTTGTAGCGGGGGAAGATGCAGACCTCGCCTTCCTGCGGGCGTGACCAAGAGCGCGCATTCTGCGGGCGCAGGACGACCGTGTCTGTGCGTTCACCTTCGATATCTTCGTACATCGGGGGTCGGACTCCCGCCACGTAAGCCCAGCCGCCGGAGTAAGGCAGGGCAGGGTCCGCGTTTGGGTAACGCGCCCAGGTCAGCCTTTTGCCGTTGAGGTAAAGCTGCCGGAACTGAGAGGTTATCGAGAGCGGCCGCAGGTCGGCCTCGAACACATCCGCGCGTCCGTTGAACGCGCTTTTACGCCAGCCGCTCACGACCGCGCCGCCGACCAGCACCGGGCGCGCGTGGGGGGCGGCCGGATCGTGCTGCCCGCGGATGTTCAGCGGCGCCGCGCCTGTGCCGGCGTCCTCCGGCCCGAACTCCACGGTTTTAAGGATCGTGTGCGTTCCCGGGTGCAGTAATATGTTGATGGCCCCGTCAGCGTCGGCCTTGCGGAACGAACGGGCCGCGTCGCGGGCTTTTTCCAAGGTCCGGAACGGCATG
>CAYRZP010000162.1:1827-3026 GCA_964428885.1 uncultured Lentisphaeraceae bacterium
CGCCACGCGCCAATCTCCCGCGGCCGCGTCGCCGGTGAAGCGTCCGCCGAAGACGCTGAGCAGCAGCGGCTGGTAGACGCCGCGGCGGCAGAGCAGGCGTTCCGTGCCGGAGGCGTGTTCGAGCCCCTGGCTGGCCCAATAAACGGCATGCGATTCGGCGAGGCGCCAGTCCAGCGGGCCGAAGCGGCGCTCCAGATCCAGCATGCGGCCGGCGTCGAGCCGCAGCGCCGCCAGCTTGGCGCGGTCGGCCCCGGAGGCGTTGAGCGTGCCGTCGGCGTTCACGAAGGGTGTCATGGTCCGCGCCAGGTCCAGCTTGTAGGCCAGGTGCGCGCTGTCAAGGCTGTCGCCGATCTTGTTCTGATAGATCCAGGCCAGCTCGCGGTAGAGCATGGCCTCGCGCGGGTTGAAGCGCAGGGCGTCGTCGCGCAGCAGGCGGATGCCGTTCTGGACCCAGCGCAGACGGTCCTCGTCGCGGATCATCATGATGCTGACGTTGTAGGCCAGGTTCCAGGCGTTGTAGGCCCATGCCTCGGCGGCGTGCGGGTCGAGCATGGCGATCCAGCCGGCGAGCTGCACCAGCTCCAGGAAACGCCCCTCCTCCTGCAGGCGGTTGACGCGGAACCAGAGGATTTCGGCGGCGATGCCGCGGAAGCCGCCGAGCCCGGCCATCACGAAGGTCAGGGCCGGCGGCACGTCGGCGGAGTAGCCAGCGTAGGCATCGGGCAAGCCGGCGCGGCGGGCCGCAGCCAGCCGGCGGCTCTGCCAGGCCGCCAGCAGGATCAGCGCGGCAATCAAGGCCAGCCATCTGCACGATTTGGATCGCATGTTTTTCTTTTACCAAAAACCGCGTGCGAAGTGAACCGTATTCCAGTGCGACCGCGCGTTCGCGCGGTCGCACTGGCGACGGAACCTGAGGTCAGGGCCTAGGGCCCTGGGCTCAGGACTCAGGACCCGGGGCACAAGACCAGAGGCCAACTGCTGCCGGACTATTTCTTGACCGCGCTCAGGGGTATGCCGAGAGCGTCGGCCACGCCCTTGCCGTAGGCCGGGTCGGCCTTGAGGCAGTGGCGGATGTGGCGCGCCTTGATCTCTTGCGGGACATCGTCCATGGCGCGGGCGGTGTTCTCGAAGAGCCGCTTCTGCTCTTCCGGCGGCATGATTCGGAAGAGGTTGCCGGGCTGTGTGAAGTAGTCGTCGTC
>CAYRZP010000163.1:0-2900 GCA_964428885.1 uncultured Lentisphaeraceae bacterium
ACGCCGCGCTTGACCCGGGCTCCAAGACTCATCATTCCTGCGTGAATGTGTGGAGGATCGCCTTGGCCTGTTCCGGCGATGTGACGCGCCCTTCCAGTTGAGCGTCGTACAGATCTTTCAGCAGCGCGCCCATCGCCGGGCCGGGCGCGATGCCCCAGGCCAGCAGGTCGCGGCCGCGCACCAGCGGCGGCGGCAGCACGGGCTCCGACCTGAAAGTGTCGAGTGCTTTTTTGATGAAATCCCAGTTCGTGAAATCACCATTGCTGTGCAGCGTGTCCACGCGCATGACTTCCAGAAGAATGGGGAAGTGGCTGGCGCCCAGCAGGCGGCGCAGCTTGGACGGACGCATGTCGCGCGCCTCGGCGAAACGCATGTGGTCGCCGACAACCGACTGCACCTCTTCAACCAGCGCGGCCGGCTGCCTGAGCCGAGACAAGACCTCGCCTGCCATTGCCGCGCCGACCGGCGCATGGCAGGGGAAGCGCATGCGTTTACCGCCGCTTTCAGGATCGTCCTCCTCGCAAAAGGTCGCCGGTTTGCCGATGTCATGTAGTAAAACAGACCAAGCCAGCGCTGGCGCGCGCGGCGCGGGCAAAGCGTCCAGCATCAGGCAGGTGTGCGTCCAGACATCGCCCTCTGGGTGGTACTGCGGAGGCTGCCGTGTGCCGCGCATGGCCCCGACCTCCGGCATAAGCTGTTCCAGAAGCCCGGTCTCGGACAAAAGCGACAAGCCCTTGGACGGTTTTGGCGATTCGCACAACAGCCGCGTCAGTTCCGCGGCCACCCTTTCCGCGCTGACCGTGCCGATGTGGCCGGCAAGGCGCGTGACCGCCGCCAGCGTGCCGGGCTCGATTGTGAACTCCAGCACGGAGGCGAAACGCACCGCCCGCAGCATCCGCAAATGATCCTCCAGAAAACGCGCTTCGGGATCGCCGATTGCCCGGATCACGCCGCCGGCGAGATCTTTCAGGCCTTCGACGAAATCCAGGCAGGCGCCGCTTTCGGGATCGCAGAATAGGCCGTTGACCGTGAAATCCCTGCGCCGGGCGTCATCGGCCGGCGATGCGAACGCGACGCGGTCAGGATGCCGTCCGTCCGTGTAGGCGCCGTCAGAGCGGAAGGCGGCCACGTCGAAGCTGAAACCGCCATGCCGCACCATGACCACGCCGAACGATTTGCCGACCGCCACGGTCGCGCCGGGAAAAAGCGCTTCGACCTGGTCCGGACTTGCGGATGTGGCGATGTCGATGTCCTTGACACGGCGCGCCAAAAGCGCGTCCCGGACACAGCCCCCGGCGAAAAGGGCCGCGTGTCCGGCGCCGCGCAAGGCGAGCGCGACCTCGCGCGCCGCTTGCGCTATGGCCTGGTCATCGGCATGGAAACGCACATTCATAAAAAGGATCAGTTGCCTGGCGTTGGCCGGGGCGGTCACATGCCCGCCAGCAGGCCGAAGGCCGCGCCGCCCAGCAAAACGTAGACCGGGGACACTCTGGTAAATGCGGTCAGGACAAAAGCAGACAAGACTAACGCGGTTGGCTGCAGATCCGGCGCATATGGCTCCGCCAAGAGCGCAGACGCATGCTCTTCCCATAGCGCCGCAATCACCAACAGGACGGCGGCGGTGATCACCAGTCCGGTCACCAGCGGACGCAGAATCGCGAACACATTGGAGAACCACGGGTGCCCTTGGTTGCGCTGCCAGAACGCGCTGAACACGTTCACGCAGATCAGCGAAGGCGCGCAGACCGCGACGGATCCGATCAAGGCGCCCGCCACCGCCATCCAGAGTGAACCGGGCTGCGTTATGGCGCCCACGCGGTATCCCACAAAGGTGGCGGTGTTGACCGACATCGCGCCCGGGGTCATCTGCGCTATGCCCAAAACATCCAGAAACTGCTGGTTGTCCAGCCACCCGAGGCGGGACATTTCAGATTGGATGATCGGGATCATAGCGAGCCCGCCGCCAACAGTCAGCAGTCCGATCTTAAAGAAAACCCAGGCTAGTTCAGCGAAGATGCTCATGGCATTTCTTGAGTTTGTAAATGGTGATGGCGTAGCTGACTGTGCCTGCCGCCAACCCAGCGACAATCACCAGAACGGCGCTGATTCGGCAGACCAAGACCAGCAGGACGACGCAGAGTGAAACAACGAGGCCTAGTCTTGTTTTCCGGGTTCGGTTAAACATAGTGAAGGCGACCCCGGCCATCATGCCGGCCACGGCCGGACGCAGGCCGGCCATGGCCTTAAGCAGCAGCGTGTTTTCGGCCATGCGGTCGAAAGCGGCGGCGTAGCCCAGTATGACCAGCACGGGCGCGAATATCACTCCGGCCGTGGCGGCGAGCGTCCCGGCCGGGCCGCGCAGGCGGTGGCCGATCAGCATGGAAGTGTTGACGGCGATCACGCCCGGGATCAATTGCGCCATCGCGTAAAAATCGGCCATCTCTTCAAAGCGGCACCAGCGGCGCCGGTTCACGACTTCCCGCTCCAGCAGCGGCAGCATCGCGTAACCGCCGCCGAACATGACCGCGCCGATCTTCGCGAAACTCACGAAAATCGAGCGCAGTTCCGCCCGCGCGCCGGCCGCCGCCTCTCTCCCTCTTATAGACATGCACCGATTATGCCGTTTTCCGCCCGGCGAAATAAAGACTTCTTTATTTCAAAGCATGTGGACAACGAATAGCGTTTTATCCCATGTGTGGCTAGTTTAAGACTCCACCGTCTTGTTCGGCTGTTAGCGAGTTCTAGTGCCTGTGCTTCCAATAATCGGGGTCACGGTGCAGATTCATCACGGCAAGAACAAATATACCGACAGGTTCTATGCTGTAGAGCACTCCATATGGAAAGCGGTGAACAAGGCAACGGTGAATTTCATGATCAATCTCTGGCCACATAGAGGGATA
>CAYRZP010000164.1:0-2790 GCA_964428885.1 uncultured Lentisphaeraceae bacterium
CGGGCGAAAACGAGAGGATAACTGAACGCTGAACGCACAACGTTCAACGCTCAACGTTCAAGTTACAGACAAGCCAACCACCCGGGGTTACGCTCCGGGCGAAAACGAGAGGATAACTGAACGCTGAACGCACAACGTTCAACGCTCAACTCTCAACGTTCAAGTTATAGGTAAGGGTTAAACGACATGAAAACCGAGTTGTACAGCGAGACCGGCGTCGGGGTCAAGGCCACCAGAGCCTGTTTTTGTGTGGCAGTGTTTTTTGCGCTTATGTTATTATTCAACGGTGGCGCGATGCACAAAAGCGCGCAGCATCTTGAATACGGGCGCGCGCATGATTTCTGGGTGGCGGTGTTGCGGCCTTTGGCGCGCGTTTCGCGGGCGACCTGTTTTGACCGGTTGCGCCGCGCGGCGGAGGCATCGGTCGGCGACCGGCTGAACAAGAAGTAGGAATGTCGGTGCATTAGTTATTTAGTGCGTGGGTTTAGGAGAAAAGGCATGAAAAAGACGGTGCGGAAGTATTGGTTGGCGGGGGCGTTGTGCGCGGCGGTGGCTGGCGTCGGCTTGGCGGCCGAGGCGCCTCCGGTGCTTATGATCGGCGATTCAATGATGCGGCTGCTTGGGATCGCGATGGAGAAAGAGCTGGCTGCCGCAGGGGTGCAGCCGGCCGTCAGTTTCTCGTCGCTGGCCTCGGGGCTGGCGCGGATGGACGCCTTCGACTGGTTCGCCAAGGTCGACGAGCTGATGCGGGAGCACAAGCCCGCCACGGTGGTGGTGACGCTGGGCGCGAATGACCGTCAGGCGCTCAAGGACGCGACCGGGCGCGTGGTTCAGTTCGGGACCCCCGAATGGGAGAAGGAGTATGCCTTGCGGGTGGGTCGGATCATGGACGACCTGCTCAAGGGCGGCGCCAAGCGCGTGGTCTGGCTGCTCCTGCCCGACATGCGCGATCCGGCGCAGCAGGAGTACGCCAAGTCCGTCAACGCGCTGTTTGTGCGCGAGATGGCGGCGGAGACGCGCAAGGACAAGATCGTGGCCTATGACATGGGGCCGCTGCTCTCGCGTCGGCCGGGGCAGTTCTCGCTGTACATGATGGCGCCCAACGGCGCGGCTCTGACGGTGCGTGACGCGGACGGCGTGCATCTGACCAATCCGGGCGCGCAGCGCGTGGCGCAGGCGATCTTGCAGAAGTTCTTTAAATGAAGCGTTTGAGGCCGGGGGGGGGGGAAGTTATGGAACGCCATGCTGTCCGGTTGGTGCGGCTTTTAGCCGTGTTGCCTTTGCTGGCGGCGGTGAACGCCCAGCAAGTGCCTAAAGCGGCAAGGGGAGAAGAGCCTTTCCCGCTCTCCGACACGACCAAGAAGCTGGATCAGGCGGCGATCGACGAGGCCATCGCCAAAGCCAGGGAATCAGACGTGGACACCACGGTTCCGGCCGCGCTGCTTTACCACGGCCTGATGCTTTTCCAGGAGGAGAAGTACAAGGATTGCGTGCCTTTTCTGGAAGAGACCTTGCGCCTCGACCCTTCTTTGCAGGCCGGCTGGGAGGGGCTGGGCTGGTCTTACATACGTCTCGGCATGCCGGAGAAGGGACTTAGACTCTGGGAGCATTTCCGCGAGCTGATGCCGGATGCTTGGATGCCCTACAACCTTCTTGCGCAAGCCGCGATCATGCGGCAGGAGTGGCGCGTGGCGGACGGGCACTTCCGCAAGGCCCTGCAGATAAAGCCGGATTTGTTCGACCTGCGTTTCTGGCACGCTCAGAATCTTTTGCGGCTGGGGGTGCCGGAAGAGGCCGAGGCGATTTTTCGCCAGTTGATCAAAGAGGAGCCGGACCGGTTGGACATTCAGATCAACCTAGCGAACCTTCTGACGCACCGGCTGGAGTATGACGAGGCGGTTGAAATCTGGCGGCGCGTCAACGTCGAACTCCCCGGCAACACGGGCTTCATGATGGATCAGGCGGTACTGGAGATGCGTGTGGGCGAGATGCGCGTCGCCGACCAACTGTGCTCTGATGTTCTGGAGATCGACCCCGGCAACACGCGCGCGTTGATGTTGCGAGCTGATTTGGCTCAGATGTCCGACATGGCTGACATCAGCGTTGAGCGGGTGCAGGAGGTCATAAACCAGACGCAGGACGCGCTGGTGCGCGCCAAACTGCGTGTGCGCATGGCCAACCGCTGCTCGGTGCTGTCCAAACGCAAGCCCGGCTTGTACACGGACGATTTCATTCTTGAGCAGATCCGGCTGGCGATCGATGAGAACCCTGCGGAAGTAAGCACCATCGTGTTGTACGCAGAGAAAAGCCTGCAGGCCAAGCGCTACGAAGAGTGCAAGAAATGGGCGGTGCATGTGCTGGAGAAACATAACCGGCATAGCATACGTGCAAAGATCGCGCTGTTCGAGCTTGCGATAGCGGAACAGCGCTATGATGACGCCGACCAGATCCTGCATGACCGGTTTATAAACTACGACCCGACCGATCCGCTGCGCTACTATTTTCTGGCGCGGCTGCATACCGCCCGCGGCGATTATCAGGAGGCCTTGCGCTGCGTGGACAAGCTGGAGGCCGCCGGCGAGCAGGGGTGTGTTCTGACCCTGCTTTACCACGACCTTACCGAGAGCGATTGGGTGCCGGTCACCTCGGTGCGTCGGTTTTATGAGCACTTGAGCGCCCTGCGGCAGGAAGGGTTCACCTTCATCTCGCCGACCGAGATACCGTCTGTGATAGGGCTGCCGCCCGGCGTCAACCGCATGGATCCGGAGTTGGATGAAGAGGATGATGAGG
>CAYRZP010000165.1:0-2617 GCA_964428885.1 uncultured Lentisphaeraceae bacterium
CCTGAAAACACCGGCTTCGGGGACAACGAGGGCGGCAGCCAGCTTGTGGCCATGTATAACGCGGCCTCACACGCCACTGCGGAGTCGTTCCCGGTTTTGAAGGCCTTCCAAGACTACATCGAGGCGGAACGGGCGGCGGCCCGCAAACGCGTTGTGCAGCTTTCGGTCTTCTTCGCTGTCTTGATGGGCGTGGTGGTGACCGGTTTCCTGACCGCCGGAATCTTCATGCTGCGCAACATGTCGGCTGTGCAGAACAAACTGCTGGACGTGGCCCTGGCCGAACGCGCCGCGCCTCCGCAGGCGCCTGCGCCCGTCTTGCAGACATCGCCGCTGATCGAGGAATCGGTGCGGCAGATCTCCCGCGCCACGACGGACCTGCAGTCCAACATGGACAAGCGCATCGAAGGCGTCAGTGCGATCGCCGCCAAAATGCACGACCGCGTGGCCTCACAAGACAGCGAGATGCAAAAACTGCGTGACGCGCTCAAACAGATGCAGGAGCAGAGCGCCATGCTGCAGAAAGAGATCGTGGCCGCAAAAACCGAGCGCGCGAAAATGGCTGCGGCCGTCGAAAAAAATACGCAGGCAAAATCTGCCGCGCCTTCAGCGAACATTCCCCCCTCCGCCGCGCCGCCGGTGAAAACAGCCGCCGCCGCGCCGCCGCCACCCGCGCCGCCGGTGAAAACAGCCGCCGCCGCGCCGCATCCGCCCGCTCAGAAGCCTGCGCCGACTGTGCCTGTCCCGGCGCCAGCCAAGACCGTCGCCAGCGCCGAAAACCCGAAGCCCGATCCGCGTTTCCCGCCCGCCGTTAAAGACCCGCCTTTAATGCCGGACGGCATAAAGCCGCCAGACGCGCCCCCGGGCATGATCGCCACGTCCATACCGCTTAAGACCAAACGGTCCGGCACCATACCGTGGCGCGTGCTGATGCCGGAATAAGCGCAAATGAATGCTCTTGTCCTTTTCGTCTGCACCGGCAATGTCTGCCGCAGCCCCATGGCCGCGGCGCTTTTGCGTAAGGCCCTGCCCGCTGATTCGCCGTGGCGCGCGGTCTCAGCGGGATTGAGCGCGTTTGACGGGAGCCCGGCCTCGGAGAACGCCGTAAAAGCTGCGTCCGAGGTCGGCTGCGACCTCAGCGCCCACCGTAGCAAGCCGCTCACTGACCGGCTCGTGCGTGATTCCTCCGTGATCATCACCATGACCGACGAACACATGCGACTGATCAGCGCGCGTTTCCCCGAGGCCGCCGGCAAACTCCACCTTATGCTGGCATTTGCCCCCGAAGCCGCCGCGCCAAGCCAAATCACCGACCCTTTCTGCGGATCGCTGGAAGATTACCGCCAGTGCCGGGACACCATGCTCAAAGCCATGCCCGGCCTAACACGCTTTTTGCTCCAGACCGGAACCGGTGACCGGAAAAACCCGGAACGAGGATAAACTGATGGTCGTTGACGTGATCGGAAACAGCGCGGCTTACGAAAACCTCCACCCTCTCTTCAAGTCGGCTTTCGCCTATCTTAAGGACAGCCGCAACCATACGGCCGCCAATGGCCGCACAGAGATAGCAGGCGACAAGCTTTTCGCATTGACGCAGTCTTATGAAACCAAACCGCTGAAGGACGGTCTGCTTGAAGCCCACCGCCATCATGTTGACATACAGTTCATAGCCGAGGGGGAAGAGGAGATCGGCTACGCTCCGCTGGCGGATCTGCAGACCGTCACCGCGTTCAACCCTGAAACCGACGCGGGCTTTTATATGGGAGACTGCTCGTTGGTCAAACTGCGCAAGGGAATGTTCGCAATATTTTTTCCTGAAGACGCGCACATGCCATGCCGCCATACCCGCAAAAGCTCTTCGGTCAGAAAAATCGTGCTGAAAGTCGCGGTTTCGCACTAGACAAACACGACGGGTTTTGGGAAACTTCGGCAACTCAAGTGTTTGGGGATGCCGCGTTAATGCGCGGCAATTCGGAAAATAGACTCGTCGATGAAAGGAAATAACTATGTCGGTTAAAACAATGATTTTCGTTGACGGCAGCTGGCTGTATCACAGCCGTCAGGCGCTCTTCGAGTCACTGGGAGAAGAGAGCGGTTTCGAGATCGATTACAAGCGCATACCTGACATCATCGCCCATTCGATCGCTGATGTGCTGGATGTAGAAGTGGATGTCGTGCGCACGAACTATTTCGGAACGATCCCCGTCAACAAGCAGGGGTACAATCCCGCCAAACAGAAGGCTTTCTATGAATTTCTGGCGCTCCAATGCGCCTACGACACTGAAATCCTTGAGATTGACTTCCGCCGTGAACCCCACGCGCGCCCCGACGACAAATGGGTTAACGTGGCGCTCGCCGCCTCGATGCTGTACTTTGCCGCCGTGCCTGGGTCGTACGACATCGCCACCATCGTCGGCGGGGATGCCGATTACATACCGCTGCTGAAACGTGTCCGATCCATGGGCAAGCGCGTTCAAATCGTCGGCATGAACAACCTCGACGGCAAGTTCCTCACCAGCGCCATGCTGCTGACCTCGCCCGGCATACAGGACCTGCCGCCGATCTTTCTCGACGAGCACGCCCAAGACATACGCCTCGTGCGCGAAGAACAGATGCGCAG
>CAYRZP010000166.1:0-2586 GCA_964428885.1 uncultured Lentisphaeraceae bacterium
CGCCAGATCTGGTGGGGCCACCGCATTCCCGTCTACACCTGCAACGCTTGCGGGCATGAGTTGGCCGCCAAGTCCGCGCCGTGCCAATGCCCGCAATGCGGCAAAACCGATTTCGCCCAGGACGAGGATGTGCTGGACACCTGGTTCTCGTCGTGGCTCTGGCCTTTCAGCACCTTCGGGTGGCCCAAGGACAACCCCGACCTGAAATTCTACTACCCCACCCATGACCTCGCCACCGCGCCGGAAATTATCTTCTTCTGGGTGGCGCGCATGATCATGGCGGGCTGCAAGTTCATGGGCGAGGCGCCGTTCCGCAATGTCTATATCCATGGCACAGTGCGTGACGACAAAGGCCGCAAGATGAGCAAAAGCCTGGGCAATTCCATCGACCCGCTCGATATCATCGAGAAGTACAGCGCCGACGCGCTGCGCTTTAGCCTGATGCTGATCACCTCCACCGGCATGGACGTTTACGTGAACATGGATAAGTTCGAGATCGGGCGCAATTTCGCCACCAAGGTCTGGAACGCCGCGCGTTTCATGAAGATGCACATGCAGAAGATACAGTCCGCCGATTGGCGCGCTATGGCGCAAAACGTCCCCGACCTTGACCCGGTCCTGCTGCGCGATGACGACCGCCACATGCTCGCCCGCTGCGATACCGTCGTGAACACCGTCACCGGACACCTTGAAAATTTCCGCCTGCAGGACGGCGCCTTGGCGATCTATGATTTCGTCTGGACCGACTTCTGCGACTGGTATCTTGAATATGCCAAGCAGGATCTCAACGGCGCTGACGACGACCGCCGCCGCCAGGTGCTGGCGCTGATGACCGACATCTTCGCCAAAGCCCTGAAACTGCTGCACCCCTACATGCCGTTCCTGACCGAAGAGCTGTGGCACCAGATGGGATACGGCACCGATGACGAAACCATCATGCGCGCCCCTTGGCCGCAGCCTTTCAGCGCGGTTGAAATCGCGGCATGGGGCGTGGGCACGGATGTCACTGCCTACGTCGACGCCAGGCGCGAGCTGGTCACCGCCGGACGGGCCTTGCGCGCCGACTACAATGTCGCGCCGTCGCTGTTTATAAAATATGTGGTCAAGGCCGCGGACGCGGACGCGGCGGGACGCTTGACCGCCGACATCGACACCCTCAAACAACAGTTGCGCGCGTCGGAAATCGAGATCAGCGTAAACAGCGTACAAGTCGGCACACAGGCCATGCCCGGCTCTTTGTGCAAGCTCGGCGCCGTCTGCCTGCCGCTCGAAGGCCTTGTGGATGTCAAAGCCGAAGCCGCGAGGGTCAAAGCCGATCTGGACAAGGCCATAGGTTTCCTCAAGAGCATCCAGGCCAAACTGGCCAACCCGGGCTTTGTCGCCAAGGCGCCTGCGGCCGTCATCGGCCAGCAGCGCGAAAAACAACAAGAGCTGACCGCCACCGTAGAGCGCCTGCAGGCGCTCTACGCCACCTTCAGCTCCGAAAAATAGCTTTTCGTGCACGCCCTTCCGTCCTCTGAACTGCGAGACCGGCCTCCGGTCGCAAAATTCCCGCGGCGGCGATTTTCACGTTAGTCAAACCGTCATGGCCAGTGATAAGATCCAAACACACGGAGAACAAGCATGCCTGTTGAACGTTTCGGTTTGTACCTGGTCATCACCGATCCTGCCACCTCTTACCAAGCATGCGCCGAGGCTGCGGTCAAGGCCGGCCTGCGCTACATCCAGTTGCGCATGAAGCGGTCTGGGCGAGACCATGTCTTGGCTGCCGCGCGCCGCCTCCGTGCCATCACCCGCGGCACGGAAACGCGCTTCATCGTCAACGACGACCCCTCCATCGCCGCCGCGGCCGAGGCGGACGGCGTTCATCTCGGGCAGGACGACATGCCGCTGACCGAGGCCCGCCGTCTGTTTCCAGACCTGAAATTCTTCGGCCTCTCGACTCACAGCCCCGAACAGGCGCGGCAGGCCGCAGTGCTCTCTCCAGACTATTGCGGCGTGGGGCCGGTCTTCGCCACGCCCACAAAAGACATCCCGGATCCGACCCTAGGCCCGGAACTGGCGGGGCACATCATCCGCCAAGCCCCTTTCACCACCGTGGCCATCGGCGGCATCAACCGCTCTAACCTCGCGGCGGTCCTGCGGGCCGGTGCCGTCAACTTCGCGGTCGTGCGCGAAGTGTGCCTCGCCCCCGCCCCGTATGATGTCATACGCAGACTGCAAGACATTTGGCAAGAGGCCCAGTGAACGCCATCGGACATCTAATACCTGCCGAAAGCCGCGCGCTGATGGACTCGCTGCGTTGCGCGCTTAACGGCCGGCCGGCCTGTCCCTCCTTGACGGACGCCGATCCGCGCGAGCTGTTCCGTCAGGCGCGCACGCAAGGGGTCGACACCTACCTGTACCCGTGGCTGGCCGCTCAGAAAATCTTCCGGGAAACGCTGGCCGGCGGCACCGAAGCACCGCTTGACATCTGGCGCCAGGCTTTCCTCTCCAACCTCGCCCAGGCCGAAGCGGTCCGCCGGCTGTTGCAGCCCACGCTTGCGCGCCTGGCCAAAGCTGGCCGCGACGTCATCGTCCTAAAAG
>CAYRZP010000167.1:0-2585 GCA_964428885.1 uncultured Lentisphaeraceae bacterium
AGCAGCGACACGCGCGTCAACCGTCTCTGGCTGGAGGTGGCCGGCCAGGATTACGCGATGGTCAACCGGCTGACGAGGATTTTATATAAAAACCATTTTTATTATTACCCGCTGAAGCCTTTTAACGCGCTGCTTAACCTTGGCCCGGTCGAAGCCGCGCGCTGTCTGGCCAGCTACGCGCTCCAAGCCGTCAAACCAGACCGGCTCAACCCAACCCCGACTTTTGAGGAGTGGGTGGTCAACCGCTTCGGCCGGCGCCTGTTCACGATCTTTTTCAAGACCTACAGCGAAAAACTCTGGGGCATACCTTGCGCCGGACTCGACGCGGACTTCGCCGAGCAGCGTATAAAAAAGTTCTCTCTGTCCGAAGCGTTGAAGAGCGCGCTCGGCTTGGGGGCATCCGTCCACAAGACGCTGGTGGACCAGTTCGCCTATCCCCACGGCGGCACCGGCTCGATCTACGCCCGCATGGCCAAGCTGTGCGAAGAGCGCGGCAGCCGGATTCATCTGAACACTCCCGTCCAACGGGTCGTCATCGAGTCCGGACGCGCCGCTGGCATCGAAATGCCCGACGGAACGGTCAAGCGTTTTGACCGTGTCGTCTCTTGCATGCCGATCACCCATCTGGTTTCGCGCATGAAACCCGTCCCGGACCCGGTGCGGCAGGCGCTGTCACAGTTGCGCTTCAGAAACACAATCCTCGTCTACCTGCAGGTGAATTGCCCCGACCTGTTCCGTGACAACTGGCTGTACGTGCATTCGGCCGAACTAAAGACCGGACGCATCAGCAACTTCAGAAACTGGACGGCGAGGCTTTACGGCAACCGCGCGGAGACTATAGTGGCGTTGGAGTACTGGTGTTATACGGAAGACGAGTTGTGGCGAAAACCTGATGCTGATCTGATCGCTCTCGCCACCGGAGAGATGCGGTTTTCAGGCCTTCTGCAAAACCATGCTGTCCTGGCGGGGCATGTGGTGAGACTGGAAAACTCCTACCCGGTCTACGCCAAAGGGTACAAAGTCCCGCTGTCCACAGTCTCAGAGTACCTGAAGGCGATCAATAGCCTTAGTGTCATCGGCCGGTACGGCGCCTTTAAATACAACAACCAGGACCACAGCATCCTGATGGGGTATCTGGCGGCCCAGAACATCAGCCAAGGCGCGCGCCATGACCTTTGGTCCGTCAACACCGACTATGATTACCAAGAGTCGTCTAAGATCACGCAAACCGGACTGGTGGAATTGACACAATAACGCCGCTTACAAAAATCAGTAGCGTTGCATAGATGCGCGCGCGTTAAGCTATTCAGGCTTAGCTATCAGGTGTTTTCCGCCTGAAACCAATTCCGGATCCGGCAATCACGCCTTCTTGTCGGCGGGCTCAGCCTTGACCGCGTCGTCTGAAGCGGCCGCAGCAGCAGCGGCCGCGGGCAGCGCCACCCACTGCAGCAGGCACATCTCAGAGCCGTCGCTGCGGCGCTGGCCCAGTTTCAAGATGCGGGTGTACCCGCCGTTGCGGCCTTCCATCGCCGGAACCACGCTGTCGAACAGCCTCTGCACAGCCTGCGGGCTCTGCAGCCGGGCGGAACATATGCGGCGGGCAGCCAGAGTGCCTTTACGTGCCATCGTGACCATCTTTTCAGCGTCACGCCGCGCCTGCTTGGCTTTCGGCAAGGTGGTTTTTATGCTGCTCTGCAGAATCAGGTTCGTCACCAGGCTGCTCATCAGCGCCTTGCGGTGCGACATTGACCGTCCGAATTTTTTGGCGACTCTATTATGACGCATCTTTAAAAACCCTCAGAATTATTCCTTGTTGCCTTCGATCAAAGAGGGATCGAACTTGTACCCAAGATAGAGCCCCAACTCGGTCAGCTTGTCCTTGATTTCGTTCAGCGACTTCTTGCCGAAATTGCGGTACTTCAGCATGTCGGCCTCTGTCTTCATGGCCAATTCACCGACTGTCGTGATGTTAGCGTTGTTCAGGCAGTTGGCCGCGCGCACACTCAACTCAATCTCGTTGACGCTCATGTTCAGTATGCGGCGCAGGCGATCGCGCTCTTCATCGACCTTCTTCTCCGACTCCTCAAACTCCAGAACCTCTTCGCTGTAATCGACAAAAACGTCCAGATGGTGCCTCAGAACCGCCGCCGCCGTCTTCAGCGCGTCGTCAGGCGAGATGCGCCCGTCCGTCCAGACATCCATCACCAGCTTCTCATAGTCGGTGCGATGCCCCACACGCGTGTTCTCGACCAGGAAATTAACGCGCGACACAGGCGAGAAAATGCTATCGATCGGAATCCTGCCGATCTCCTGCTCCTCCGACTTGTTGCCCTCCGCCGGACAGAAGCCGCGGCCGGTCCGGATTTCAGCCTCGAGCTCAAGCGTGCCGTCGGCGTCCAATATCGCGATCACATGGCCGGGATTCAGGATCTCGACCACATTCTCTTCCGCGAAATCTGCGGCCGTGACCACACATGGACCTTTTTTGTTAAGCTTCAGCCATACCGGGTTCCGGCTGTAACTTTTCAGCAACACGCCTTTAAGGTTCAGGATGATGTCCGTAACATCCTCGCTGACACCCTTGA
>CAYRZP010000168.1:0-2422 GCA_964428885.1 uncultured Lentisphaeraceae bacterium
GCCGCGTCCCACCTGACGTCAACGCGCTTTTCGCCCGCGGGCCGCTGTTCCTCCGTGGCTTGCGTGCGCCGCATGGCATCAAGCGAGAAGTGCGTGTTGTTCAGGTCGCTGTAACGCCTGCCCGCATCTTTGTCGTACCCGAATCCTCCGGTGTGCGAGTCATCGCCTATATGCTGCGATGCCGCGATATAGCTCCTGCCCTTCAGAACGGCCGGTATGATATCGTCGCGTCCCGTGGCATGGAGCGCGGCTATGCAGATGGAAGTGTTGTAATTGCCGAGGCCGCCCCCCGGGCGTCCGGGCACCGGCACATAAATGCCGCCGTCCGGCTGCTGTTTGCCCAGGACGAACGCCACGGCCTTTTCGGTCGCGCCCGCGTATCCGGTCTCGCCGGCGGCGGCTATCGCCCATAAAGGCAACGCCGTCATGGCGGGCATGTTGGCATCCGACCATGAGCCGTCCTGCCGCTGGTTCGCCGTCAGCCAATCCAAACCTTTGCGGATTGCGGCCCGGACATCCCGCAGCAAAGCCGCGTCAGGCGCCTTGGCCTCTTTGCCGGAACACGCCATCGCCGCCAGAATAAACGTGATCATCAACTTCTTCATGGTGTACCTCAAGGTTCTGAAAATCGTCACTGCTTATAAGATAAAACGGTTAAGGCTTTTCGTCAAATTAAACGTGCCGGAATCCCCGCCGGTTCAAAAAAACTAATTTCGGCCGAATTAGATTGCCCGACAGCACCCTTTGGGTGATTGACTTTCCCAATGCTTTACTGGAACATTCTCGGAAACGGCATAAAACGAAATTAAACCGGGATAGCACTATGATCAAACTCAGCAGACGTGACACGCTTTCACTTTCGGTCATGGCGGCAATGACGACGGCCCGCGCGCAGACTGCGGAACCACTTAAACTAAAGGGGCGCATCCGCCAGTCTGTAACGGGATGGGCTTTCAAATTTAGGGACATCGAAGACTTTTGCCGCCAACTCAAAACGCTGGGCCTGAGCGGGCTCGATCTTGTCAGCAACCGCGCGCACTGGCCGGTCCTGAAGGAGCACGGGCTGGCGGCCACCATGGTTCCCGGCGCGGGCGGTATCAAGGACGGGCTCAACAACAACTCCCGGCACCCCGAGTTTCTGAAACAATTTCGTGAAAACATCGCCGCCGCCGCCAGCTTCGGCTGGAAGCGTGTGATCACCATGGCCGGCGACCGCAAGGGGATCAGCGACGCGGACGGCATGGCCGCCTGCGTGCCGATACTTAAAGAAGCCGTTAAGATCGCGGCAGACCATGACGTGACCATCTGCATGGAGCTGCTGAACAGCAGGGTTGATCATCCGGGCTACATGTGCGACCGCACGGCATGGGGCGTGGAATTGTGCAAGCGTGTCGGATCGCCCCGCTTCAAGTTGCTCTACGACATTTACCACATGCAGATCATGGAGGGCGACATCATCCGGACGATCCGCGACAACATCGAACACATCGGGCACTTCCACACCGCCGGCAACCCCGGGCGCAAGGATCTCGACGAGGATCAGGAACTCTGCTATCCCGCCATCATGCGCGTCATCGCGCAGTTGCAGGAGGAGGGTAAGTTTGACGGCTATGTGGCGCACGAGTTCACGCCCAAGCACGGCCTGGATTCGCTGCGGCAAGCGGTGTTGCTCTGCGATGTCTGACCGGGCGGACGACTCCGCCAGGATCGGAATCATTCGTCCCGCAGGGAGTTGATGAACGCGTCTGCCTGGCTGATGGCTGATTCGATGTCTCGGACGAGCGTGTCCACATTCGCCTGGACGCTGACCAGCTCGTCGCCGAGCCCGGCGATTGCTTTGGCGTTGAGATTGTGCTTCATGAACAGAACCTGATCGCGCAGGGGCACGAGCGCCGGCTCCAATTTGGATTCGGCTTTTTTCATGGCGCCGATCAGCCCTTCGTACTTGTCCTTGGTCGCGTCATATTTGCGCTGGCTCGACTGTCGCAACGCATCGCTGGAGTATTGCTTGATTTCCGAACGCCATTCGCCGAACAGCGCCTCCGAGACATCTTCCACGGCGCGGATGCGGTCTCGCACGTCAGCGGCCTTCGCCTCGCTATTCTGGAGTGTGGCGCTGATTTTTTTGTACTCAGCTTCCAAATCGCCGCCTTTGAAATTCACCACGCTCTTAAATTGCTCCATCGCCGTGAGAAACTGTTTTTTCGCATCGTTTTGAGTGTCCCGCGCCGCTTGAACACGGTCAACCATGATATCCCTTTTGTGTACGCCAAACTTTTCCATAGTGCCGTAATAAAGCGTGCCGCAACCGCATAAACCGATAAGCATAACGGGGACAATGAACGGAAGCATTTTCATGAGCATCTCCTTTTCACTAAAGCCTTTTCTGCCGAAACCCCATATCAATGGTGTTGTAAAGGTA
>CAYRZP010000169.1:0-2151 GCA_964428885.1 uncultured Lentisphaeraceae bacterium
TTTGAGACATGCAGCGCGGCGTCGCACAGCTCGCGTATGATCGATCCGGCCCAGCCGTGCCCCGCGGCCTCTTCGACCGCCTCTTTCATCTGAGAGGCCACATGGAACTCACCGGGCGTCTGGGAGTCCATGCCGGCGGTCACCATGCAAAGGTGGGCGAAGGCCTCGAACCCGTGTTTCATGTAGTACCGGTCGGGATCGAGCCGGTCGAACTTGAGCAGGCGGCGGAGGATGCCGCAGGTGCTGGCATCCTCGGAGATGGCGGCCACCACCTCGACGCGGTTGCAGGTGTTCAGTATAAAAAACTCATGCACGCCCCAGATCTGCCGGAACATCTCGCCCAAGTTTTCGCGTTCGCCAGCGTCCAGGTGGTATGGCGCGCGCTCTTCCGCGTCCAGATACTCGTGGCTGGTGCCCAGCACCAGCAGGTCGGAACTTTGGATCGAGTCGAGGTGCTTGCGCAGGTTGTCCTTGATCAGCCGCGAGCGTCGGCAGGACTTGCCGCTGGTCGAGACCGCGATCAGCACATCCTCGGCGCGGATGATGGCGGGCGTGACGAAGTCGCCGTCCGGCCAGTTGCCGTCCGCGCAGCAGCAGGGTACGCCCGCCGCTTTGGCGACATCCAGAATGCGGCGGTTGACGTGCTTGTCGTCGGTGCAGGCGAAAACCAGGGTGCAGCCGCGCACGTCGTCATCGGCAAACGCTCGCGCCGCCCGGGCGATGCGGCCATCCTGTTGCAGCGCCGCGAGTTCCGGGACGCAGTCGGGGCACACGAGGGTCACGGCGGCGCCGGCGCCAAGCAGCAGCTCGACCTTGCGCAGGCCGACGCGGCCGCCGCCGACGACCAGCACGCGCCGGCCTTCCATAAAAGCGTTCACGGGAAAGGTCTTTTTTACGGGTCTGTGGTCTCTCATAGAACGCTTGGACTTTACCACATACCGGCCCGTTTCGCCATTGTCATCATTCCGGCTGCGGCAATTCAAATTATGGCGCGAAAGTTATGATTTGATTCGTAGACGCGGCGTTCTCGCCGCGTGAAATGTCTGCGATTCACCTTTATTGAATCGCATCCCGGCAGTTATATTTTTGTATTCTTGCGGGTTCGCGGCCGTCCGCGCGGCTTGGCTTTCGGCGCGGCAGGCGTTTTTTTGGGCCGTCCGCGGGGGCTTTTGGCTGGCGCGGGCTCTGTTTTTGGCGCAGGTTTTTTTGACTGGCGGCGGGCCGGTTGCGCTACCGGCTCGGCAACAGCCAGCTCCACGCCGAAGACATCCGCAAGTTCACTGTCGGCCAGCGCCTCGCCCTCGGCTAGGACGGCCTCGCCCGTCGGCGCTGCCGCCGCAGTGTCGATCAGGTCAGCCGAGTCCACCCCGCGCAGCAGGAACAACAGTTCGGGCTGCGTGTCGAGCCGGCTGCCGATACCGTACATCGCGGCCGCCACATGCTTGCAGAGATAGGCCCCGTCCGGACAGGAGCAGGTGAAGGCGATTTCGGAGGGCTCGGGGAACAGGCCCTCGCCGCGGCGGGTCATCGTTGCCATGACCTCGCCGGACAGCGTGCCGCGCAGCAACGCCATAAGCGAGTCTATTTTGCCGGCGCACGCGGCGCGGATCGCGGCCCACTTTTTCTTCGCGACCGGTTTGATGGTGACGGTCACGCGGTACAGGGAGGAGCCCATCACCTGCGCGCGGACCGCGCCGGATTCGATCTGCAGGTCGATCACGCTGTTGCTGCGCACGTACGCCCGGCCGCGCGGCAGCCTGTTCGCGTAATCGTGGTAGGACTCGATGTTGGCGCACCATGCCTTGCCCCAGAAGGTCTTGGCGATCGCAAAACCGTCCAGCACGACCGGCGCCAGCTTGACGCCTTTCTTCTCCAGGGTCTTTCGTTTTTTCTCCGCATCGGCGATGCGCTCGCCCTTGCTCTTGCTTTGCGGGAACATGCTGTAGCGTTCATAACGGTGACGGTAGCGGTCGTAGCGGCTCATGGTTCGTTTTTCCTTACATCCGGAAGGCCAATGCCTGAATGTTGTCAAAAAAAACAGGATAGCACTTAGTGCCTTACAAACCAACAACGACAATAATAAACAAGTTGTTTTTCCGCCAAGACGCTAAGACGCAGAGAGGGTTCGGAACGACTTGGCGTCTTTGCGCC
>CAYRZP010000170.1:0-2109 GCA_964428885.1 uncultured Lentisphaeraceae bacterium
TCTCGACCGACAACTATTTCGTCGGCGACGAGCTGAACCCGCGCGACGCCAGCGGTAATCTGGACTATGAACATATCGAGGCTATGGACTTGACGCGCCTTAACAGCGACCTGCTGCGACTGATGGCCGGCGAGCCGATGCGCATGCGGGCTTTCGACTTCAAGACCAAGACCGGTTACGACGCCACGCAAACGACCGTCTTGCCGTCGAACGGAATTGTCGTGATGGAGGGTATACACAGCCTCAATCCGCGTCTTACCGACGATGTGCCGCGTGCGCAGAAATTTCTGATCTATATCAACGCGCTGACGCAGCTCGGCGTCGACAGTGGCAACCGCATATCCACGACCGAAACCCGCATGATCCGCCGCATGGTACGCGACCACCAGTTCCGCCAGCGTCCGGCGATCGAGACGTTGCGGATGTGGCCTTCGATAGCGCGCGGCGAAAAACGGTGGATATATCCGTTCCAGCATCTGGCCGACGCCGTCTTCAACTCGGCGCTGGACTACGAGCTGGCGGTCTTTAAGCCGCTGGCCGCGCCTTTGCTTAACCAGATCAAGCCGTGGGACAGGGAGTATATCGAGGCGCGCCGGCTCTCCGGATTCTTGCATAACTTCTCCACGTTAGCGCCGGATGTGGTGCCGGGCGATTCGATCCTGCGCGAGTATATTGGGGGCAGCCAGTTGAGTTATTAGGTAAGAGGTGAAGGATGAGTAAAGAGTTGGAAGAGGGCGACGCGCTGACACTGGATTTCGCGAAGATCGCGAAGATCGCGGAGACCTGTAAAGACGCGATACCCGTGGCAGTGCAGCACGCGGACACGAAGGAGGTGATTCTGGTGGCATACACCAACGAGCTGGCTATGCGCAAGGCTTTCGCGGAGCGCACCTTAGTGCTGTGGAGCACATCGCGCAACGTGCTTTGGGAAAAAGGCAAAAGCTCGGGCGAGAGTTTCGATCTGCTGGAGGCGCGGGTGAACTGCGAGCAGAACTCGCTGCTTTACATCGTGCGCCCCAGGCGCGGGGCGATCTGCCACACCAAGAACAGCAAAGGCGAGCCGCGCAACTGCTATTACCGCCGTATTGATTTCGACACGTTGAGGCTCACGAATATTGATCCTTGAGAGATAAAGCGCGATGCGTTTCCGCTGCCCATACTGCAAACAGGATCTCGGGGCGCCGCCGCCGCCGAAGTGTCCGGAATGCGGGCGTGTCATGCTGACGCCCGCTTTGCGTGAGCAGAATCCGCGGCTGGCGCGCAGGCGCAAGATCGAAAACATCTGGCGCGAGTGCGAGCGGAAGAAGGCCGAGCTGCAGGTGGCAGTGTCGCCAAAACTGTGGCGCAACCCCAAGTTCTACTTGGGCGTCATTTTGCTGATGGCCATTCTCGGCGGCGCGGTTTTTCACGCCACGGATTCAGCGGTCACGCGCAAGGCCGAGCCGCCGCATTTAATGGCGATGCGACATGTGGATGTTCTTGCGGAGGCGCTCGGCCGTTACCGTTTCCATGTCGGCGGGTATCCTTCGCCGGAGCAAGGGCTGGCGGCGCTGGCGCGCCGTCCGCCAGACGTGCAGGGATGGGCCGGACCCTACATCAATCGGCTCCGCGCCGACCCGTGGGGGACGCCGTTCGTCTATGCGCCGCCGGCGGCGGCCGGGGCTCTCCCGACCGTGCTCTCGTGCGGGCCGGACGGTCTGCGCGGCACTGCGGACGACATCGCGCCTGACCAAGCGCGGTTTGATCCGGGTACGGAATGGACGAACGGGTGGGTTTCGGCGGCAGACAGGATGCCGGGCGTGCGCATCTTACGCGAATTGCCGCAAGCGCCAGCAGTCCATGCACAATAACCGGGTTGACAGGAGATGGCTTATTAGCCTGAAAACCCAACGCGAGCGAAGCCCGCAACCCAACTGGAAGAGTGGAATAATGGAATGGTGGAATGGTGGAATGATGGGGGTTGAGACCGAAGAAGCCGCAGTATGTTCCATTATTCCAGTATTCCACCATTCCAAAACAACTTGTTTTTATTGTGTTTGTTGGCTTGTAAGGCACTAAAAACCGGCAGCCCTATAGGACGCTGGTGAACTACTGATTCCTAACTCCTGC
>CAYRZP010000171.1:0-1860 GCA_964428885.1 uncultured Lentisphaeraceae bacterium
AATAGCGACACACTGAGCGTCCGGCTGGTGTCTAAGCGGCTGGAGGTGCTGCGGCATGACTACAGCGAGGCAGGGAACGCCCGCGCCAAGACCGAAGTGCCGCTGATGGATATCGACCGCGTTGTGCTGGTGGGCCAGCCATCGGTCACGATACCGGTGCTGACCGGGCTGATGGACGCCGGCATCCCGTGTTTCTTTGTAACGCGGCACGGGCGCTGGCGCGGGGCGGTCTGCCCGGACCGCAATCTCAACGCCGCGCGCCGCATACGGCAGTACGAGCAGGCCACCGACCCCATGTTCGGCCTGCGGGTGGCGCGGCGCCTGGTGTACGCCAAGATCCGCAATTGCCGGCGGGTCTTGCAGCGGCTGGCGGCCAACCGAGAGCTGAGCGACACGCCGGAACAGGAGGCCGTTTGTGAAGAGCTGAAGGAGTTCGCGGGCCGCGCGCTGGGGGCGGAGACGCTGGATTCGCTGCGCGGCTTCGAGGGGCTCGCCGCCGCGCGATATTTCCGGCGCTTGGGAGTTTTCTTCCCGAAGGAAATGCCGTTCAGCGAACGTTCGCGCCGTCCGCCGCGCGACGAGGCGAACTCGCTGCTTTCTTGGACTTATACAATCTTGCTGGGGGAGGTCGAGGGCGCGGTGCGCACTCACGGGCTGGATGCCGCCATCGGGTGCCTGCATCAGGACACGCTGAACACGCCGTCTCTGGCGCTCGACCTGCTGGAGCCGCTGCGGCCGGCGGTGGCCGACCTGTTGGCGCTCGGAATGCTTAACCACAACGTCATTCGCAAGGAGCATTTCCGGTTCGACATTGAAGACGGCGGCACCTATCTGACCGAAGATGGGCGAAGACCGTTCTTCCAGTCGTATGAGCAGGCGATGATACGGCGCTTTGCCCCGGTGAAAGGCGAAACGCACACGGATATCAGGCAAGTGATCGACGCGCAAGTCTGCACGTACCTGCGCGCGCTCGAACGTGGAGAGTGCGACGAAGACTATTTTCTTTTGCCATGACAGACGAAGAAAACGCGCTGGCGGAAGATGACGGGATTGACGATTACAACCGGTATAAGATCGGAGTGACCGCGACATCCTACAATCCTGCCGAGAAGGAATTCAGCGACATGCTTTATCTTGTGGCGTATGACATCACCAGTCCCAAGCGGCTGCGCCTGGTGGCCAAGACCTGCCAGGACTACGGCGTGCGGGTGGAGAAAAGCGTTTTCGAGTGTGACTTGGACGAGGGCAATTTCAGCAGCATGTGGAAAGAGATCAACCAGATCATTGATCATGACGATGACGCGGTGATCGCTTACCGCATCTGCCGCACCTGCGTGCGGAACACATTGAGCGCGGGCGTGATAGTGCGTCCGGGGCAGGTGCTGCTCTACATGCCGTGAGGGTTTTCGGAGGCAGGCGGAAACGGCATGAAACGGCGGTCCGCCTCCGAAACAGGTTAAAACGCTGGAAGGCAAAGGATTAGGGCGAGTGGAAATGATTTTTCCGACGATACAAAGCCGTGTTTTCATCAGGGTTTCCGGTCTCCCTCCGAAACGCCTTGAAAACGCCTGGTTTTCCCTTGAAAAACCGCTGACAAATAAGATACAGTCAGAAAGACCACATCAGCCGAAAGGCGATTGAGACGCTGTTGCGGTGGATTGCGATATGACTTCCGCCTTTGTAAAGTCAGAAAGACCACATCAGCCGAAAGGCGATTGAGACCTGATTACCGGAGTCGGTATTTTTGATTTCTTGCCCATGATTGTCAGAAAGACCACATCAGCCGAAAGGCGATTGAGACAGGCGTATGCTTGCCCGATAACGTTCGGGCAGGAACGGCAAGTCAGAAAGACCACATCA
>CAYRZP010000172.1:0-1765 GCA_964428885.1 uncultured Lentisphaeraceae bacterium
AAGCCATTTTCAGTCCACCATATTCAGTCTGTCAAAACATCCGCGCGGCCTCAAACATCCGCGCTGTCCCTTGCAGCCGCCTCTTTTTCCGCAGCGGCGGCACGGGCCGCCTCACGGGCCTTGTGCGTTTCAGCCTGCTGCGCCAAGACCGCCTCGCGGCGCTCGTCAACAGCCAGCACCTGCACACGGAAGAGATCTTCCGAAAGGCGATAGCGCGCGTCCAGTGTCTTGACCTGCGCCGGATCCATCTCAAAGCGGATCCTGACGTAGACCCCGCTGTCCCGCTTGTGCATGGGGCGGGCAAAGGATCGCTTGCCGAGCACCGCCGTGTCCAGCACCTTCCCTGAAAGGCGCGTGATTTCTCCGCACACTTTCTCGATCTGTTTATCCAGAACCTCATCTTTCGCCGAATTGGCGAAGATGTACAAGCCGTCGTACTTCTTCATTACGGGTAATTCCCTCTCATTTCGGTCCTTCGGACTGATCCTCTTCAGTTCTCATTCCGTTATACCGGTTCATTGCCTCATCCAAACCTTTTGTCACCAGGCACTGTACCGCATCCGCCGCCAGTGTCACCATCCGGTCCGCGAGAATCTTACGCTCAGGGTCGAACTTGCCGAGCACATGGCTTTTCAGCCCTCCTTCCAGCATCATCCTTCCGACCCCCAGCCTGACTCTCGGGAACCCCTCGCTTCCCAGTTCGCCGATAACCGACGCCAAGCCCAAATGGCCCCCGCTGCCGCCTGCGGCGCGTATGCGCAGCCTGCCCAAGGGCAGATCAGCGTCATCCGACACCACGACCAAGTCCTGCGGAGAGCCGCGATGATAACGCAGCAGCGCCGCCACGCTGGTCCCGCTCAGATTCATGTATGTCTGGGGTTTCACCAGCCATAAACTGCCCCCTGACAATGCGGCGCGCGCCACTTTGGCTTTGAACGCGGAACTGTTTTTCCACTCGGCCTCCAGCCTAGCCGCAACAAGATCGACAACGTCGAATCCAACGTTATGCGGCGTGTCGGCGTAGTTGGCGCCGGGGTTGCCCAGTCCCGCAATCAATTTCACGCGGTCGTGCCCTCCAGGTTACTTCTTGGCCGGCTCCTTGGCGGCGGGCGCTTCCTCTTCCTTCTTGCCCTTGGCGATCACATCGGGAGCGGCGGCCG
Source organism: uncultured Lentisphaeraceae bacterium (assembly GCA_964428885.1). GTDB lineage: Bacteria > Verrucomicrobiota > Kiritimatiellia > RFP12 > UBA1067 > JAQVQN01. The sequence goes on from CAYRZP010000172.1 coordinate 1,161, forward strand.
TAGTCTCCTCCGCGGCCGCGACGGCCTCGACCGGCTCTGCCTCCGGCTCGGCGACACTCGCCACCACGTTGTCTTTGCCGGTCAGCAACACATAGTTCTCGCCCAGAACCAGATCTCGCACAAACAGCGACTGGTTCAGCTTGAGGTGAGAGACATCCGCCTCGAAACAATCGACGATGTCTGACGGCAGGCACTCCACGTCTATCAGACGCAATGTCTGCTGCATCACGCCGCCGCCGATTTTCACGCCCTCAGGCTCACCCAGCAAACGTATGGGTATCTGGACACGGATCTTCTCGGACATGGATATCTCGCCGAAATCCACATGGATCGGATGCCCCGTGACGACGTCATACTGCACTTCACGCATGAGCGCGTGAACGTCATTACCGTCAATATCGATGGTAACAAGCATCTGATCGCCGGCGTGTTTGCGTAGCATGGATTTAAACTCATGCGCGTCAAACTTAGCCAACGTCGTGCCGCCCCCGATCCGATTAACCGCCGCCGGAACACTGCCGGAGCGGCGCAAACGGCCTGCCGCCCCGGAACCCGTTTCCGTGCGCGACTCGGCTTTCAACCTGATCTCTTGGTTCGCCATTTTT
>CAYRZP010000173.1:0-1550 GCA_964428885.1 uncultured Lentisphaeraceae bacterium
CGCTTGCGCTCGGCCATGACCGCTGAGGTAGATCCCCGCAACAGCGGGAAATGATCGTAAGTCGGAGGACAGAGGTCGGATGTCAAGCCGGAGGTGCTTATGAAACATGCGAAAAACAGAGGTTCGGCGCTTTTGACGGTGCTGGGGATTGTCAGCATTATCAGTGTGGTTTGCAGCATGTTGGGATTCATGGCCTCGCAGCAGATGCGCATGGCACGGGTCACGCGTGAGACGCTCAAGGCGCGCCTGATCGCGGAATCCGGCTTGAATTTAGCTTACAACAAGATAAAGGCGGATTTCTCGCTGGCGGCCGAGTATGACGACAAGGGCGACTTTGACAGCGGCACGTATCATGTCAGCTCTGTTCCGCTTGAAGGGGCCGACGCGAACCGGGCGATGCTCGTCGCCGAAGGCGTTTGCGGGCTGGGCAGGTTTAAGGTTTCGGCGGACCTAGAGAACCGCCAGCTTGTCAGCGGCGACGATGACGGCGCGGATTATTTTGACCTGCTGTATGACCTGCTGGTTGGCAGCACGTTGAAACTTGGCGGAAATTTCGAGGCGGATGTCACGGCGGTCCATGCCAACGGCAACGTTGACTTATCCGGCAGTGCCCACACGGATGCCATGACGGTCAGCAGTGCCGGCACGGTTACCTGGAAAAAAGCGGATGGCAGCGTGACGATTCTGAACAACCAGTCGCCGGTGGAGGTCTTGTCAGAGGCCCTGCTGGCCGCGATCGACGCCTTCATAGCCTACGCCGAACTTAACGGCGCGGTATACGCCAGCGGAGCGGACATCCCTGCCGCGCCGCCCGGCGGGGTGGCCTACTGCACGGGATCGTCTAGCGGCTGGAACGGGCAGGGCACCGGCTGCTTCATCTTCGCGGGGGAGATCGCCTTGCAGGGGGTCCATCTGAACGTCAGTTCCGTGGACGGCTACCCGGCGCTGATCGCGCTCGGCGCCAACCAGATCAAGATCAACAACACGGCGGTCATCAACGGCGCGCTGATCATACCCAACGGCAGCCTGCACATCAACGGCACGGCGACCATCAATGGCCCGATCCTGATCGGGCAGAGCATGACCGGCAATGGCACGGCCAATCTCTCCGCCGGCGCTGGGCAGGGGTTCAGTCTGCCGCCGGAACAGTCGGTGACGGACAATGTGGTGATCACGGCTTGGCACTGAGCAACGAAGTGCCTTACAGGTCAAGAACAGCAATAAAAACAAAGTGGGTTCAACACGAAGGCACGAAGAGCACGAAGATTTAAATCACTCGTCTTGTCTTCGTGTCATTCGTGCCTTCGTGGTGGTAATTCTGGGTTGTGGGCGGCAGCCCGCGTTATTTAAGAGGGAGGGCTTATATGGTATACGCGAAGATACCCGAGAAAGAGGCGGTGCTGCTGGTGCGCGCCTTGGGGCTTCTGTTCAATCAGGCCGGTGTTTACGGACCGGCGCACAAAGTCACGCAGAGCGCGGCCAGCGCGGTTTTTACCGAAGTGCAGAGGGCGGTCGCTGAATACGGGCCGGTCGAGTTATCGGTAATGAAC
>CAYRZP010000174.1:0-1521 GCA_964428885.1 uncultured Lentisphaeraceae bacterium
CATCACCCCCTTGATGCTGCTGCCGGGGATGACCGGGAAGCGGGTGTGGCGCTCGCGGATGACCGGCTGGTCGATCGCGCCGACGGATGAACCCGCGCCGACGTGCAGCGGCGTGCGGGTGAAGATCGTGAGAATCGCGTGTTTCATTGTCTGTTTTCCTTTGTCTGTGTTTGTCAAATCTGACTCAAGCCACAACCTGTGTCTTGGGTCCTGCGTCCTGCGTCCCTTCCGGCAAGGACGAGCAAAGCCCGATGCCGAAGCCTTTTTCGCCGTATTTGTCACTGCGCGGAGAGCCGTGGAGCAGTCCGGCCAACGCACGCGCCGACTCGACCGCGCCGCAGTCGAAAACGTAAGACGACCCCGCCGGCACCGCCAGTTGGTTCGGCTTCGGACCGCCGTCCTGAAGGTCCCAGCCGGAAAAAGCCAGCGGCTTGCCGACCCGCGCAGCAATCAGGCGGGCCTCGGCGCCCGGCAGCATGACCGTGCCCAGCGGGGTAAGTTGCGGCGCCGGCAGCTTGCGCGAATCGCGACACCATCCCGGCATCCATCCGGCGTTGAAAACGGCTGGTGTGATCAGCGTCCAGCGCAGCCTGCTCGTCGCGATCTCCGCATGCGGCAACCTGAACCCTGCGTCCTGCGTCCTTAGCCGCGCCACCCCCTGCTGGCCGCCGATCAAGAGCGTGTCCGGCAGGTCCGGACGCGCGAACACATCCACGGCCTCACTGCCGCCGCGCGGCTTGATGTCGCATTCGGCCTGAAACGCCAGCGCCACATCCTGCCGCAGCCGCAAATACTCGGCCTGATAGAGCTGGCCTTTCTCCGCAGTTTGTCGATCTGCATTAATTTCGATGCCGATATTGCGCTCGACATCGTAGAGGACAGGCTTGTCGGCCATGTCTGAAGCGCCTGAAAGTCCACTCTGATTCAGATACCGCACATAATCGTCGGCAGATATCCAAGTCGGAAGGTCAACTTTGCCGAGCTTTCTCGGGCGGAAAGCGTGTGTCAGCGGAGTCGGCAGGTCGGTACCCGCGCATACGACCAATTCCATGTCTGCGTCCAACGGGCACGGCAGATACAGCATGTTCTCGCGGACATTATACGGGAACGGACCTAAGCTCTTTAACGCGCCGAAACGGAAAGAGGAACCGGCATTCTTGTCCTTGCTCTTACCGGCATAGGCCGCGTCACGCTTGTCGCGGAATTTGTGCGTGCCGTTGCCCTCCCAGTCCTGCCGGTCAGGCCACTGGCGGTGGAAGGCGTTGATCACGGCGTTCCAGATCTGGTCGGGGCGCGGCCAGTTGGCGCCGAGCCCCGCGTCGGAGGCGGCCATCGGGCGCGCGTCCCGCAAGAATAGCAAATCCCGTGGCTCAAGCAAAAAAGCGTGTTTCATCATTCACTCCTCCCCGCGGCTGCGGTTGATAAAGGTCTCGGCAAGAAACAGGTTGATAAAATCCTGCGGCCGCCGCGTCGCCCCTCGGCCCTCACGTCCCAGCATCCCGCGTTCCGGCGCGTGGCTCT
>CAYRZP010000175.1:0-1520 GCA_964428885.1 uncultured Lentisphaeraceae bacterium
GCCGGCGCAGGGGCGGGGGTCGCGGGCGCGGCCGGGGCGGCTGCGGCGGGCTGCGGGACGGGCGCGGCAGCTGGCGGCTGCGGCGGGGCTTTCTCGCCGGCTACGCCGACAAAGCCGACGACCGTGTTCACGGGGACGGTGACGCCCTCGCGCACATAAATCTTCAAGAGCACGCCTTCGAAAAAGCTTTCGACCTCAAGGTTGGCCTTGTCGGTTTCGATCTCGAAGAGGATGTCGCCCTTGGCGACCGGGTCACCCTCTTTCTTCAGCCATTTGACGATGGCGCCCTCTTCCATGGTCTGACCCAGTTTCGGGAAAATAACTGCTTGAGCCATAATGTCTCCAAAGGTTAAAGCCAGTAGTCTGTAAAAAAATGCAGCGCAAAACAGGGGCGCTAGAAACATCTGAGATACTAAATATACCACACGCCGGGCGGGTTGTCATTTGCAAAAACGCGCAAGAACACAAAAAATCAATCATAAGTGCGCACGGGGCGCGACCTTGAGGCCATCCCTTGACGGCGGGGTTGCTTCTTGCTTATAACTTCACCGGAATGTTGGAATAGCGGAATGTTGGAATGATGTTTTTGAACAGCCCTCGTTGCCTGATGCCTGCAACCGCGTGCCCACTATTCCAGTATTCCATCGTCCCATTATTCCTCTTACCTATAACTTCACCGGCGTCCGCGGACGGTTCGGGGAACCGTTCCTGCCGGTAACTTGGACGATGAACGTGCCGTTTACTCTCTCGGTTTTGTCTGTATCCCCGGGCGGCAGGCTTGTCTTCATTGTGAACGCGGCACTGGTGTCGCCGTGCTCACGCTTTTGGCTGCGGCTGATGTTTGAGCAGAGCGTCGCCGTCGAGGATCTTGCCCGCGTCGAAGCGCGTGCGCGGCCCAGGGCTTTCGGCGGGGCGTCCGATCGCGACGGCGCCGACGGGCAGGCAACCGTCCGGCAGATTCAGTGCCGCGCGCAGCGCGGCGATGCGCTCTTCGCGCGGATGGATGCCGAGCCAGCAACTGCCGAGGCCGAGCGCGTTTGCCGCGAGCAGGATGTTCTCGATGGCGGCCGAGCAGTCCTGTAGCATGTAGGACAGGCTTGCCGCATGGGCGCGTTGCTGGTGGCCGCAGACGATGATGCCCAGCGGCGCGTCCGCCAGAAAACCGCCGTTGGGCAGACAGGCGGCGACAGCCTTGCGCCCGGCCTGGCGCAGGACGATGAATGACCAGGGGTCTCTGCAGCAAGCTGAGGGGGCGGCCATCGCGGCTTCGAGGATGGACTGCAGGTCGGCGTCCGTGACCGGTTCCGGTGTGAACTTCCGGACGCTCCGTCGTGTCCAGATGAAGTCAAGCGTGTTGTCCATGTCTGTTTTCCTTATGGTTTGTGTCATTCTGACATGGTTCGCGTACCGGCTCAAGGGCAAATCCTGGGCGGTCCGCGACATGTACGTTTTCCGCCGGCGACGCCAGGGCCGACGCATCTTATTTTACGCAAAAGCCGCAAGGTTGCGGTTTCACTCGG